>NZ_JBIWKI010000004.1:63775-317413 GCF_044765565.1 Streptomyces sp. NPDC102437 | reverse complement strand
GCGGGGGGGCGCCTTTCTCCCGGTTGTCGCGGGGGGGGTTTGGGTGCTATCATAGCCCACCCGGGGCGGCCCCCAGCCCGGGCTGTTGGTGGGGGGGGGGGGGGGGCGCCCCGGCCCCCCCCCCCCGACTGCTTGCGCCGTATCGTTGTGTGCGTACGCCGCAGACATCACCGTTCGATGCAGTCCGATGCAGAGAGGCGCCGCGCAATGGTGCAGATCAAGACCCCCGAGCAGATCGCGAAGATGCGCGAGGCGGGGCTGGTGGTCGCTGCCATTCACGCGGCCACCCGCGAGGCGGCGGTGCCCGGCGCCACCACGATGGACCTGGACCAGGTCGCCCGCAAGGTGATCGCCGATCACGGCGCGAAGTCGAACTTCCTCGGTTACGGCGGGTTCCCCGCGACCATCTGCACCTCGGTCAACGAGGTCGTCGTCCACGGCATCCCGGACGAGAAGACGGTCCTCAAGGACGGCGACATCATCTCCATCGACGCCGGCGCGATCGTCGACGGCTGGCACGGCGACGCCGCGTACACGGCCTTCGTGGGCACCGGTCACGCTCCGGAGCTGGTCGAGCTCTCCCGGGTGACGGAGGAGTCCATGTGGGCCGGTATCGCCGCGATGAAGGTGAACAACCGCCTCGTCGACATCTCGAAGGCGATCGAGTCGTACATCCGCCGCCAGCCCCGCCCCGCCACCGGCAAGTACGGGATCATCGAGGACTACGGCGGCCACGGCATCGGCACCGAGATGCACATGGACCCGCACCTGCTGAACTACGTCGCCCGCAAGCGCGGCAAGGGCATCAAGCTCGTGCCCGGTGTCTGCCTGGCCATCGAGCCGATGGTCTCGCTCGGTACCGCGCAGACCGAGGTGCTCCAGGACGACTGGACGGTCATCACGACGGACGGCACCTGGTCCTCCCACTGGGAGCACTCGATCGCCCTCACCGAACAAGGCCCCCTGGTCCTGACCGCCCCCGACTGCGGCCGGGCGAAGCTGGCGCAGTACGGCGTCGAGGTGGCGCCGGATCCCCTCGGCTGACGCCACCCGGGGGATTTGACCCGCTTGTCGAGGTCTAAGGATCTCCTCCGGTGGGCAAACTTGACGGATTCGTCTTTTGGGGTCCGCTGACGTAGACTGACTCGTCGGCTCTCGTGCATCAGTGTGTCCGCATGCTGTGCCGAAAGTCGATCAAGGTAGCCGATTCGAAAGGCGAAGCGTGGCCAAGAAGCAAGGTGCCATCGAAATTGAGGGCACCGTGATCGAGTCCCTCCCGAACGCCATGTTCAAGGTGGAGCTCCAGAACGGTCACAAGGTCCTCGCGCACATCAGCGGCAAGATGCGGATGCACTACATCCGAATCCTTCCGGATGACCGGGTCGTCGTGGAGCTCTCCCCGTACGACCTGACGCGTGGCCGGATCGTCTACCGCTACAAGTAGATCTTGCCTCCACCTCGCTTCCGCGTGGTGACGGCACTGACCCGGAGAACCTGACATCCCATGAAGGTCAAGCCGAGCGTCAAGAAGATCTGCGACAAGTGCAAGGTGATCCGCCGTCACGGTCGGGTCATGGTCATCTGCGACAACCTGCGCCACAAGCAGCGCCAGGGCTGACGCACGACCCCCTGCATCTCGCAGCACTTCGCGCGACGCACGTAAAACGTACATACGCAGAGTCCGTCCAAGCTTCGGCTGACGACACCTCCGGTGGGGGCCGGGGACCCGGGCGTACCACCTCTCGTCACGAGAGGTCGGCGATCGGGAGCGGCACTGTGGAAGACCCCCGAATTAACAACTGGAGCCATTGAATGGCACGCGTTTCAGGTGTTGACATCCCGCGCGAAAAGCGCGTGGAGGTTGCCCTCACCTACGTCTTCGGTATCGGGCGCACCCGGTCCAAGGAGATTCTCGCCACCACTGGCGTGAACCCCAACACCCGCGTTCGTGACCTGGCCGAAGAGGACCTGGTCAAGATCCGCGAGTACGTGGACGCCAACCTCCGCACCGAGGGTGACCTCCGTCGCGAGATCCAGGCCGACATCCGCCGCAAGGTCGAGATCGGCTGCTACCAGGGTCTGCGTCACCGCCGCGGCCTGCCGGTCCACGGCCAGCGCACCAGCACGAACGCTCGTACCCGCAAGGGCCCGCGTCGCGCGATCGCCGGCAAGAAGAAGCCGGGCAAGAAGTAGTCCTCAGCGGACGCACTGCGGACGTCCGGGCCACCGGTCATCCGCAGCAACCAGCGGTCTTCGCTGTAGGACCGATCACCTCCCCTCTCCATCTGGAGTCAAGACATGCCCCCCAAGGGTCGTCAGGGCGCAGCCAAGAAGGTGCGTCGCAAGGAAAAGAAGAACGTCGCTCACGGCCACGCGCACATCAAGAGCACGTTCAACAACACGATCGTCTCGATCACGGACCCCTCGGGCAACGTGATCTCCTGGGCCTCCGCCGGCCACGTCGGCTTCAAGGGCTCGCGCAAGTCCACCCCCTTCGCCGCGCAGATGGCTGCCGAGTCGGCCGCCCGCCGCGCGCAGGAGCACGGCATGCGCAAGGTCGACGTCTTCGTCAAGGGTCCGGGCTCCGGCCGCGAGACCGCGATCCGTTCGCTCCAGGCCACCGGCCTGGAGGTCGGCTCGATCCAGGACGTCACCCCCACCCCGCACAACGGATGCCGCCCGCCCAAGCGTCGCCGCGTCTGATTTTTTTCGGGCTCTGCTCCAGGCAGTAGCTCGTGGGTCCGGGCGGTACGGCCCCTTCGGGGTCGTGCCGCCCGTACCCTTGTCAGTATCTGGGGGCGTCAAATAGTGGGCGCCCACGACTGAAGGAACGCAACATGCTTATCGCTCAGCGTCCGTCGCTGACCGAAGAGGTCGTTGACGAGTTCCGCTCCCGGTTCGTCATCGAGCCGCTGGAGCCGGGCTTCGGCTACACCCTCGGCAACTCTCTTCGCCGTACGCTCCTCTCCTCGATCCCCGGCGCTGCTGTCACCAGCATCCGGATCGACGGTGTCCTGCACGAGTTCACCACCGTGCCGGGCGTCAAGGAGGACGTCACCGACCTCATCCTCAACATCAAGCAGCTGGTCGTCTCCTCGGAGCACGACGAGCCGGTCGTGATGTACCTGCGCAAGCAGGGTCCCGGCCTGGTCACCGCTGCTGACATCGCCCCGCCGGCCGGTGTCGAGGTCCACAACCCGGACCTGGTCCTGGCCACGCTCAACGGCAAGGGCAAGCTGGAGATGGAGCTGACCGTCGAGCGCGGTCGCGGCTACGTCTCCGCCGTCCAGAACAAGCAGGTGGGCCAGGAGATCGGCCGTATCCCGGTCGACTCCATCTACTCGCCGGTGCTCAAGGTCACGTACAAGGTCGAGGCGACCCGTGTCGAGCAGCGCACCGACTTCGACAAGCTGATCGTCGACGTCGAGACCAAGCAGGCCATGCGTCCGCGTGACGCCATGGCTTCGGCCGGCAAGACCCTGGTCGAGCTGTTCGGCCTGGCGCGCGAGCTCAACATCGACGCCGAGGGCATCGACATGGGCCCGTCCCCGACGGACGCCGCGCTCGCCGCCGATCTGGCGCTGCCGATCGAGGAGCTCGAGCTCACGGTCCGTTCGTACAACTGCCTCAAGCGCGAGGGCATCCACTCCGTGGGTGAGCTCGTGGCCCGTTCCGAGGCCGACCTGCTCGACATCCGCAACTTCGGTGCGAAGTCGATCGACGAGGTCAAGGCGAAGCTGGCCGGTATGGGCCTCGCGCTGAAGGACTCGCCTCCCGGCTTCGACCCGACCGCCGCCGCCGACGCCTTCGGCGCCGACGACGATGCGGACGCCGGTTTCGTGGAGACCGAGCAGTACTAGTACGCCTCCGGCTGGGGTGCCCGGTTTTTGCGGGTGCCCCGGACCGGGGAGAGGCTTTGTCCTCGATCGCCGGACGGGCTTGTTCTTGCCCGTCGGCTCTTGAACTTCCGGGTGGCGTCCGCCGCACGGGAACTGACACCGGTACCTGATACGGCCGGTGCAGCACACAAGGAGAAACACCATGCCGAAGCCCGCCAAGGGTGCCCGTCTGGGCGGCAGCGCCGCGCACGAGAAGCTGCTTCTCAACAACCTCGCGAAGTCGCTGTTCGAGCACGGCCGCATCACCACGACCGAGGCCAAGGCCCGTCGCCTGCGTCCGGTCGCCGAGCGTTTCATCACCAAGGCGAAGAAGGGCGACATCCACAACCGTCGCCTGGTGCTGCAGTCGATCACGGACAAGGGCGTCGTCCACACGCTCTTCACCGAGATCGCCCCGCGGTACGAGAACCGCCCCGGTGGTTACACCCGCATCACCAAGATCGGCAACCGTCGTGGCGACAACGCCCCGATGGCCGTCATCGAGCTGGTCGAGGCGCTGACCGTGGCCCAGCAGGCCACCGGTGAGGCCGAGGCCGCCACGAAGCGTGCGGTCAAGGAAGACGCCCTCAAGAAGGACGAGGCCGTCGAGGCCGTCGAGGACGCCAAGCCGGCCGACGACGCCGAGTCCAAGGACGCCTGAGCGTTCTGAGACCACTGGACGGGCCCGCATCACCCTTCGGGGCGGTGCGGGCCCGTTCCGTATGCATCTGCGTGCACTCGCAGGAAAGGACCCATGGGTGAGTGACGAAGTGGAGCCCGGCTTCGTACGGGTGCGGCTCGACCTGGCGTACGACGGCAAGGACTTCTCGGGCTGGGCGAAGCAGACCTCCAGGCGGACCGTCCAGGGCGAGATCGAGGACGCGCTGCGGACCGTGACGCGGTCCTCGCGGACGTACGACCTGACCGTCGCCGGCCGGACCGATGCAGGGGTGCACGCGCGGGGGCAGGTCGCGCACGTCGATCTGCCGGACGAGGTGTGGGCCGAGCACGGTGACAAGCTGCTGCGGCGGATGGCCGGGCGGATGGCGCCGGACGTACGGATCTGGCGGATCGCGCCGGCACCCGAGGGCTTCAACGCGCGGTTCTCGGCGCTGTGGCGTCGTTACGCCTACCGCGTCTGTGACCGGCCCGGCGGGGTGGATCCGCTGTTGCGCGGTCATGTGCTGTGGCACGACCGGTCGTTGGACCTCGCCGCCATGAACGAGGCGGCGGCCCTGATGACCGGCGAGCACGACTTCGCCGCGTACTGCAAGAAGCGCGAGGGCGCGACGACCATCCGTACGCTGCAGAAGCTGAGTTGGATCCGGGACGAGGCGAGCGGGATCCTGACGGCGACCGTGCAGGCGGACGCGTTCTGCCACAACATGGTCCGCGCGCTGATCGGGGCCGCGCTCTTCGTCGGGGACGGACGCCGTCCACCCGAGTGGCCCGCACAGGTGCTCGCGGCCCGGGTTCGCGACCCCGGCGTGCACGTGGTGCGCCCGCACGGGCTGACGCTGGAGGAAGTGGCCTACCCGGCCGACGAGTTGCTGGCCGTCCGGGCCCGGGAAGCGCGCAATGTGCGGACGCTTCCCGGGGGTGGGTGCTGCTGAGGCCGTTTCCCGGGACGGGGAAAGAGGGCGGGGTCAGGCGGTCTGGGCGGTGGCCGCGGCCGAGGCCTGGACCTCGCCCCGGTGATGGATCTGACGGAACGTGAAGTTCGTCAGGTCGTCACCGGTGGTGTAGACCTTCTTGTCGGCCGTGGTGACGCTCTTGCCGTTGGTGAACCCGCTGATGGCGAAGTAGGCGTAACGGCCGTAGGAGTTGGCGGTGCGGCGGCAGACCGATCCCGGAGGGCAGAAGGCCGGCACGCCCGCGCCGCTCAGCGTGGCGATGCTGCCGCTCGCCTGCTGGGCCGCCTTCTTGGCCTGGGCCTCCGTCCGGAAGACCGCGAGCCCGACGGTGACGGCGACGCCGTCCTTGCTGTACGTGGCCCGGATGACCTGGTCGCAGCCGTTGTTCACGAGGATCGAGCCGAGCGCGCCCTTCGTGGTCGCGGCGCAGTTCTTCGTCTGCTGCGTGGCGCCCTTGAGGTAGACGCGGTCGCCCATCGTCAGCTTCTTGCCGGGGAAGAACGCGTCGACGGTGATCGGGGCCCGGTCCTTCTTCGCGTCGGAGATGTAGTCCTTCGGGTTCGGCGGGGGGAGCGGTGCCACCGAGGAGAAGGACGGCTCCGGCTCTGCGGTCTCGTGCGGCAGGTCGCTCGGCGCGGGCAGCTCGCTCGCGTTCTTGCCGGAGCCGGTGGGGCTGTTGTTCTTGTTGGTCGAGATGACCGCGGTGGCCACGATCGCGCCGATCGCGGCGGTGGCGAGCACGCCGCCGCCGATCAGCAGCCACTTCTTGCGCCGTTTGCGCGCGGCGGACTCGTCGGCCAGCGCTGCCCAGTCCGGAGTCTGTGTGCCCCCGGGCCCCCAGGAGGGCCCCCCTTGCCCAAAGCTCATGCCGCGATCCTAGAGGAGACATAAACCGGTTGGGCCAGGCTTCGCGGGCCGTGACAATGCTGTGCATGGGACATCTTGAAGCGGGCCACCTGGAGTACTACCTACCGGACGGGCGGGTGCTGCTCGGCGATGCTTCGTTCCGGGTGGCGGACGGGGCCGTGGTCGCCCTCGTGGGGGCCAACGGGGCCGGCAAGACGACGCTGCTCAGGCTGCTGGCCGGAGAGCTCCAGCCGCACGGCGGCTCCGTCTCGGTGAGCGGTGGGCTCGGGGTGATGCAGCAGTTCGTGGGCTCGGTGCGGGACGAACGCACGGTCCGGGACCTGCTCGTCTCCGTGTCCCAGCCGCGCATCAGGGAGGCGGCCCTGGCGGTCGACAAGGCCGAGGAGCTGATCCTCACCGTCGACGACGAGGCCGCGCAGATGAAGTACGCGCAGGCCCTGAGCGACTGGGCGGAGGCCCGGGGGTACGAGGCCGAGACCGTCTGGGACATGTGCACCATGGCCGCGCTCGGCGTCCCGTACGAGAAGGCGCAGTGGCGCGAGGTGCGCACGCTCTCGGGAGGTGAGCAGAAGCGCCTGGTCCTGGAGGCGCTGCTGCGGGGGCCCGACGAGGTGCTGCTGCTCGACGAGCCGGACAACTATCTCGACGTGCCCGGCAAGCGGTGGCTGGAGGACCGGCTCAAGGAGACCCGCAAGACGGTCCTGTTCGTCTCGCACGACCGCGAGCTGCTGTCCAGGGCCGCCGAGAAGATCGTCAGCGTGGAGCCGAGCCCGGCGGGCAGCGACGTGTGGGTGCACGGCGCCGGCTTCGACACGTACCACCAGGCCCGCAAGGACCGGTTCGCCCGGTTCGAGGAGCTGCTGCGGCGCTGGGAGGAGGAGCACGCCCGGCTGAAGGCGCTGGTCCACCGGCTGCGGCAGCAGGCGGCGATCAGCCCCGACATGGCGTCCCGCTACCGGGCGATGCAGACCCGCTTCAAGAAGTTCGAGGACGCGGGCCCGCCGCCGGAGCCGCCGCGCGAGCAGGACATCAGGATGCGGCTGCGCGGCGGGCGGACCGGGGTGCGCGCGGTGACCTGCAAGAACCTTGAGCTGTCCGGGCTGATGAAGCCGTTCGACCTGGAGATCTTCTACGGGGAGCGGGTCGCCGTCCTCGGCTCGAACGGATCGGGCAAGTCGCACTTCCTGCGGCTCCTCGCGGGCGAGCAGGTCGCGCACACCGGGGAGTGGAAGCTCGGGGCCCGGGTCGTGCCGGGCCACTTCGCGCAGACCCACGCCCATCCGGAGCTGCTGGGCAAGACGCTCGTCGAGATCCTGTGGACCGAGCACGCCAAGGACCGCGGCGGGGCGATGTCCGTCCTGCGCCGCTACGAGCTGGAACGCCAGGGCGACCAGCCCTTCGAGAAGCTGTCCGGCGGCCAGCAGGCACGGTTCCAGATCCTCCTCCTGGAGCTGGCCGGCACGACCGCGCTGCTCCTCGACGAGCCGACGGACAACCTGGACCTGGAGTCGGCGGAGGCCCTCCAGGACGGCCTGGAGGCGTACGAGGGAACGGTGCTGGCCGTCACCCACGACCGCTGGTTCGCGAAGTCCTTCGACCGCTATCTGGTGTTCGGCTCGGACGGCGTCGTACGCGAGACGGCGGAGCCGGTGTGGGACGAGCGGCGGGTGGAACGGGCCCGGTGACGCGGTTGCTCCACGGTCCGGGGAACCCGCACCAATCAGCCCGTCCGGCGATTGAGGACGGAACCCCGGCAGCGGGGCCGGCCAGGCCGGGGAACCCCGCTGCCGCCCGCCCGAGGGCCACGCGTTTTGACCCGTCCGGGGCGGGGCGGGTAGTCTCGTCGATTGTTATGCGTATTGGCTTCGTCGTTCTCACGCGTAGGGCCCTTACGTAGGTTCTCTGGAGCAGTTACCAGTGGCTCGCATACGGGCAGCGTCCCCGGCATTGTGAGCCCCAGCTGCATGATCGCTTCAGAGGTGCCATGTGTCTGGCCCCCATCCACTGAAGAAGCGAAGGCTACGAAGTGCGTACGTACAGCCCCAAGCCCGGCGATGTGACGCGCCAGTGGCACATCATTGACGCGCAGGACATCGTCCTGGGTCGTCTCGCCACCACGGCTGCGAACCTCCTCCGCGGCAAGCACAAGGCGATCTACGCCCCCCACATGGACATGGGCGACTTCGTCATCATCATCAACGCCGAGAAGGTTCACCTCTCCGGCAACAAGAAGACCCAGAAGATGGCGTACCGCCACTCCGGGTTCCCGGGTGGTCTGCGCTCCGTCCGTTACGACGAGCTGCTCGCCAAGAGCCCCGAGAAGGCCGTCGAGAAGGCCATCAAGGGCATGATCCCCAAGAACAGCCTGGGCCGTCAGATGCTCTCGAAGCTCAAGGTCTACGCGGGCGACCAGCACCCGCACGCTGCTCAGCAGCCGGTCCCGTTCGAGATCACCCAGGTCGCGCAGTAGTTCCGGCCTCCCCCTAAGACCAAAAGAAAGATCTGAGGAGAATCGTGGCCGAGACCACTGTTGAGAACCCCGTCGAGGGCACCGAGGGCGAAGAGGTCTTCGCCGAGGTGACCACCTTCGAGTCCGAGGTTCCCGTCGAGGGCGAGTACACCAGCGAGTCGCTGGCGTCCCGCTTCGGCGACCCGCAGCCCGCCGCCGGCCTTGGCCGTCGGAAGAACGCCATTGCCCGCGTCCGGATCGTTCCGGGCACCGGCAAGTGGAAGATCAACGGTCGCACCCTTGAGGACTACTTCCCCAACAAGGTGCACCAGCAGGAAGTCAACGAGCCCTTCAAGGTGCTTGAGCTCGACAACCGCTACGACGTCATCGCCCGCATCTCGGGTGGCGGCGTCTCGGGTCAGGCCGGCGCCCTGCGTCTCGGCGTGGCCCGTGCACTGAACGAGGCGGACGTGGACAACAACCGCGCCCCGCTGAAGAAGGCCGGCTTCCTCTCCCGTGACGACCGTGCGGTCGAGCGCAAGAAGGCCGGTCTCAAGAAGGCCCGTAAGGCCCCGCAGTACAGCAAGCGCTAATCCGCCTGCTCATCTGCTTTACACGTTCGCCCCGGCGGCACACCTCGTGCTGCCGGGGCGTTCGTTTATCGGCACCCTCGGGCGTATAACGGCATAAGGCGTTCATAGGCTTGTTGTGTTGCTTTGCTTGGTTGATTTGGTTTTGCGGTTTCGGAGCATCTTCGGAGGACACCAGTGGGACGACTCTTCGGCACGGACGGTGTGCGCGGTGTCGCCAATGCGGATCTGACGGCCGAGCTGGCGCTCGGACTCTCGGTCGCTGCGGCGCATGTTCTCGCCGAGGGGAGCGCCCTCGACGGGACACGGCCGACAGCCGTGGTGGGCCGTGACCCGCGCGCGTCCGGAGAGTTCCTGGAGGCCGCCGTCGTGGCCGGTCTCGCCAGTGCGGGCGTGGACGTCCTGCGCGTCGGTGTGCTGCCCACCCCGGCGGTGGCGTATCTCACCGGTGCGCTGGGCGCCGACCTCGGCGTGATGCTCTCCGCGAGCCACAACTCGATGCCGGACAACGGTGTCAAGTTCATCGCGCGCGGCGGTCACAAGCTCTCCGACGAGCTGGAGGACCGGATCGAGTCGATCTACCAGCAGCACCGCACCGGTGAGCCGTGGGAGCGTCCGACCGGTGCCGGTGTGGGACGCGTCACCGAGTACGCGGAGGGCTTCGACCGTTACGTGGCGCACCTCGTCGCGGTCCTGCCGAACCGGCTCGACGGGCTGAAGGTCGTGCTCGACGAGGCGCACGGCGCGGCCGCCCGGGTCTCGCCCGAGGCCTTCGCGCGGGCCGGTGCCGAGGTGATCACGATCGGTGCGGACCCGAACGGCCTGAACATCAACGACGGCTGCGGCTCCACCCATCTGGAGCCGCTGAAGGCCGCCGTCGTCGAGCACGGGGCCGACTTCGGCATCGCGCACGACGGCGACGCCGACCGCTGCCTGGCCGTGGACTCCACCGGCGAGGAGGTCGACGGCGACCAGATCCTGGCCGTCCTCGCCCTCGCCATGCGCGAGGCCGGACAGCTGCGCAAGGACACCGTGGTCGGCACTGTCATGTCCAACCTCGGCTTCAAGATCGCGATGGAGCGTGAGGGTATCCAGCTCGTCCAGACCGCCGTCGGCGACCGCTACGTACTGGAGTCGATGAAGGCCGAGGGCTACGCGCTGGGCGGCGAGCAGTCCGGCCATGTCATCGTCCTGGACCACGCCACGACCGGCGACGGCACGCTGACCGGCCTGCTGCTGGCGGCCCGGGTCGCCGCCACCGGCCGTACGCTCGCAGATCTGGCCGGGGTCATGCAGCGGCTGCCGCAGCTGCTGATCAACGTCCGAGACGTCGACAAGTCCCGGGTCGGGACCTCCCCGGAGGTCGCCGCCGCGGTGGCCGAGGCCGAGGCCGAGCTGGGCTCCACCGGCCGCGTACTGCTGCGCCAGTCGGGCACCGAGCCGCTGGTGCGGGTCATGGTCGAGGCGGCCGACATCGAGCAGGCACGGGCGGTCGCCGAGCGGCTGGCCGACGTGGTGAAGTCCGCGCTCGGCTAGGGCCTGCCCGGCGGTTCCGGCTCCTGTTCGCCGGGCGGGCTCGTGACGAGGCCCGCCCGGCGGCGGTGTGCCGCCCACAGCGCCTTCTGGACCAGCAGGGTCAGCGTCCCCGCGACCACGATCCCGCCGAGGTTCGCCAGCAGTTGGGCCGTGGAGCCCCACATCTGGCTGTAGTCGCTGTAGCTGAACGCCACCGCCGCGTTGGCCGCGGCCGGCACGGTCGTCACCGAGATGGCGACGCCGATCAGCGCCCCGGACTTCGCCGAGGTGAGCGAGAGCGTCCCGGCGATCCCGGCCAGGAAGGCCACCACGAAGGACATCGCGTCGGGCTTCCAGATGAACGCCGTGTTGGGGCGGTCGGCCTCGACCATCGAGCGGGTGAACAGCCCGGCGGCGTCCATCAGCCAGGCGAACCCGGCCGTCAGCACCATCGCGACGGCGAAACCGCCGATCAGCGCGTACAGCGAACGCAGCGCCAGTCGCGGAGCACGCTGCACCAGGGCCGTGGAGATCCCGGCCAGCGGCCCGAACTCCGGACCGACCGCCATCGCGCCCACGATCAGGATCGCGTTGTCGAGCATCACACCGCAGGCGGCGAGCATCGTCGCGACGGTGAGGAACGCCACGTACGTGACGCTGAACGTCGACTCCTCGTGGGTCGCCTCCGTCAGCTCCTCCCACAGCACCGCGTCCGCACCCTCGCCCGGCGCGGCCTTCTCGGCCTTGTCGGCGTGGGCGGAGAGCGTCAGATCCATGTTCTCGACGGTGATCGAACCGGACTTGTCGATACCGAGCCGGCGCAGCGCTGAGATCAGCTCGTCACCCGCCTCACGGGCCACGTCGCACAGGACCAGGTCGCCCGCCGGGTCGCGGGCGGCCCCGGCCATCACGACGAGATGGGTCGTACCGAGGGTGCTCTCCACCAGGTGCAGCACCTCGTCCGTACGGTCGGCGGGGACGATCAGGCGCAGATGCAGCACGCGGCCACTCCCAGGAGGCTCGGGGTTCGGGGGATCAGAGTTTGCGCAGGGACAGCCGCTGGACCTTGTGGTCCGGGCCCTTGCGGAGCACCAGGGTGGCACGGCCCCGGGTGGGCGCGACGTTCTCCACCAGATTGGGCTTGTTGATGGTCCGCCACATCGTCGCCGCGTACTCCATGGCCTCCTCCTCGGAGACCTGGGTGTACTTGCGGAAGTACGAGAAGGGGTTCTGGAACGCCGTCTCCCGCAGCTTCCGGAACCGGTTGAGGTACCAGCTCTCGATGTCCTCGGTGCGCGCGTCCACGTACACGCTGAAGTCGAAGTAGTCGGCGAGACCGACCCTGGTGCGGCCGTCCTTGCCGGGCATCGCTGGCTGGAGCACGTTCAGTCCCTCGACGATCAGGATGTCGGGACGGCGTACGGTGAGCCGCTCGTCCGGCACGATGTCGTAGATCAGGTGTGAGTAGACGGGCGCCGTCACCTCGTCCTTGCCGGCCTTGATGTCGGCGACGAACCGGGTCAGGGCGCGCCGGTCGTACGACTCGGGGAAACCCTTGCGCGACATCAGCCCGCGGGCCCGGAGCTCCTTCATCGGCAGCAGGAAGCCGTCCGTGGTCACCAGCTCGACGCGCGGGTGCTCGGGCCAGCGGGCCAGCAGTGCCTGGAGGATGCGGGCGGTGGTGGACTTGCCGACCGCGACACTGCCCGCGACGCCTATGACGAACGGGGTGCCGCGCTGCGCGCCGTGGCCGTTCCCCGCGTCCCCGAGGAAGGTGTTCAGGGCGCCGCGCAGTCCCGAGGTGGCCTGGACGTAGAGGTTGAGGAGCCGGGAGAGCGGCAGGTAGACGTCCCGTACCTCGTCGAGGTCGATGACGTCCCCGAGCCCCCGCAGCCGCTCCACCTCGTCGGCGGTCAGCGGCAGCGGTGTCTTGTCGCGCAGGGCGCTCCACTCGGCGCGGGACAGATCGACGTACGGCGTCGCCGCGTGCTCGGCGCGTCGCTGGGTGCTCCGTGGCGGCGAAGTGATCACGGGTTCATTGTTGCGGGACTTCCGCCGCGGTGGAGGGTGGGCTCGGTCACGTAGGGGAGAAGACAGGGGTACCGCCGCCGTCGCTCACGGCCGGGTGCCCGCTCTCCTCAGCACGCAGAGCTCCCCGCTGTCGGGGTCGCCGACGAAGGTCCACAGGAAGGGGGAATCGGCCGTTCCCCTGGCGGTGAGCTGCCCCCTGACGTGGCCGGGGGCGAACTTTGTGGACAGCTCCGTCGCACGGTCGTCCTGGGCCCCGTCCACGTCGGACTCCCAGGTGCCGGTCCCGGTCATCGTGGAGGGGAAGCCGAATCCGGAGCTGTCGCCGGTGACGTCGTCCGTGTAGTCGCCGCAGATGTCCGTGGCGGTGAAGGTGCCGTCCGCGGCGAGGACGAGCCGGCCGCCGTCCTCGTCCTGCCAGGTGCCCTGCAGCCGGCTGTGCGCCAGCACGAGCGGCGGGCCGTCCGGCTCCGGGACGACGTTCACGTAGCGCAGGAGAAGGACCAGGACGAACAGGCCCACGGGTACGAGTACGACGAGGACCGCACCGACGGACAGCCCCAGCAGGACGGCGACCCCGCTCGACATGCCGCGCCGGGGCGCAGGAGACGCGAGAGGGAACGGCTGGGAGGGGCGGAGGCCCCGCGGGGGGCGCTGCGACGACGAGGCCTTCGGCTTTTCGGCGCCGGACATGCGCCCCACCCCCCGATTCCCGGCCGGCCGGCCGGAAGCGATTTCCGGTCCGCGGCGACGCAATGATGCACCCGGGGCTGCTTGCCGCTGTCGGCGGGGTCGGCCCTCGGGCCGGTGTTCCGCACCCCTGCGGCGGACACCGGCCCGGTGACGTCAGGGCTTCTCGCCCTTGGCGTCGACGACGGCGGCCTCGATCCGGGCTTCGCTGGTGAGGATCTGCCCGGCCTTGAGCTTGAACGTCGGGCCCTCGGCCTTGCCGCCGACGAGCTTGTACGTGTAGTCCTCGGCGACCACGAAGCGCATACCGACGTAGCCGAAGTCGTGCGGGTCCAGCAGGATCTCCCGCCGCTCGTGGCTGCCGTCCTCCTTCCGGGTGAGGGCGATGGCCTCGCGCCCGGCCGCGTCCTTCACCAGGTGGTCGGTGACGCGGACGCCGGGAATGGTGGCCATGGCCCGGTAGATCCGGGCGAGAGCGGCCGGGGCGACCGGGTACGCCTCGGCCATCAGACCGATCGCGCGGAAGCTGTGCTGTGCCTTGCCCTCGGGCGGGCTCTCGGCCGTGTGGCCGGTCGGGTAGAAGGCCCGGATCTCCGCCAGCAGCCGCGCCGGGTCGTCGGGCAGCTCGTTGGCCGCCCGCCAGACCTGGCGGGCGGTGCGGTGGTCGTCGTCCTTGCCGTTCTTGGCCGCGGCGGAGTTGTCGTACGGGACCCAGTTGTCGGGGTCGTACGTGACGGGGCCGACGGACGAGCCGTTCGGGCCGCCCTGCGAGGCCACCCGCGCCGTTCTGGTGTAGATCCACTGGTCGTCGCGCGGTTCCGGCCCGGCCGGCTGCTTCTCCAGCGCGTCGGCGGCCCGGTTCAGCACCTCGGCCGGGCTGTCCAGCCGCAAGGTTTTGGCGGTCGACGCGGGCCCGGAGCGGCTGGGCGCGGCGGCGCCCCCGAGCTGGGTGCCCAGCACCGCCGCCACGGTGATCGCCGCGGCCGCGCCGACCGCGGCGACCCGCCAGTCGGCCCGCAGGCGGCGGACGCGGCGGCCCGAGGCCGCGGCCTCGGTGAGCCGCTGCCGGCCCGGGGCGAGGGCGGCGCGGTCGGGAACGGGCACGTCCGCGCGGAGCTCGCGCAGCCGGGTCATTTCGTCCATGACGGGGTCAGCTCCATGGCGTCGGGCGTGAACGAGGGGTCCGTGCTGAGGGCCGCTCGGACTCTGCGGCGGGCGCGGTTGAGCCGGGACCGCACGGTGCCGAGCGGGATGCCCAGCGCGTCGGCGACCTCCTGGTAACCGAGGTCGGCCCAGGCGACGAGCAGCAGTACGTGGCGGTCGCCGGGCGACAGCGCGGCCAGCGCCGCCGCCAGCGGTGCCTGGGCGGCGATCCGGTTGTCGCAGCGGTCGCTCCAGGATGCGGCCACCGGATCCTGCCCGGTACGGGCCAGGGCCCGCAGTCCTCGCTCCTCGCTGCGCCGGTGCTTGCCGATGAGGTTCGCCGCGATGCCGTACAGCCAGGGACGGGCGCTTCGCAGGGAACCGTCGAAGCGGCGCCGGGAGCGGAAGGCGATGAGGAAGGTGTCCGCCGTGATGTCGTCCGCCGCGCCCTCCCCGAGGCGGCGGGCGGCATAGCGGTGGATGCCCGGGGCGTGACGGTCGTAGAGCCCGGCGAAGATCTCGGGTTCCTCCAGCGACCGCGCGATGACCTCGGCATCGTCGTCGGGGCTGGCCGGTGGTCCGGTCACATCGGCTCCTGGGGGCTCGTCGGGTGGGCGTGTCACCCCTTGTTCCCCGCAGGGACCGGAAAGGTTCACAGGTTGCGGGGTGATGGCCGCACGCGCCACGCCGTCCTCCCCGCCGCCCCGTTCGGCGTCTGCGACGATGCGAAGAAGAGGGGGGAGTGACCACGAAGGGAACGGTATGTGCGGAATCGTCGGTTACGTCGGTGGGCAGTCGGCGCAGGACGTCGTCGTCGCCGGGCTCAAGCGCCTTGAGTACCGGGGCTACGACTCGGCGGGCATCGCCGTCCTCGCGGACGGCGGCCTGGCCGCGGCCAAGCGGGCCGGCAAGCTCGTCAATCTGGAGAAGGCGCTGGCCGAGGCGCCCCTCCCGGCCGGGAACACCGGCATCGGGCACACCCGCTGGGCCACCCACGGCGCCCCCACCGACGCCAACGCCCACCCGCACCTGGACAACGCGGGCCGGGTCGCCGTCGTGCACAACGGGATCATCGAGAACTTCGCCGCCCTGCGCGCCGAACTCGCCGAGCGCGGCCACGATCTGGCCTCCGAGACCGACACCGAGGTCGTCGCTCATCTGCTCGCCGAGGCGTTCTCCTCCTGTGCCGACCCGGCGGAGGCGATGCGGCAGGTCTGCCGCCGGCTGGCGGGCGCCTTCACCCTCGTCGCCGTGCACGCGGACGCCCCCGGCACGGTGGTCGGCGCCCGGCGCAACTCGCCGCTCGTGGTGGGGGTGGGGGAGGGGGAGTCGTTCCTGGCGTCCGACGTCGCCGCGTTCATCGCGCACACCCGCTCCGCCATCGAACTGGGCCAGGACCAGGTGGTCGAGCTGCGCCGGGAGGGTGTCACCGTCACCGACTTCGACGGGCGGCCCGCCGAGGTCCGCGAGTACCACGTGGACTGGGACGTCTCCGCCGCCGAGAAGGGCGGCCACGACTACTTCATGCTCAAGGAGATCGCCGAACAGCCCAAGGCCGTCGCCGACACCCTCCTCGGCCGGATCGACGCCGCGGGCGCGCTCCACCTCGACGAGGTCCGTATCCCGCCGCACGAGCTGCGGGAGGTCGACAAGGTCGTCATCGTGGCCTGCGGCACCGCGTTCCACTCCGGGATGATCGCCAAGTACGCCATCGAGCACTGGACCCGCATCCCCTGCGAGACCGAGCTGGCCAGCGAGTTCCGCTACCGCGACCCGATTCTCGACCACCGCACCCTGGTCGTCGCGATCTCGCAGTCCGGCGAGACGATGGACACCCTGATGGCCCTGCGGCACGCCCGCGAACAGGGCGCCAAGGTCCTCGCCATCTGCAACACCAACGGCTCCACCATCCCCCGGGAGTCCGACGCCGTGCTCTACACGCACGCCGGACCCGAGGTCGCCGTCGCCTCCACCAAGGCCTTCCTCACCCAGCTGGTCGCCTGCTACCTCGTGGCCCTGTACCTCGGACAACTCCGGGGGACCAAGTGGGGCGACGAGATCCGCACCGTCATCCGCCAGCTCTCCGCGATCTCCGGCGCCGTCGAACAGGTCCTGGAGACCATGGAGCCGGTGCGCGAGCTCGCCCGTTCCCTCGCCGGTCACGACACCGTGCTCTTCCTGGGCCGCCATGTCGGCTACCCCGTGGCCCTGGAAGGCGCGTTGAAGCTCAAGGAGCTCGCGTACATGCACGCCGAGGGGTTCGCCGCCGGTGAGCTCAAGCACGGCCCGATCGCGCTCATCGAGGACGGCCTCCCGGTCGTCGTGGTGGTGCCGTCGCCGCGCGGCCGGTCCGTGCTGCACGACAAGATCGTGTCGAACATCCAGGAGATCCGGGCCCGCGGCGCCCGCACCGTCGTCATCGCCGAGGAGGGCGACGAGGCGGTCGTCCCGTACGCCGACCATCTGATCCGGATCCCCATTACGCCTACGCTGCTCCAGCCGCTGGTGTCGGCCGTGCCGCTCCAGGTATTCGCCTGCGAACTGGCCACGGCCCGCGGCAACGACGTGGACCAGCCGCGCAATCTGGCGAAGTCCGTGACCGTGGAGTAGCGAAGGATGAGGGAACGCGCGTGATCATCGGGGTCGGGATCGACGTGGCCGAGATCGAACGGTTCGACGCGGCGCTGGAGCGTACGCCGCAGATGGCCGAACGGCTCTTTGTGGAACGGGAGTTGCTGCTGCCCAGCGGTGAGCGGCGGGGCATCGCCTCGCTCGCCGCCAGGTTCGCCGCGAAGGAGGCCCTCGCGAAGGCGCTCGGCGCGCCCGGCGGACTGCTCTGGACGGACGCCGAGGTGTGGGTCGAGGACAGCGGGCAGCCCCGGCTGCGGGTCCGGGGCACCGTCGCCGCCCGCGCCGCCGAGCTGGGCGTACGGCACTGGCACGTGTCGCTCAGCCATGACGCGGGGGTGGCGTCGGCCGTGGTGATCGCGGAGGGTTGAGCACATGCGTACCGCCTACAGCGTTCAGACCGTACGGGCCGCCGAACAGGCCCTGATGGCCAGGCTCCCCGAGGGCGCGCTGATGCAGCGCGCCGCCGCCGGACTCGCGGCGGCCTGCGCCGACGTACTGCGACGGCGCGGCCGGGTGTACGGGTCCCGGGTCGTCCTTCTCGTCGGCAGCGGCGACAACGGCGGCGATGCGCTGTACGCGGGCGCCCGGCTCGCCCGGCGCGGCGCCGGAGTGCGCGCCGTGCTCACCGCCCCCGGCCGCGCCCACGAGGGCGGCCTCGCGGCCCTGCTCGCGGCGGGCGGGCGGATCGCGGACGGTGTGGCGGGGGCGCGGGGCGCGGACGGCTGGCGCGGTCACATCGATCTCGTGGTGGACGGGATCACCGGCATCGGCGGCCGGGGCGGGCTGCGTCCGGACGCCGCCGAACTGGTGCGGGCCTTCACGGCGACCGGCGCGCCCCTGATCGCCGTCGACCTGCCCAGCGGGGTCGAGGCCGACACCGGCGAGGTGCTCGGCGAGGCTGTGCGCGCCGACGCTACGGTCACCTTCGGCACGTACAAGCCGGGCCTGCTCGTCGACCCGGCCGCCGAACGGGCGGGCGCGCTGCATCTCGTCGACATCGGTCTCGGGCCCGAACTGCCCGAGGTACCCGAGCTGGAGGTGCTCCAGTACGCGGACGTCGCGGCCCTGCTGCCGGTCCCCGGCGCCGAGAGCGACAAGTACCGGCGCGGGGTCGTCGGCGTGGTCGCCGGATCCGCGCGCTACCCGGGTGCGGCGGTGCTGGCCGTCTCCGGGGCGCTGCGGGGCGGCGCGGGGGCCGTGCGGTACGTCGGTCCGGGTGCCGGCGCGGTGATCGCCCGCCACCCGGAGACGCTGGTGCACGCGGGACCGCCGTCGAAGGCGGGACGGGTGCAGGCGTGGGTCGTCGGGCCCGGACTCGGTGACGGCGCTCAGGCCGCCGAGGCGGTCCGGGGCGTGCTCGCGACGGAGGTCCCGGTGCTGGTGGACGCGGACGGGCTGCGGCTGCTGGACGCCGGTGCCGTACGGGAGCGCACCGCGCCGACCGTCCTCACCCCCCACGCCGGTGAGGCCGCGGCCCTGCTCGGCGTCCCGCGCGAGGAGGTCGAGGCGGGGCGGCTCGCCGCCGTACGGGAGCTGGCCGCCCGCTACCGCGCCACGGTCCTGCTCAAGGGTTCGACGACCCTGGTCGCCACCGGCGACCCGGCCACTCCCGTACGGGTCAATCCGACCGGCACCTCCTGGCTGGCCACGGCGGGCAGCGGCGACGTCCTGTCCGGACTGACCGGCTCGCTGCTCGCCGCGGGTCTCGCCCCGCGCGACGCCGCGTCGGCCGGCGCCCATCTGCACGGACTCGCCGCCCGCCGCGCCTCCGACGGCTCGCCCGTCGCCGCGCAGGACGTCGCCGAGGCGATCCCGGCGGCGTGGCGGGACGTACGGGCCTGAGTGATGCTGGGCCCAGCAGCCACCGACCGCAGCCGACAGGAGGGCCGACCGTGGGCAGCAGCAGCGATGTACGCGTGCGCCGGGTGTACGAGCCGAAGGAGGACGCCGACGGCACCCGCGTCCTCGTCGACCGGCTCTGGCCGCGCGGCGAGTCCAAGGAGAAGGCCGCGATCGACAAGTGGCTCAAGGACATCACCCCGTCGAACGAACTGCGCGACTGGTACCACGAGGACCGCACCGGGACCCGTTACGACGAGTTCGTCGACCGCTACCGGGCCGAACTGACCGACCCCGTCCACACGGCGGCCGTCCGGGAACTGGTCGAACTCGTCGAGGAGGGCGGCCCGGTGACACTGGTCACGGCGGTCAAGGACGTACCCCACAGTCATGTCCCGGTCATCGTCGACCACCTGGAACACGAGCTGCACCATCGCTGAGGGACGGCCTGGCGACCCGCCGCCCGAGGGCCCCGCCGGGCGCCTCTGAGAGACTGGGCGCGATGAACGAGACAGCGTCCTTGAGAGCCCGTGCCGAGATCGACCTCGCCGCATTGCGTGCCAATGTGCGTGTGCTGCGCGCACGGGCGGCGGGCGCGCAACTCATGGCCGTCGTCAAGTCCGACGCGTACGGGCACGGGGCGGTGCCCTGCGCCCGCGCCGCGCTGGAGGCCGGGGCGACCTGGCTCGGCACCGCGACCCCGCAGGAGGCGCTGGCCCTGCGGGCCGCCGGACTCGGCGGCCGGGTGATGTGCTGGCTGTGGACTCCGGGCGGCCCCTGGCGCGAGGCGATCGAGGCCGACATCGACGTGTCGGTGAGCGGGATGTGGGCGCTGCGCGAGGTCGTGGCCGCGGCCACCGAGGCGGGCATCCCGGCCCGGATCCAGCTCAAGGCCGACACCGGCCTCGGGCGCAACGGCTGCCAGCCCGCCGACTGGCCGGAGCTCGTCGCCGCCGCCCGCGATGCCGAGGACGCGGGCACCGTACGGATCACCGGCCTGTGGTCCCACTTCGCCTGCGCCGACGAGCCGGGCCACCCCTCCATCGCCGCCCAGCTGGCCCTGTTCCGGGACATGGTGGCGCACGCGGAGAAGGAGGGCGTCGACCCCGAGGTGCGCCACATGGCCAACTCTCCGGCGACGCTGTCGATCCCCGAGGCCCACTTCGACCTGGTCCGGACCGGGATCGCGATCTACGGCATCTCGCCCAGCCCCGAGCTGGGCACCCCGGCCGACTTCGGGCTGCGCCCCGTCATGACGCTCATCGCCTCGGTCGCCCTGGTCAAGCAGGTGCCGGCCGGTCACGGGATCAGCTACGGCCACCACTACACGACCTCCGCCGAGACCACCCTGGGCCTGGTGCCGGTCGGCTACGCGGACGGCATCCCGCGCCACGCCTCGGGCCGCGCCCCGGTCCTGGTCGGCGGTGTCACCCGGCGGATCGCCGGCCGGGTGGCCATGGACCAGTTCGTCGTCGATCTCGACGGGGACGAGGTCGAGGTCGGCAGCGAGGCGGTGCTCTTTGGCCCGGGGGACCGGGGCGAGCCGAGCGCCGAGGACTGGGCGCAGGCCGCCGACACGATCGCGTACGAGATCGTCACCCGGATCGGCACCCGCGTACCGCGCGTGCATCTGCATGCCACCCCGGCCGAGTCCTGACCGACCAGGCGCCGCTGACCAGGCACGATCGAATCACGACCGGAACAGCCCGGCCCTGACCTGACGGATACGACCGACGAGGAGCGCGGCACGGTGAGCGAGATCGGTGCGGGGGACGCGGTGACGACGGCCGCTACGGCGGTCGGCTGGCGCCGGGCGGGGATCGCCGGAGCCGCCATAGGCGTGATCGCGGCGGGCGCCGCCGCCGGTGTCGCGGTCGAGCGGCTCACCGTCGGCCGGGGCATGCGCAAGCGGGCCAGGCTGGCACTGGACGCCACCGGACCGTACGGCTCGCTGCGCGGCCTGCCCGGCCGGGCCGCGGCCGACGACGGCACCGAGCTGTACTACGAGGTCGACGAGGTGGAACCGGACGGCGCCGCAGGCACCGACGCGGGCAGCGGGGGCGCCGCCGCCCCCGGCACCCGCCGCCGCAGGCTCTTCGGCCGCAAGGCCCCTGCCCCCGTCACCGTGGTCTTCAGCCACGGCTACTGCCTCAACCAGGACTCCTGGCACTTCCAGCGGGCGGCGCTGCGCGGCCTGGTCCGCACCGTCCACTGGGACCAGCGCAGCCACGGCCGCTCCGAGCGCGGCCGGGCCCATGCGCAGGGCGTGACGGTCGGCATCGACCAGCTCGGCCGCGACCTGAAGGCGGTGATCGACGCGGCGGCCCCCGAGGGCAGGCTGGTGCTGGTCGGGCACTCGATGGGCGGCATGACGATGATGGCCCTGGCCGACCAGTACCCCGCGCTGATCCGGGACCGGGTCGCCGCCATCGCCCTCATCGGCACATCGAGCGGGAGGCTGGGCGAGGTCGACTTCGGGCTGCCGGTCGCGGGCGTGAACGCGGTGCGCCGGGTGCTGCCCGGGGTGCTCAGGGCGCTCGGCTCCCAGGCCGAGCTGGTGGAACGGGGCCGCCGGGCGACCGCCGACCTCTTCGCCGGGCTGATCAAGCGGTACTCGTTCGGTTCGCGGGACGTGGATCCGGCGGTGGAGCGGTTCGCCGAGCGGCTCATCGAGTCCACCCCGATCGACGTGGTCGCCGAGTTCTACCCGGCCTTCACCGAACACGACAAGAGCGGCGCGCTGCCCGCCTTCCTCGACGTCCCGGTCCTGATCCTGGCGGGTGACAAGGACCTGGTGACGCCCAGCTCGCACAGCGAGACCATCGCGGACCAGCTCCCGGACGCGGAGCTGGTCATCGTCCCGGACGCCGGCCATCTCGTGATGCTGGAGCACCCCGAGACGGTCACGGACCGGCTGGCGGACCTGCTGGTACGCGTCGGAGCCGTGCCGGCAACGGCTAACGTTGGCGGACATGGAAGCACCGCACAACAGCCCGGCGACTGAGCTCGTCGAGGACGCCGCGTCCGCCACCGTCACCCTGGGCCTGGCCGTCGAGTCCCCCGAACGGATGCAGGCACTCGGCCGCCGGATCGCCGGGATCCTGCGGCCGGGCGACCTCGTGATGCTCACCGGAGAGCTCGGCGCAGGCAAGACGACGCTCACCCGCGGCCTGGGTGAGGGCCTCGGCGTGCGCGGCGCGGTCACCTCCCCCACCTTTGTGATCGCCCGAGTCCACCCGTCGCTGACCGGCGGCCCGGCACTGGTCCACGTCGACGCGTACCGCCTGGGCGGCGGGCTGGACGAGATGGAGGACCTGGACCTCGACGTGTCGCTGCCGGAGTCGGTGGTGGTCGTGGAGTGGGGCGACGGCAAGGTCGAGGAGCTGTCCGAGGACCGGCTCCAGGTGGTGATCCACCGCGCGGTCGGCGACACGGACGACGAACGGCGCGAGGTGACGTTGGCCGGGATCGGCGCGCGCTGGGCGGGACTGCGCGAGGCGATGGGCGACTGAACGCCGGGGCGGGCGGGTCTCCCGCCGGATGGCCCCCTCGCTCACCGCGCCGTCGGCCTTCCGGGCGCTCGTCCGTGTGTGAATCCGGCCGTCCGGAATTCTTTCCGACAAGCCGTCGGTAAATTGTTGCGCGGAGAGCGGCGGTCGTGGTCACATGGACGGGAGACCTGGTTAGGTTTGCCTAATCACGACCTCCACCGGAGCTCCAGGAGGCATCCATGCCGACGCCCGAGCGTGACACGCAGCCGCAGTCGCAGCCGCGGACGCAGCCGCCGTCCGCCCCGTCGATGAAGGATCTGCTGGCCTCGTGCGCCGCCGCCACGGCGGTGTCCACACCGCCGGTCGAGTCGGCCGGGGAAGAGTCGGAAGAGCTGGAGTCCCGGCGCGACGCGGCATAGCGCGTGCGTGGCGCCCCGTCGCGGGACGGGGGCGGAACGGCGGCGGCGAACCGCTGAGCGACAGCGGCGGGACCGGCCGCTACGGGACGACGACCACCTTCGTGCTGACCATCGCGAAGTCCCACATGGCGTCCCCGTCGGGCCGGGACATCCGCACGCCGCCCGTCTTCAGCGTCGGGTCCGGGCTCTCCATCGAGCCGTCCACCGCCGCGCTGAACCCGACGGCCGCGTCGTCCACCATCGCGAACCGCACCACGTGCTCGATCATCACGCCGTCCGAGCCCTTGGTGGCGGCGCCCTGGCGGGTGCCCACGCTGTAGGTCCCGGGCAGCGGGCTCAGTGCGCTCGGCATGACGTCGAAGGTCCGGGCCACCTTGCCGTCCGCGTCGACGAGCCACACGCGACGGTCCTCCAGGGCGTACACGACCCGCTTCCCGGTGCCGGAGCCCTTGGGGAGCGCGGCCGGGCGCGACTTCTCCTTCGGCTTCGCGTGCTCGGTGGCGGTGGCGGAAGGCTTCGGTCTGGGGGCCGCGAGGTTGTCGGGGACGTTCGCCGATGCCTGGAAGGCCAGGACGCCGACGGCGACCAGCGCCGCCGCAGTGAGCCCGGCCACGATTCCCGAGCTGCCCCTAGACACCGTGCGCGCCCCTTTCGCTTCCGTATGTCGTACAAGCGTTTAGCGTTTACGTCGTACTCGCGTGTGCACGGTGACGGTAGCAGCCGGGGCCGGGCGTGCCGGGACGCCGTACGGGGCGCCGTGCCCCCGTCGGCGGAGCCGTAGGCTGTTTGCGTGCTCTTGCTCGCCGTGGATACCGCAACCCCCGCCGTCACCGTCGCCCTGCACGACGGGACCTCCGTCGTCGCCGAGTCCGGTCAGGTCGATGCCCGAAGGCACGGGGAGCTGCTGCTGCCCGCCGTCGACCGGGTCCTCGCCGAGGCCGGGGTGAAACTCGACGCCGTGACGGACGTGGTCGTCGGCGTCGGCCCCGGCCCTTACACCGGGCTCCGGGTCGGCCTGGTCACCGCCGCGACCTTCGGCTCCGCCCTCTCCGTGCCGGTGCACGGGCTGTGCACCCTGGACGGACTCGCGTACGCCGCGGGGCTGGCCGGGCTGGAGGGGCCGTTCGCCGTCGCGACGGACGCCCGCCGCAAGGAGGTCTACTGGGCGAGATACGACGACGCGCGCACCCGGGCCACCGGGCCCGCCGTCGACCGGCCCGCCGACATCGCCGGACAGCTCGCCGGACTGCCCGTCGTCGGCGCGGGCGCGGTGCTCTACCGCGAGGCGTTCCCGGACGCCCGGGGCCCCGAGCATGTCAGCGCCGGAGCGCTGGCCGCCCTCGCCGCCGAGCGGCTCGCCGCGGGCGCGGAACTGCTGCCGCCGCAGCCGCTCTACCTCCGCAGGCCCGACGCCCAGGTGCCGAAGAACTACAAGGTGGTCACTCCGAAGTGACGACCACGACTGCCGTTCTGCGCGAGATGCGCTGGTGGGACATCGATCCGGTGCTGGAGCTCGAACACGAGCTGTTCCCGGACGACGCCTGGTCGGCCGGCATGTTCTGGTCGGAGCTGGCGCACTCCCGGGGTCCCCGGGCCACCCGCCGCTACGTCGTCGCCGAGGACCCCGTCACCGGCCGGATCGTCGGCTACGCGGGCCTCGCCGCGGCCGGCGACCTCGCCGACGTACAGACGATCGGCGTCACCCGCGACCACTGGGGCGGCGGCCTCGGCTCCGAGCTGCTCACCGATCTGCTGAAGCACGCCACGGCCTTCGAGTGCGCCGAGGTGCTGCTCGAAGTCCGCGTCGACAACACCCGGGCCCAGAAGCTGTACGAACGCTTCGGCTTCGAACCGATCGGCTTCCGGCGCGGCTACTACCAGCCGGGCAACATCGACGCACTCGTCATGCGCCTCCACGTACAAGAACACGTGCAAGAGCACGCACAGGGAACAGAGACTGACTGATGGCTGACGAACCGCTCGTACTCGGCATCGAGACCTCCTGCGACGAGACCGGCGTCGGCATCGTCCGGGGCACCACCCTGCTCGCCGACGCCGTCGCGTCCAGCGTCGACACCCACGCCCGCTTCGGCGGCGTCGTCCCGGAGATCGCCTCCCGCGCCCACCTGGAGGCGATGGTCCCCACCATCGAGCGCGCCCTGAAGGACGCCGGGATCAGCGCCCGCGACCTTGATGGCATCGCCGTCACCGCGGGCCCCGGGCTCGCGGGCGCGCTGCTGGTCGGGGTGTCGGCGGCGAAGGCGTACGCGTACGCGCTGAACAAGCCGCTCTACGGGGTGAACCACCTCGCCTCGCACATCTGCGTGGACCAGCTGGAGCACGGCCCGCTGCCCGAGCCGACGATGGCGCTGCTGGTCAGCGGCGGCCACTCCTCGCTGCTGCTCGCGCCGGACATCACCAATGACGTACGGCCGCTCGGCGCGACCATCGACGACGCGGCGGGCGAGGCCTTCGACAAGATCGCCCGGGTGCTGAACCTCGGCTTCCCCGGCGGTCCGGTCATCGACCGGCTGGCGAAGGAGGGCGACCCGGCCGCGATCGCGTTCCCGCGCGGGCTCACCGGTTCGCGCGACCCCGCCTACGACTTCTCCTTCTCCGGCCTGAAGACCTCGGTGGCCCGGTGGATCGAGGCCAAGCGCGCGGCGGGCGAGGAGGTGCCGGTACGGGACGTGGCGGCGTCCTTCCAGGAGGCCGTCGTGGACGTGCTCACCCGAAAGGCCGTCCGGGCCTGCAAGGACGAGGGCGTCGACCACCTGATGATCGGCGGCGGGGTCGCGGCCAACTCGAGGCTGCGGGCGCTGGCCGAGGAGCGGTGCGAACGGGCCGGCGTCCGGCTGCGGGTGCCGCGCCCCGGGCTGTGCACGGACAACGGCGCGATGGTCGCGGCGCTGGGCGCGGAGATGGTCGCCCGGAACCGGCCAGCCTCGGACCTGGAGCTGTCCGCGGACTCCTCGCTGCCGGTGACCGACACCCACGTACCGGGTGCCCACACGCACACCCACGACCACGACCACGACCACGTCCACGAGATCAGCAAGGACAACCTCTACTCATGACCGTCGCCCTCATGTGGGAGGCCCGCGCCACCGACGGCCGCGGCGCCGAACTCCTGGAGTGGGCGCGGGCCCGTTCGGCGGAGCTGGCCCGCGAGCCGCTCCGCCGCGAGCTGCTGCGCGCCCCGCAGGACCGGGTCCTGGTCATCACCTGGTGGGAGGGTGCGTACGGCGACGAGCTGCCCGAACTCCCGGAGCCGGACGCCGAGTTGATCGCCCGACCGGTGCACCGCTGGCGTTTCGAGTCGCTGGGGGACGACGGGGCCGCCACCGGGTGACCTGCCCTCGGTCCCTCAGTCGGAAGGGGCGTCCCGGGGTATCAGTCCCCGGATGATCGCGTCGAGTTCGTCCGCCACGTCGTAGTCGGCGGAGTACGCGCGCCAGTCGTCCTTGATCGCGGCGAGCCGGGGCAGTGTCGCCGCGTCCGCTTCCGTGACCATGTCGGGGAAGTAGCGCCTGCTCGGCGGGGTCTGCGCGCGGCGTTCGGCGGCCCGGCGGAATATCAGGTCGCCGTAGACGTAGCTCCAGATCGTCCGGTACGCGCGTACCGCCCGGGCGGGGGAGAGGCCGCAGGCGAGCGCCGAGTCGATGATCTCCTCGACCATCCACAGCGCGTTCTTGTCGGTCAGCTCGCCCAGCGCCAGGATGTCCAGCACCCACGGGATCCGCTCCAGGATGCCGTGCATGTGCACGGCCACGGCCAGCAGCCGCTCGCGCGGGTCCTCGGGCAGCTCGGGGCGGGAGAAGGCGGCCGCGGTGCCCGACAGGGTGAGCATCAGCAGCTCGTCCTTGTCCTGTACGTAGTGGTAGAGCGCCATCGGCGTGGAGCCGAGCTCCTTCGCCACCCGCCGCATGCTCAGGGCGTCCACGCCCTCTTCCTCGATGATGCGGCGCGCGGTGGCGACCATCGCGTCCGGGTCGAGCCTGCGAGGCCGCCCCACGGATCGTTTCGCGGGAGCCCGGTTCGCCGCCGGCGCCCGCTTCTTCTCTGTCCCTGACACCCCGGCATTGTCTCCCGTCCCCCTGTCCCCGTGCCTTTCGGGATCCCTGGCGATTAATTTCTATACGCGTATAGTAATGGTCCGACCGGTGATCGTGAAGGAAGGGGCGAGTCGTGGACGAACAGTCACGGCACACGCGTTGGCTGCTGGTGGTGGCCCTCGTCGTGCAGTTCATGGTGGCGCTGGACATGTCGGTGGTGAACGTGGCGCTGCCGGACATGCGCGGCGACCTGGGCTTCACGCCCCAGGGGCTGCTCTGGGTGGTGAACGCCTACGCGCTGGCCTTCGGCGGGCTGCTGATGCTCGGCGGGCGGCTCGCCGATCTGCTCGGCAGCCGCCGGGTCCTGATGGCGGGCCTGGTGCTGTTCGGCGCGGCGAGCCTGGCCGGCGGGTTCGCCCGGTCGCCCGGCGCGCTGATCGCCGCCCGGGCGGTGCAGGGCGTCGGCGCCGCAGCGCTCGCCCCGGTCGCCTTCGCGCTGATCGCCCTGGCCTTCCCGGCCGGGCCCGCCCGCTCCCGCGCCCTGGGCTTGTGGGGCATGGCGGGCGCGACGGGCGGCGCGGTCGGCGTCCTCGCGGGCGGGGTGCTCACCGACGCCGCGGGCTGGCGCGCGGTGATGCTGGTGAACGTGCCGATCGTGGGCTTCGCGCTGGTGGGGGCCGTGCGCGCCGGGCTGCGGGGCGAGCGGGCCCGGACCGGCGCCCGGCTCGACGTGCTGGGAGCGCTGCTGGCCACCACGGGTACGACGCTGCTCGTCCTCGGGCTCGTACGCACCTCGACCGACTCCTGGGGGTCGCCCCGGACGCTGGGCACGCTCGGTGCCGCCGCGCTGCTGCTGACCACCTTCGTCGCCGTCGAGCTGCGCACCCGCTCCCCGCTGCTCCGTCCCGGGCTGCTGGCACAGCGGCCGGTCCTGGGCGCGAATCTCATCTGCCTGCTGCTGAGTTCCGGGCAGTTCGCCGCGTTCTACTTCGTCTCGCTCTACATGCAGCAGGTGCTCGACTACGGGCCGACCGCCGCCGGTTTCGCCTTCCTTCCGTTCCCGGTGGGCGTCGTCGTCGGCTCGGTCGTCGCCACGCGTACGGTCGCGGCGCTCGGCACCGGACGGCTGCTGGCGCTCGGCGCCTTCCTGGCCGCGCTCGGCCTCGCCGGATACGCGGCGACCGCGCGGACCGACGGCGGGTTCCTGCTCTCGATCCTCGGCCCCTCACTGGTCTGCAGCATCGGCGTCGGGATGTGCTTCGTACCGCTCGGCACGGCGGCCACGACCGATGTGGCGCCCGACGAGACGGGCATGGCCTCCGGGCTGCTGAACAGCGCCCGCCAGGTGGGCGGCTCGCTGGGCCTCGCGGTCCTGGTCACCGTCGCCGCCCGGGTCACCGGCGACGGGCACCGCCCGGCCGACCTGGCGGCCGGGTACTCGGCGGCGTTCCGGGTCTGCGCCGGGCTGCTCGTGGCCGCGGCGCTGGTGGCCCTGGTGCTGCTTGCGAAGGCGCCGGCGGGGGCCGCGGAGACCGCCCTGGAGAGCGCCCCCGAGACCGCTCCGGAGGCCGGGCCGGAAGATTCTCAGAAGAATTTCCCGGGAGCTGTCGATCCGGCCGGGTCCCGTTCGACGCAAGGGTGAGAGGCGGGGAGAGCCCCCGCCCTCCGACCTAGGAGTCACCATGCCGCGCTTCATGACACTGATCCGCATCGATGAGCAGAGCCTCCCCTTCGACGACCCGGACCCCGGGTTCGAGGCACGCATGGGCGCGCTGTTCGAGGAGATCCCCAAGGCCGGCGTCATGCTGGAGACGGCCGGGCTCACCCCGACCTCCCGGGGGACCAGGGTCACCTGGTCCGGCGGGAAGCTCACCCACACCGACGGGCCCTTCACCGAGACCAAGGAGGTCGTCGGCGGCTACGCCATCCTCCAGACCAAGGACAAGGAGGAGGCCCTGGAGTGGACCCGGCGGTTCCTGCGGACCCACCCGGAGAACTGGACCGTGACCTCCGAGGTCCGCCAGATCGACGAGACCACCCTGGGCGCCTGAGAGCCGGCCGGGTGTCCTCCGACCGGCTCTGACCGGCCTGCTTGCCCCGCCCCGGCACGGCTGCTGTGATGAGTGATCATGACGGCAGCAAGCCCGAAGCCGGCGGCCGAGGCGGTCGAGGCGGTCTTCAGGATCGAGTCGGCGCGGATCATCGCAGGTGTCACCCGCATCGTGCGGGACGTGGGCATCGCCGAGGAACTCGCGCAGGACGCCCTGGTGGCCGCACTGGAGCAGTGGCCCGAGTCAGGTGTCCCGGACCGGCCGGGCGCCTGGCTCATGGCCACCGCCAGACACCGCGCGATCGACCTCGTACGCCGCAAGGAGACCTACGCGCGCAAGCTCGCCGAGGTGGGGCGGTCCCTGGAGGACGTGCCGCCGCCCGAGCCGCCGGAAGCCGACGACATCGACGACGATCTCCTCCGGCTGATCTTCACCGCCTGCCACCCGGTGCTCTCCACGGAGGCCCGGATCGCCCTCACCCTGCGGCTGCTCGGCGGACTCACCACCGAGGAGATCGCCCGCGCGTTCCTGGCCCCCGAACCGACCGTCGCCCAGCGCATCGTCCGGGCGAAACGGACCCTGGGCCGCGAGGGCATCCCCTTCGAGGTGCCCTACGGACCCGAGCGTGCCGCCCGCCTCGGCTCCGTGCTCGAAGTCATCTACCTGATCTTCAACGAGGGCTACGCGGCGACCGCGGGCGACGACTGGCTGCGCCCGGCGCTCTGCGAGGACGCGCTGCGGCTGGCCCGGGTGCTCGCCGGCCTGATGGAGCGGGAGCCCGAGGCCCACGGACTGGCGGCGCTGCTGGAGCTTCAGGCCTCGCGCACCGCCGCCAGGACCGGTCCGGACGGTGCGCCGGTGCTGCTCGCCGACCAGAACAGGGCCCGCTGGGACCGCCTGCTGATCCGGCGCGGGATCGCGGCCTTGGAGCGGGCCGTGGCGGCGACCGGCCAGGGGGCCGGGCTCGGCCCGTACACCGTGCAGGCCGCGATCGCGGCCTGCCACGCGCGCGCCGTGACGTACCAGGACACCGACTGGACCACCATCGCCGCCCTCTACGACCGCCTCGCCGCGATCGCGCCGTCCCCGGTCGTCGAGCTGAACCGGGCCGTGGCCGTCTCGATGGCGCGGGGCCCGGCCGCCGGACTCGCCCTGGTCGACGCACTGACCGACGACCCGGCGCTCCGGGACTACCACCTGCTGCCCAGCGTGCGCGGGGACCTGCTGGCCAGGACGGGGCGTACGGACGAGGCGCGGGCGGAGTTCGTAAGGGCGGCCGGACTGGCCCGCAACGAACGGGAACGGACGATGCTCCTGGAGCGCGCGGAACATCCGGTCCGCGACGGCCGATGAGTTCCGGCCGTCGCAGGGGTCTGCCTTCCACAGCCTCCCGTACCACCCGACAGGAGCAGACCATGCAGAAGATCACCACTTTCCTGTGGTTCGACACCCAGGCCGAGGAAGCCGCGAACTACTACGTGTCCGTCTTCGGCGGCGACTCCGAGGTGCTCAGGACGACGTACTACCCCGGGGCCGGTCCGGGGGAGACGGGATCGGTCATGACCGTCCGGTTCCGGCTGGCCGGCCAGGAGTACGTCGCGCTCAACGGCGGCCCGCAGTTCCCCTTCACCGAGGCGATCTCGCTCTCCGTGGACTGCGCCACGCAGGAAGAGGTGGACACCCTGTGGGCCGAGTTCACCGCGGACGGCGAGGAGGGGCAGTGCGGCTGGCTCAAGGACAAGTACGGCCTGTCCTGGCAGCTCGTCCCCCGCGGGTTCGAAGAGGCGCTGTCCGACCCGGACCCCGACAAGGCCGCGCGGGCCATGAAGGCGATGATGGGCATGCGGAAGCTGGACATCGAGGCGTTGCGCAACGCGTGAGCAACACCTGAGCGACGTCTGAACCGGCCTGCGGGCACGGTCGGTAGGGTCATGCCCATGTCTCGTCGCGCACCGCTGCCGCCTCCGCCGCCACCCGTGGAAATACGCTCCTGGCCCGACCGGGACGCGCTGCTCGCCGACCGGGCCGCGGTGCTCGGGGCGCTGGTGAGGGCCCATGTCTCGCCGGGGCGGCTGGCGATGCTGTGGCTGTGGGGTGCGATGTGCGCGCTCGGCTGGCTCCTGGTGGGCACGGCGCTCGTCACCTTCGAGGAGTCGTACGACGTCATCAGCGCCGGGATCGGTGTGATCATCGCCGCCATGGGCCTCTGCTGCATGGTGCCCGCGGTCGTCCTCGTCGTCATCGGCCTGCGCAGGGACCGCAGGATCCGCCGACTGCTCGACGCCTGGGGCGGGCTGGACCGCGATCCGGCAGGTGACGCGGCGCTGCGGATGCCGGGTGCCGGCACCGCCTGGATGCTGATGTCCGCCGTGCTGTGCGGGGTCGGGGCGGTCACGTGCTTCGTGGTGCCGGCGACCGCCACCCCGGGCAGGTCCACCTACAGCATGGTCGCCCTGGTCATGGGGCTCGGGCTGATCAGCTGGCTCGTCGGACTCATCGGCCTCGTCAAGGCGTCCGCCCACCGGCGCTGGGTGCGGCGGGTACTGGCCGGGGCGCCCGCCCCGCAGCCGCTGATCTCCGTCGGGGGCGGCGCCCACCGCTGACCGCGGACCTATCCTGACGGGACACATGGGTCATGCCGGGGGAGGGCGACATGGAGTGGTACTGGTGGGTGCTCATCATCTTCTGGACGGGCGGCTTCGGATGGGCCGTCGACAACGTCCGTACGGCGCTGCGCAACCGGCACGACCGCAAGCTGGAACTGCTCGACGCGGCCAAGCAGGAGCGGCTGGCGCTCGAAGCGGCGAACAGGCCGCCGGAGCCGGTCTGCGGCTGCACGCACCATCTCGCCAAGCACGACAAGCAGGGCAAGTGCCATGAGCGGGTCGAGGTGCCGACGGCCTGGGACGAGGCCAAGAAGCCGGTCCGTTTCGAGTCCGGACAGTGCAACTGCCAGCAGTACGTGGGCCCTCAGCCGCTCTCGCAGGTGTACGCCGAGGACCTGACCGACCTGGCCTGACGGGTCAGCGGGTGGCCGATCAGCATCGTCGGTGCTCCGGCCACCCGGGTCAGGAAGACCGTCGCGGACTCGGGCCCCTGGAGCTTCATCCTGCGGCGCAGTTCCTCCGGTTCGACCGCCGAGCCGCGCTTCTTGACGGTCAGCACGCCCACCTTCCGCTCCCGCAGCAGCGCCTTCAGCTTCTTCATGTTGAAGGGGAGCTGGTCGGTGATCTCGTACCCGGAGGTGTAGGGGGACTCGTAAGGCTCGTCGCTCGTGATGTACGCGATCGTCTCGTCGAGCAGCCGGCCCTCGCACCGCTCGACGAGGTCGGCGACCAGATGGGCGCGGATGACGGCGCCGTCCGGCTCGTACAGATAGCGGCCCACCGGGCCGACCGGCGGGGCGGGCGGCGGGGAGGCGGACCACAGGGTGGCCCCGGCCGGGAGCACGGTGGCGCGGTACGAACCGGCGGCGAAGCCCTCGCCGAACCAGAGCACCGCCTCCTTCACGTCGCCGCCGTCCGAGATCCACTCGGCCTCCGCCTGCGCCGGGATCGCCTCGTGCGGGATGCCCGGGGCGATCTTCAGGGCGGCCCGGGGAGCCGCGAGCGCGGCACCGGTCGCCCAGGAGAGCGGCGGCGAGTACGCCTCGGGGTCGAAGATCCGGCCCCGGCCGCCGCGCCGGGCCGGGTCGACGAAGACCGCGTCGTACGACGAGGTGTCGACGCCCGCGACATCGGCGCACCGCACCTCGATCAGACCGTCCAGGCCCAGCGCGACGGCGTTGGCCCGGGCCACCTCCGCGGTCAGCGGGTCGCGGTCGACGGCGAGCACGCGGATGCCCGCCCGCGCGAGCGCGATCGCGTCGCCGCCGATCCCGCAGCACAGATCGGCGACGCTGCGCACCCCGCCCGCGGCGAACCGCCGCGCGCGATGGGTGGCCACCGAGGTACGGGTCGCCTGCTCGACGCCGTTGGGCGTGAAGAACATCCGGTACGCGTCCTCGGCGCCGAACTTCGCCACCGCCCGCTGCCGCAGCCGCGCCTGGCCCAGTGCCGCCGAGACCAGGGCGGCCGGGTGGGAGCGGCGCAGCCGGGTGGCGGTGGCGAGTTCCTGGGAGGGGTCGTACGACCGGAGCCCGTCCAGGAGCCCGGTGCCCTCGGGGGTGCGCAGGGCCTGGAAGGCGGCGAGGGGGTCGGGGGCGTCGGACCGGTCGTCGGCGGCGATGGGGTCCCCGCTGGAGCGAAGCCGAGAGCTTGGGGAAGGGTCGCTGGCGTCGGACGGGTCGTTCGGGGCGAGAGCGTTCACCCGCCCCATTGTGAGCCAGCCGGGTAGAGCGGCGGGCCCGGCGGCGGTGTCGGACCGGGAGGCCCGTCCCGTGCTGGCAGTATGCGGCGCCATGCAGCTTGTACGACAAAACGAAAAAAACACCATGAAACGGAGCGAGCCGGGCATGCCCCGGTCCGGGCGCGACCGGGGCTCGGGCGCGCACCGGCCCGCCTGCGCCGTCCTGGCCGCACTCCTGGTCGCCGCGGTCGGCTCCGGCTGCGCCTCCGGGGCCGGCGAACAGGCGGGCGACACCGAACACCGGGACCGGCCCCTGGCCGGGAACCCAGGTGCGAACCCGGAGCCGAACCCCGGTTCGAACCCCGCCGCCGGGCATCCGGGCGGCCCCGGACAGCGGCCCGGCCAGGGCCGCGCACCCGACGGGTCCCATGAGAACGCGCAGCTCGCTCCGGCCGTGCGGGCGGCGCTGGCCAAGAAGTGGGGGCTGGAGAAGACGCCGCTGATCGCGCCGCCGCCACCCGCCGTGAAGCCGCGCATCACCACCCGTGAGGGGTTCGAGGTGAAGGGCGGCAACGACTCGCTGCCGCCGGTCTTCACCACCGTCCCGACCGAGGACCGGATCGTCTTCCTGACGATGGACGACGGCTCCGAGAAGGACCCCGAGCTGCTGCAGATGATGGACGAGCTGGACATCCCGTACAGCGCCTTCCTCAGCGACTACGAGGTGAGCGACAACTACGGGTACTTCGGTGAGGCCCAGCGGCTGGGCGTCTCCATCAACAACCACACGCTCAACCACCCCTATCTGCCCGGACTCCCGTACGACGAGCAGGAACGCGAGATCTGCCACCAGCAGGAGATCATCGAGAAGCAGTTCGGCAAGCGGCCCGTCCTCTTCCGCCCTCCGTACGGCAACTACAACGGCGACACCCTCCGCATCGCGCAGTCCTGCGGGATCAAGGCCGTGCCCCTCTGGAACGCCGAGGCGTTCCCGGACCACATGGAGTGGCGCGAGGATGACCAGGACCTGCACCCGGGCGACATCATCCTCACCCACTTCCGGGGGCGCGGTGAATGGGACGGCAGCATGGCCGACCTGGTCCGGGCGGTCATGAAGACCGTCACGGACCGGGGATACGCCGTGGCCCGGCTGGAGGACTACGTATGAGAAAGGCGCACCGGCTGCTGGCCGGACTGCTGGCGGCCGGTGCGCTCCTGGCCGCCACCGGCTGTGCCCAGTCGGTGGACCCGATCGAACGGCTGGGCCGCAAGGCCGCCCAGAAGGTGCATCACCCGCAGCGGACGCCCGCGGCGGGCCCGCCCGCGCACGGTGATCACAGCGAGTCGGGGTCGATGGTCGTGATCTCCTGCGGTCAGCTGCCGGAGTCCCGGCACTCGCGGCTGTCGCCGCTGAGGCACTGGTGGGCGGTCCGGCCGGGATCGTACGAGGGTGCGGGCGCCGGGTGCGAGCGGCGGTAGTCCTCGTGGCCTGCCTGCACGGTGACCACGCACAACGCCAGCGCCGCCAGCACCTGGAGCGCGCCCGCCCAGGGCCAGTTGCTGCGGATCAGCACGACGGCGATCAGGCAGATCACCGCGGCGATCGAGCCGAGGACGAGAACGGGCGTCCAGTCCATCGGCGGCGGGCCCGTGGCCTTTGAGCCGTCGAGGTCCGCTCGGGAGAAGGCCGACTGGATGGTGGCGACCGCACAGATCAGCCCCTCCAGGAGGATCAGCAGCAGCCCGAGCACCACATCGAGGCAGCCGTTCACGGTGCGAGATCGGTACGGGCGCCGCCCGGGCGCGGGGTCCGGCTGCCGGTACGGAGAAGGGCGGGTCATCTCCCCACGGTCGTACGGAACGGTCCGGTCAGTCCGTACGTTGCCTCCATGTTGCCCGGACTGTTGTCCGGACCGGTGTCCGGAAGTGCCGCGCCACGAACGTCTGAATTGGCACTCCGCTTGACCGAGTGCTAATCCCGGTCATAGTCTCGGTGCTGGCACTCACCACTGGAGAGTGCCAGCAGTACTGCGCGACTGGCAGGTCCGGCACCCGCGACGACGGATCGACCTGGTCGCCACCCAAAGACTGTTACCCCGTGAGATCTCCGAAGGGGGAGACCGGATCGTGTCGACCGCCAGCACCAAGGTTGCGATCAAGCCGCTCGAGGACCGCATTGTGGTCCAGCCGCTCGACGCCGAGCAGACCACGGCCTCCGGCCTGGTCATTCCGGACACCGCCAAGGAGAAGCCCCAGGAGGGCGTCGTCCTGGCCGTGGGCCCGGGCCGCTTCGAGAACGGCGAGCGCCTTCCGCTCGACGTCAAGACCGGCGACGTCGTGCTGTACAGCAAGTACGGCGGCACCGAGGTGAAGTACAACGGCGAGGAGTACCTCGTCCTCTCGGCCCGCGACGTGCTCGCGATCGTCGAGAAGTAATTCACCCACGTTTGCTTCTGTTCTGCGCCCCTGGCCCCCGCGAATAACCAGCCGGGTGGTCGGGGGCGCAGTTCGTTCGAGAGGAAAGCTCAGCTCCCATGGCGAAGATCCTGAAGTTCGACGAGGACGCCCGTCGCGCCCTTGAGCGCGGCGTCAACAAGCTTGCCGACACGGTCAAGGTGACGATCGGCCCCAAGGGCCGCAACGTCGTCATCGACAAGAAGTTCGGCGCTCCCACCATCACCAACGACGGTGTCACCATCGCGCGCGAGGTCGAGCTCGACGACCCGTACGAGAACCTCGGTGCCCAGCTGGTGAAGGAGGTGGCGACCAAGACCAACGACGTCGCGGGTGACGGTACGACCACCGCCACCGTGCTGGCCCAGGCGCTCGTCCGCGAGGGTCTGCGCAACGTCGCCGCCGGTGCCTCCCCGGCCGCCCTGAAGAAGGGCATCGACGCCGCGGTCAAGGCCGTGTCCGAGGAGCTCCTCGCGACCGCCCGCCCGATCGAGGACAAGACCGACATCGCCGCCGTGGCCGCGCTCTCCGCGCAGGACCCGCAGGTCGGCGAGCTCATCGCGGACGCGATGGACAAGGTCGGCAAGGACGGTGTCATCACCGTCGAGGAGTCCAACACCTTCGGTCTGGACCTCGACTTCACCGAGGGCATGGCCTTCGACAAGGGCTACCTGTCCCCGTACATGGTGACCGACCAGGAGCGTATGGAGGCCGTCCTCGACGACCCGTACATCCTGATCCACCAGGGCAAGATCGGCTCGATCCAGGAGCTGCTCCCGCTGCTGGAGAAGGTCATCCAGGCCGGTGGCTCCAAGCCGCTGCTGATCATCGCCGAGGACGTCGAGGGCGAGGCGCTGTCGACCCTCGTCGTCAACAAGATCCGTGGCACCTTCAACGCCGTCGCGGTGAAGGCCCCGGGCTTCGGTGACCGCCGCAAGGCCATGCTCGGCGACATCGCCACCCTCACCGGTGCGACCGTCATCGCCGAGGAGGTCGGCCTCAAGCTCGACCAGGCCGGTCTGGACGTGCTGGGCACCGCCCGCCGCGTCACCGTCTCCAAGGACGACACCACGATCGTGGACGGCGGCGGCGAGCCCGGCGACGTCAAGGGCCGGGTCAACCAGATCAAGGCCGAGATCGACGCCACCGACTCCGACTGGGACCGCGAGAAGCTCCAGGAGCGCCTCGCGAAGCTGGCCGGCGGCGTGTGCGTGATCCGCGTCGGTGCCGCCACCGAGGTGGAGCTCAAGGAGAAGAAGCACCGTCTGGAGGACGCCATCTCCGCGACCCGCGCCGCGGTCGAGGAGGGCATCGTCTCCGGTGGTGGCTCCGCCATCGTCCACGCCGTCAAGGTGCTGGACGGCAACCTCGGCAAGACCGGCGACGAGGCCACCGGTGTCGCGGTCGTGCGCCGCGCCGCCGTCGAGCCGCTGCGCTGGATCGCCGAGAACGCGGGCCTCGAGGGCTACGTCATCACCTCGAAGGTCTCCGAGCTCGACAAGGGCCAGGGCTTCAACGCCGCGACCGGCGAGTACGGCGACCTGGTGAAGGCCGGCGTCATCGACCCGGTCAAGGTCACCCGCTCCGCGCTGGAGAACGCCGCGTCCATCGCGTCGCTGCTGCTCACGACCGAGACCCTGGTCGTCGAGAAGCCGGCCGAGGAAGAGGCCGAGGCCGGCCACGGCGGTCACGGCCACTCGCACTGACGCCTGGTCACCGGCGCCCGGCCACTGAGGGCTCACCGCCCTCGGAAGGCCGGGCAGCCCTCGGAAGACCGAAGGCAGCAGAAGGCCCCCTGTCCCACCCCTCGACGGTGGGACAGGGGGCCTTCGGGCGTTCAGGCCGAGTGGCTCAGGCTGCCGGAGTGCACCGGGTCCGCGAAGGGCAGGCCGGCCGCGAACCGCTCCAGCTCGTCCAGCGCCTGGTCGGCCATCCGGTGCAGCTCGTCGCCCAGCGAACCCGCGACGTGCGGGGTGAGCAGCACGTTCGGCAGGGTGTACAACGGCGAGTCGGCGGGCGGGAGTTCGGGGTCCGTCACGTCCAGCACCGCCTGGAGCCGCCCGGCCGTCAGCTCGGGCAGCAGCGCGCCCTCGTCGATCAGCGACCCCCGCGCCGTGTTGATCAGCGTCGTCCCGTCCGCCATGGCGGCCAGCTGCGCCGCACCGATCAGATGGTGGGTCTCCGGGAGCTGGGGGGCGTGCACCGAGACGACGGAGCTGCTCGCGCACAGCTCGTCGAGCGAGGTGAGCCGTACACCGAGCCGTGCTGCCTCCGGGCCGTCCACGTACGGGTCGTACAGCAGCACGTTCAGGTCGAAGGGGCGCAGCAGCTCGATCACGCGCCGGCCGATCCGGGAGGCGCCGACGATGCCGACGGTACGGCGGTAGTTGCCGGCCCCGTCGAGTTCCGCGAGCCAGTTGTGCTCGGTGCGCAGACCGCGGTAGCGCTCCGCGGAGTGCAGGACCCGCTTGCCGGCGAACAGGATCGCGGCGAGGGTGAATTCGGCGACCGGCAGGGCGTTGGCCCCGGCCGCCGAGGTGACGGTGATGCCGCGTTCCCAGCAGGCGTCGGTGATGTGGTGCTTCACGGAGCCCGCGGCGTGCACGACGGCCCGCAGCCGGGGCGCGCCCGCCAGTACCCCGGCGGTGAGCGGGGTGGCACCCCAGCAGGTGAAGAGCACCTCTGCCTCGGCGAGCGCGGCGGCCACCTCGGGCGTCGGGTCGGCCAGGTCGTGGGCGACGAAGTGCGGGTCGGTGCGGGTGAGAGCGGCCAGCCGGGTGCGGTGGCGGTCGGCGAGGAGACGGTCGGCGATGCCGGAGCCCATCGCGAGCAGGGCCGTCGGCCGGTTGTCAGTGGCGTGGGGCATGGTGGGACTCGTACTCCTCAGGGCTCGCGGTGAGGTCACTTGACGCTGCCGGCGGTCAGTCCGGCCTTCCAGTGCCGCTGCAGCGAGACGAAGGCGACGATCAGGGGGATGACGGCGAGAAGGGACCCGGTGACGACGAGCGGGTAGAAGCTCGGCTCGCCGTGGGTGTTGGTGTTCCAGGAGTACAGACCGAGGCTCAGCGGGAAGAGCTTGCGGTCCGAGAGCATCACGAGGGGGAGGAAGAAGTTGTTCCAGATCGCGGTGAACTGGAAGAGGAAGACCGTCACGAAGCCCGGCATGACCATGCGCAGCCCGATGGACCAGAAGACGCGCAGCTCGCCGGCCCCGTCGATACGGGCGGCCTCCAGGGCCTCGTTCGGTATGTAGCCGGTGCTGAACACCCGGGCGAGATACACGCCGAACGGGTTGACCAGCACCGGAATCAGCACCGACCAGTAGGTGTTGACCAGGCCGGTCTTGGAGGCCAGGAGGTACATCGGCAGGGCGAGCGCCGTGGTGGGCACCAGCACACCCATCAGCACGAGGGCGAACAGCTTCTCCTTGCCCCGGAATTCGTACTTGTCGAAGGCGTATCCCGCGGCGACGCAGATCAGCGAGCAGACGATTGCCCCGCCGCCCGCGTACATGAGGCTGTTGAGGTACCAGCGGAAGTAGATGCCGTCGCCGTAGGAGGCCAGGTTCGACAGGTTCTCGCCGAGGTTGAAGCCCTCGAAGGAGAAGGCGTTGCCCGCGAGCAGGCCGCCGGTGTCCTTCGTGGCGGCGGTCACCAGCCAGACGAGAGGGAAGAGCATGTAGACGACGGCGAGCAGGAGAAAGCCGTTGACCGCGGTCTTCGACATCCAGCGGCTGCGGGAGGCGGGGGAGTTCATGCTTTCTTGCCCTTCCGGCCGGTGAAGCGGGTGACGACGAAGGACAGCAGCGCGGCCGTGAGCGCCAGCAGGATGGAGGCGGCCGCGGCGAGACCGTAGTCGTTGCGTTCGAAGGCCGCGGTGTACGCGTACATGTTCGGCGTCCAGGTGGAGGTGACGGCGGAGCCGGTCCCCTTGTTGAGGATCAGCGGCTCGGTGAACAGCTGGAGCGAGCCGATGACCGTGAACAGCGCGACCATCACGACGGAGGCGCGGATCAGCGGAACCTTGATGCTGAGCGCGACGCGCCAGGCGCCGGCCCCGTCGACCGTCGCCGCTTCGAGCACGGAGCGGTCGATCGCCTGCAACGCGGCGTAGAAGATCACCATGTTGTAGCCGAGCCACTCCCACAGGGCGATGTTGACGATCGAGGGAAGGGCGCCTTCGGGGGAGAAGAAGTCGAAGCCGATCCCGCCGGACTCCATGGCGCTGACCACCGGGCTGAGCTGCGGTGTGTAGAGGTACACCCAGATCAGCGCGGCGATGATGCCGGGCACGGCGTGCGGCAGGAAGAGCGCGAGCTGGAAGAACCGGCGGGCACGGGCCAGCGTGGAGTCCAGCAGCAGAGCGAGGGCGAGGGCTCCGATGAGCAGCAGCGGAATGTAGAACAGGCAGTATCCGAGGAGTACGCCGAAGCCCTCGCGGAATGCCCGATCGCCCAGGGCCGCCGTATAGTTGTCGAGCCCGCTGAAGACGGTCTCGGTGCCGCCGAAGCCCAGGCCGGACTGCTTCTCGGTGAACAGGCTGAGCCAGACCGCGTAACCGATCGGCAGCACCATGGCCACGGTGAACAGTACGAAGAAGGGCCCCAGCAGGATGGCGGCGGCTCTGGTCGTCCGGGCGCGCTTCATCAGCCTGCGTCCTCGACCTTCAGACCGCGCTTCTTCAGCTCGGCGACCGTGGCGTCGTGCCCGGCCTTCACGGCGTCCTTGATGGTGGTGCCACCGCTGGCGACCTTGCCGAACTGGTCCTTCATGGTGGTGTTCGTGGTGCCGGTCGTCGGACCCCAGTTCCAGTTCTGGCCGATCGACGTCGCGGCGCCCTCGAACACCTGGTAGATGTCCTCGCCGCCGTAGAACCCGGCGTCGAAGGACTTCTTGGCGACCGGGCGCAGGGCCGATGCGGCCGGGAAGGCGCTCGAAGTTCCGGACTCGATGCGGGCCTTGATGCCCTCCTCGGTGGTCGACATCCAGGTGGCGAACTCGACCGCGGCCTTCGCCTTCTTGCTGGTCTTGGTCACCGCGAAGGTGGAGCCGCCGAGCATGCCGCTGGCGGGCTTGCCGTCCCAGCTGGGCATCGGGGCGACGGCCCACTTGCCGCTCTGCTCGGGCAGCGTGCCCTTGAGGACACCCGCACCCCAGGCGGCGCCGAGGTAGCCGACGGTGCCGCCGTTCTTGAGGGAGTTGGTCCACTCGGGGCTGAACGAGGCGTTGGAGCGGATCAGGTCGTCGTCGAGCAGCCCCTGCCAGTAGTCGGCGACCTTGTTGGTGGCCGCGTCGGCGGTGCTGACCTTCCAGGTGTCGCCCTCGGGCTTGTACCACTGGGCGCCGGCCTGCCAGGCCATCGCCTGGAACGTGGTCGGGTCATCGGGGAAGAAAGTGCCGATCCGGGCCTTCTTGTCGGCCTTCTTGATCTTCTCGGCGGCCTTGCGGAACTCGTCCCAGGTCTTGGGAACCTCGACGCCGTACTTCTCGAAGAGGTCCTTGCGGTAGTAGAAGGACTGCGGCGAGGCGTCGAACGGAACGGCCCAGTTCTTGCCGCCGAGCGTTGTCAGCTCGACCGCCTGCGGCAGCAGCTTCTTGCGGATGTCCTCGGTGAAGTACTGGCCGATGTCCTGGAGCGCGCCCTGGCTGACGTATTCCGGAAGCTGCGGGTACTCGATGGAGACCAGGTCGGGGGCGTTGCCCGCCTTCACCGCGTTGGAGATCTTGGCGTAACCGCCCGCGTTGCCGGACGGGATCTCCTCGTAGACCACCTTGATGTTCTTGTGCGAGGCGTTGAACGCGTCAACGACCTCCTTGGAACCCTTGGCCCAGCCCCAGAAGGTGATGCTGACGGGCTTGCCGTCGCTTCCGGCGGCGGAGTCGTCGTCACCGCTGCCGCCACAGGCCGTGAGAAGGGCGAGGGCGGTGGCGGTGCCGACAACGGCGAGGGACGTTCTGCTCGGACTGCGGCTCACAGCGAGGCTCCTGAACTGGCGGCGACATTGGCGTTGGCCGTGATCCTTGGACCAGTCGTGACCGAAGTCAAGAGCGAAAGATCGATTGATCGAAAAAAGATCAGATAAGTTACGTACGGAAGGGCATGAGATATCCTGCGAAATCGGGTACGAGGGCGCGGGAGCACCCGCTCCGGGGCCCCGTTCGGCGTCTACGGCAGGCGCGCCCCGCACGAGTCCCTGACCCTCAGCTGCGGCAGCAGCGTCAGATGCCGTCGGGGAGCGCCCGTGCTCTGGCCCAGCCGCTCCACCAGCAGCTCCGTCGCATGGCGGCCCACCTCGCGCTTGGGCGGCGCCACTGCCGTGAGCGGGGTGTCCGCGAGGGCCGCCACCTCGTCGTCGTAGGCGATGAGCGCCAGGTCCTCCGGCACCCGCACGCCCAGCTCGGCCAGGCGCTGCACCACCTGGATCGCGTCCACGTCGTTGTGGATCAGCGCCGCCGTCGCCACCCCCGACAGGACCGCCTCGCGCAGCGCCCGCACCGCCTCCTCGAAGGCGTCCGGGGCGAGTTCGGCCGGTACGGAATCGATCACGTCCTGCGGTGCGCGCAGCCCGAGCACGGCCAGCGCCTCCGCGTACCCGGACCGCACCGCGACGGCGGTCGGGGAGTCCGCGCGGGCCATCAGCAGCGGCGCCCCGTGCCCGAGCTGCACCAGGTGGCGGACGGCCAGCAGTACGCCGTGCGCGTGGTCCGAGCAGACCCGGTCCAGGCCGTCCAGCGGGGAGCCCGCGGTGGGCCTGCGCTCCAGCAGCACGGTCGGCACGGGCAGCGAGGCGATCCAGTCGCCGAACGCGGCGGGGTCGCCCGGGTCCTGCCAGCCGGGCGCGACCAGCAGCCCTTCGGCGCCTGCGGAGAGCAGGCCCTCGGTGCGGGCGTGGTCCTCCTGCGGCCGGTAGTCGGAGATCCGCAGGATGAGCCTGGCCCCGGCCCTGGCGGCGGCCTCATGGGCCCCGCGGATGACCTCGGCGAAGTAGTAGGTCGACGAGGGCGCGAGCATGCCGAGGACCAGCCCGCCGCCCGTGGCGCCGGGTCCGGCGGCGGCGCCCGGGGTGGCGTCCTGCGGCCAGGACACCGATCCGTGGACCCGGTCCAGCAGGCCGCGGCCGGCCAGCTCCTCCACGTCACGGCGCGCTGTGACGGGTGAGACCCCCAGCAGCGAGGCCAGGTCCGAGACCCGGGCCGAGCCCCGTTCCCGTACCAGCCCGAGCAGGCGGTCATGACGTTCGGCAGCACTCTCGCGCACGGCAGCAGTCCCCTCGCAGTGTGTGGCCCGGCCCCCGGTCCGGCCGGTGCCGGCGGCCGTTGTCCGACCCTAGACCAACGTGATCGAACGATGGGAGTTTCGATCATTCAAACGCGATCCATTGACGTTCGATCAATCCGAGTCCAGGATTCCCGGCGATGCGGACGTCCCCCGTCCCACCCCGGCGGTCCGCCCCCACCCCGACCGTCCGTCCCGCCCCTGACTGTTCGTACGGAGGAATTGTGAGACATCGCGTCACCGCTGCGGCGCTCGCGGCCCTGACCGCCGCGGGCGGCCTGACCGTCGCGAGCCAGACCGCCGCACAGGCCGCGCCCACCGGCCGTACCTTCCACGTCGACTGCGCCGCGGACCCGGCCGGTGCCACCGGAAGCAAGAAACACCCCTGGACCTCGCTCGCCGAGGCCAACGCGCACACCTACGGCCCCGGCGACCGGCTCCTGTTCAAGCGCGGCGCAACCTGTACCGGCACCCTCGCCCCCACCGGCTCCGGCTCCGCCCACGCCCCGTTCACCATCGCCGACTACGGCGGCGGCCCGGCGCGAGCCAGGCTCGACGGCGCGGGCGCCCATGACGTGGTCCTGCTCGCCGACACGCAGTACGTGCACCTCAAGGCGCTGGAGATCACCAACGCCGACAACCCCGGCAGCGAGCGCAACGGCGTTCGCCTCCGCCTCACCGACTACGGCGTCGCCCGTGGCTTCGACATCTCCGGCCTCTACATCCACGATGTTCGCGGCGGCGACTACAAGACGGTCTCCGGCTCCAGCGCGATCCACATCGCGGTCGAGGGCAAGGCGAAGGCCAGCTGGTACGACGGTCTGGACATCTCTCACAACCGCATCGAGGCCGTCGACCGCGAGGGCATCTACTTCAAGTCGACCTTCTCCAAGCGCGACCTGGTCGGCCAGCAGCAGGACCCGAACGTGTACCCGGGGGAGTGGACGCCCAGCACCGGGGTCCGCATCCACCACAACACGCTCAAGTCCCTGGCCGGTGACGGGATGAAGCTCGACACCACCAGCGGCGCCCGCGTCGACCACAACAGGGTCGACGGCTTCCAGCTCCGCTCGCCCTCCGCCAACGCGGGCATCTGGACCTTCAACACCGACGACACGACCGTCGAGTACAACGAGGTCTCCGGCGGCGGCAACACCCACGACGGCATGTCCTTCGACGCCGACGGCGCCTCCCAGAACACCGTCTTCCAGTACAACTACAGCCACGACAACAAGGGCGGCTTCCTGCTGATCTGCCCGTACAGCGGCGCCAAGACCATCGGCACGGTCGCCCGCTACAACGTCAGCCGCAACGACGGCGCCCGGCTCGTCCAGAACTGCTGGGGCCCGATCCTGGGCACCGAGATCTACAACAACACCTTCCACAACAAGGAGCAGATCCCCGGCTACCTCGTCCAGGACGACGCCGGCAGCCCCGCCACCACCCAGCACGAACTGTCCATCCGCAACAACATCTTCGTGAGCGAGGGGACCGGCGGCTACGCCTTCAAGAACCCGACCCCCGGGCTCTCCTTCGACCACAACGCCTTCTACGGCATCGACATGACCCGGCCCAACCCGGGCGGCATCACGGCCGACCCGAAGCTCCGGGCCGACTTCCGGCTCGGCGCCGGCTCGCCCGCCCTCGCCGCCGGAGCCGTCATCGAGAACAACGGCGGCAAGGACTACTTCGGCAACGAACTGAAGCCCGGCGCCCCCAACATCGGCGCCTACGCGGGCCGCGGGGTCCGGTAACCCGCAGCTCACTGAGGACCGTACTTGCGGCCTGTCTTGGAGGTCATTCCTCCGAGCAGGCCGCGCGGCGTCACCTTCACGACCCCCATCAGCGCCTTGTACCGGGGATCGGGGACCGAGACCGACTTGCCGCGCGCCAGGTCCGCCAGGGCCGTCGCCACCAGCTTGTCCGCGTCGAGCCACATCCAGCCCGGGATGTTGCCGGTCCCCATCCCCGCCCGCTGGTGGAACTCCGTCCGTACGAACCCGGGGCACAGCGCCATCAGCCGGACTCCCGTACCGGCCATGTCCTTCGCCGCGCCCTGGGTGAACTGCACGACCCACGCCTTCGACGCGCCGTACGTGCCGCGCGGCACGAAAGCGGCCACCGAGGCCACGTTGACCACGCCGCCCCGGCCTCGCTCCCGCATCCCGGCCGCCGCCGCCGAGGTCAACCGCAGTACCGCCTCGCAGTGCACCTTCAGCATCTTCAGCTCATCGGCCATGGGCACGTCCAGATAGTGGCCCTTGTTGCCGAACCCGGCATTGTTGACCAGCAGGTCGACCGGATGGCGACGGTCCGTCAACCGGTCCTCGACCGAGGCGATCCCGTCGTCCTCGGAAAGATCGGCCCTCAGCACCTCGGCCTCGATGCCGTGCCGGTCGTGCAGCTCCGTCGCCTGCTCGCGCAGCCGCTCGGTGTCGCGCGCCACCAGCACCAGGTTGTGCCCGTCCGCCGCGAGCCGCCGCGCGAAGGCGGCACCGATCCCCGTGGTCGCGCCCGTAATCAGTGCAGTCGTCATACGCGGCACGTTAGTGCCTGTCCGGCACGCGGCGATCAGCTGTCCACCGCCGACTTCCCGGCGTACTTCAGAGCGGCGCGCAGTGCCTCGGGATGCAGCGCGTGCCCAGCGGCGAGCAGCTCCGGCAGCAGGTCCCGCCGCGTGGTGGTGGCCAGGAACTCCATCCGTACGGTGACGTCGTGGTCCGGGCGGGACACGATCTCGACCGGGTCCCCGGCCCGGATCTCGCCCGGCTCGATCACCCGCAGATAGGCACCGGGGGCCGCCGCCTGCGTGAACCGCTTGACCCAGCGTTCCACACCGAGATGACCGGCGAACGTGCGGCACGGAATCCGGCCCGACGTCACCTCCAGCACCAGGCCCGCGCCGATCCGCCAGCGCTCGCCGATCCTCGCGCCGCTCACATCGACCCCGCCGGTCGTCAGGTTCTCGCCGAACGCTCCGTTGGCCAGCGGGCGCCCGAGCTCGCGCTCCCACGCGTCGAGCTCCTCGCGGGCGAAGGCGTACACCGCCTGGTCGGAGCCGCCGTGATGCCGCAGATCGCACACCGAGTCCCCGGCCAGACCGCTGCCGCCGGTGCCCTTGGGCCCGGGGTCGGCGACCCGGACCGGCCCGTCGGCCGGCCGCTTGTCGATGCCGGTCACCCCGGCCGGGGCGTCGGTGCAGGAGGCGGCCTTCGGGCGCCCCGTGTTCACGGTCAGCAGCCGCATCGGCCCGGTCGGTTCCATGGACTTCATACCGAGCACGCTAACGACTCCACCCTCAAAGATGCACGCCAATTATTCGCATCCCATCCAAGAGCCGCTTATGGTTGAAGGGTGATCGAAGCCCGTCATCTCCGTGTCCTGCGTGCCGTGGCCGCCACCGGCTCGTTCTCCGCCGCCGCCCGCGAACTGGGCTGCACCCAGCCCGCGGTCAGCCAGCAGATGAAGGCCCTGGAGGCATCGGCGGGCACCACGCTGCTGATCCGTACCGGACGGGAGATGAGGCTCACCCAGGCCGGTGAGGCCCTCGTCCGGCACGCCTCGGGCATCCTCGCCGGTCTCACCGCCGCCGAGGAGGAGGTCGCCGCCATCGCCGGGCTGCGGGCCGGCCGGGTCCGGCTCGTCTCGTTCCCCAGCGGCAGCTCCACCCTGGTCCCCGGGGCCCTCGCCGCGCTGCGCGCCGCCCACCCCGGCACCCGGGTCTCGCTGGTGGAGGCCGAGCCGCCGCGCTCGGTCGAGATGCTGCGCGAGGGCGACTGCGACATCGCGCTGGCGTTCCGCTACGGAGCCTCCGGCGCCGAATGGGACGACCTGGTGGTGCGCCCGCTGCTCACCGACCGGCTGATCGGCCTGGTCCCGGAGGGGCACCGGCTGTCGCGTTCCGCCACGGTGGGGATCGCCGAGCTCGCCGAGGAGTCCTGGATCGCGGGCTGTCCGCGCTGCCGCCGCCAACTCGTGGAGGTCTGCGAGGCCTCGGGCTTCACCCCCCGGATCGACTTCGCCACCGACGACTACCCGGCGGTGGTCGGCCTGGTCGGCGCCGGACTCGGGGTCGCCGTACTGCCGGAGCTGGCGATCGAGTCCGTACGCCCCAAGGGTGCGTGCACCGTGACGGTGGAGCCGGCCATCGAGCGCGAGATCGTCGCGCTGACCCTGCCCGACCTGGCCCAGGTCCCGGCGGTGGCCGCCACCCTGGACCGGCTGTCCCTGGCGGCCGCCCGCTGAGGGGCCTGCCTGTACCCCGGTCGCCAGTCGGTGGCCGGGTGCTCGGCCCCTCCGGGGCCTGTCCGGCGGACCAGGGTCGGAAGAACCCCGCCGCAGAAACGTTTTTCTTGTTCTTGTTAGGGCCTGACGGGATCAGTCGTGCCCCGGGGCGCCCGACGGCGCCGCGGCCGTGATCAGCCGGCTGCGGGCCCGTCCCATGAGCTCCTCGCGTTCGTCCTCGGTGAGCCCGCCCCACACTCCGTAGGGTTCTCGCACCGCCAGGGCGTGCGCCGCGCACTCGGCGCGTACCGGGCATCGCATGCAGACCTCTTTCGCCGAGTTCTCGCGGGCGCTCCGTGCCGCCCCGCGTTCACCCTCCGGGTGGAAGAACAGTGAGCTGTCCACCCCGCGGCAGGCCGCCAGCAGCTGCCAGTCCCAGAGATCGGCGTTGGGTCCGGGAAGGCGGGAGAAATCTGCCATTGCTTGTCCCCTCGAAACCTTGCTGAGTCGGAAACGTCGTTGTCGTCCGTCATCGACCGTGCCCACGACCGTACATCTGCTGTGTAAGTAGATGTAAATATGACTGATTGCGAATCTATCCACAGACACCAGCAAAAGGGAAGAAAACCCGCTAAATGGGGCATACCTTCATCTGAAGTTTCGGTTGACGATCGGATGATCCGCGTCGTTCTCCTCCGTGTGCGGCCCCTCACGTAGAGTGCCGAACTCGGTGTCTCGGCCCGTAACTCTTTCGAGTGACCGTCGTTGAGAGGGCGGAGGCGGTTGACGGAAAAAGCGATCGGGCAGGTGTCCGAGAGTGTCAACCGCACAGGTGACGACTTGTAACAGCCTGGAGGCTCAAGGTGACGCGCATCGGCTTCGGAGGACGGTCATGACATCCGTCCTCGTCTGCGACGACTCCCCGCTTGCCCGAGAAGCGCTTCGTCGCGCGGTCGCGACCGTGCCCGGCGTGGAGCGGGTGACGACGGCGGCCAACGGCGAGGAAGTCCTCCGCCGCTGGGGCGCCGACCGTTCGGATCTGATTCTGATGGACGTACGCATGCCCGGTCTCGGAGGTGTGGAGACGGTCCGGCGGCTGCTCTCCGCCGACCCCGGAGCCAGGATCATCATGCTGACCGTCGCCGAGGACCTGGACGGTGTCGCGCTCGCGGTCGCCGCCGGTGCCCGCGGCTACCTCCACAAGGACGCCTCCCGCGCGGAGCTGCGCGCCACCGTCACCCAGGCGCTGGCCGATCCGACGTGGCGGCTCGCCCCGCGCCGGCTGCGGTCGGCCGAGATGGGTGCGGCGCCGACGCTCACCGCACGTGAGATCCAGGTGCTCGAAGGAATGAGCCACGGCCGTTCGAACGCCGAGATCGGCCGTGAGCTGTTCCTCTCCGAGGACACGGTGAAGACGCACGCCAGGCGTCTGTTCAAGAAGCTCGGCGCCTCGGACCGGGCGCATGCCGTGGCGCTCGGCTTCCGCTGGGGCCTGGTCCGCTGAGGTCCGGCCATGGCCGGCAGTCGATCGGTTCCCCGCCCGCGCAGCGGCGGGCGGGGTGACGTGACCGACGTGCGCGGGACGGGTTCCGCCCGACCGGTGGAGCCCGTCGCGCCGACGCTATGTGACGCTTCCCGGCCGATGCCGCATCCTTGAGATGTGGAGTTCCTCGGGAACGATTCGGTCGAGCGGAAGGGGAGGGCGCAGGACATGACTTCCGGCGCACCCGCTCATAACGCTTCGGTGCACAACTACGGACGCGGCGGCACGGATGACTCGGCTCCGGGGCACCATGGTCCGATGCGCGACGACGAGACGACGGCGATCGGTGCCCTGGTGCACCGTGCCGTCGAGGGCGACGCGCAGGCCACCCATGATCTGCTGGCCCATGTCCACCCACTCGCGCTGCGCTACTGCAGGTCGCGGCTGAACCGGCTGCCCGGTGATGCTCGCCACTTCGTGGAGGACCTGGCGCAGGAGGTCTGCGTCGCGGTGCTGATGGCGCTGCCGCGCTACAAGGACACCGGCAGGCCCTTCGAGGCCTTCGTGTTCGCCATCGCGGGCCACAAGGTCGCCGATCTCCAGCGCGCCGCCATGCGGCACCCGGGGTCGACGGCCGTGCCGTCCGACGAGATGCCCGAGCGGCCGGACGATTCGCTCGGGCCCGAGGAGCGGGCCCTGCTCAGCAGCGATGCCGCCTGGGCGAAGAAGCTCCTGGCCAACCTCCCGGAGAACCAGCGCGAGCTGCTGGTCCTGCGGGTCGCCGTCGGGCTCACCGCCGAGGAGACCGGGCAGATGCTGGGCATGTCGCCGGGCGCGGTCCGGGTCGCCCAGCACCGGGCCCTGAGCAGGCTGCGGGCGCTCGCGGAGCAGTGAGCTGACGCGGTCGGTGCCGTCCGCGAGGGTCCGTACGAAACTACAGAACCTCCAGGTGATCTTGCTCGTGGAATGAGACACCCCCGGAGGCCGTTAGCATGGACATCCGCACCGATCAAGGCCATTTGGGGAAGGTGTCATGACTGCAAACGTCGACGGAGTGCCCGAGAAATTCGCGACGCTCGGGCTGACATACGACGACGTGCTGCTGCTGCCCGGCGCATCCGAGGTGCTGCCGAACGCGGTCGACATCTCGTCCCGTATCTCCCGCAATGTACGCGTGAACATCCCGCTGCTCTCCGCGGCGATGGACAAGGTCACCGAGTCCCGCATGGCCATCGCCATGGCACGGCAGGGCGGCGTCGGTGTCCTGCACCGCAACCTGTCGATCGAGGACCAGGTCAACCAGGTCGACCTCGTGAAGCGCTCCGAGTCCGGCATGGTGACCGACCCGATCACCGTGCACCCGGACGCGACGCTGGCCGAGGCCGACGCGCTGTGTGCCAAGTTCCGCATCAGCGGCGTCCCGGTGACCGACCCGGCGGGCAAGCTGCTCGGCATCGTCACCAACCGCGACATGGCGTTCGAGTCCGACCGCAGCCGCCAGGTGCGCGAGGTCATGACGCCGATGCCGCTCGTGACCGGCAAGGTCGGCATCTCCGGCGTCGACGCCATGGAGCTGCTGCGCCGCCACAAGATCGAGAAGCTTCCGCTGGTCGACGACGCGGGCGTCCTCAAGGGCCTCATCACGGTCAAGGACTTCGTGAAGGCCGAGCAGTACCCGAACGCGGCGAAGGACGCCGAGGGCCGGCTCCTCGTCGGCGCGGCGGTCGGCGCGAGCCCCGAGGCCCTGGAGCGCGCTCAGGCGCTGGCCGGCGCGGGCGTGGACTTCCTCATCGTCGACACCTCGCACGGCCACAACAGCAACGCGCTGAACTGGATGGCGAAGATCAAGTCCAGCGTCGGCGTCGACGTCATCGGCGGCAACGTCGCGACGCGTGACGGCGCGCAGGCCCTGATCGACGCCGGTGTCGACGGCGTCAAGGTCGGCGTGGGCCCCGGCTCCATCTGCACCACGCGCGTGGTCGCCGGTATCGGCGTCCCGCAGGTCACCGCGATCTACGAGGCCGCTCTCGCCGCACGCGCGGCCGGCGTCCCGGTCATCGGGGACGGCGGTCTGCAGTACTCCGGCGACATCGGCAAGGCGCTCGCAGCCGGTGCCGACACCGTCATGCTGGGCAGCCTCCTCGCGGGCTGCGAGGAGTCTCCCGGCGAGCTCCTCTTCATCAACGGCAAGCAGTTCAAGTCGTACCGCGGCATGGGTTCCCTCGGGGCGATGCAGTCCCGTGGACAGGGGCGCTCGTACTCCAAGGACCGCTACTTCCAGGCCGACGTGGCCTCGGACGACAAGCTCGTCCCCGAGGGCATCGAGGGCCAGGTGCCCTACCGAGGCCCGCTGGCCAACGTGCTGCACCAGCTCGTCGGCGGCCTCCGCCAGACGATGGGCTACGTGGGCGCCGCCTCCATCGACGAGATGGAGACCAAGGGCCGCTTCGTCCGCATCACGTCCGCGGGGCTCAAGGAGAGCCACCCGCACGACATCCAGATGACGGTCGAGGCGCCGAACTACAGCCGCAACAAGTAGTCGCCGACAGTGCCAGGGGCGGCCCCGGGACTGCCGGGGCCGCCCCTGGCGCGTATGTCGGGGATACTGGAAGGCGCTGAAACGCAGAGGGAAAGGCCACACACGTGACTGAGATCGAGATCGGGCGCGGCAAGCGCGGCCGCCGGGCGTACGCATTCGACGACATCGCCGTCGTTCCGAGCCGCCGTACCCGCGACCCGAAGGAGGTCTCGATCGCCTGGCAGATCGACGCCTACCGTTTCGAGCTGCCGTTCCTGGCCGCTCCCATGGACTCCGTGGTCTCCCCGCAGACCGCGATCCGCATCGGTGAGCTCGGCGGCCTCGGCGTCCTCAACCTCGAGGGCCTGTGGACCCGGCACGCCGACCCGCAGCCGCTGCTCGACGAGATCGCCGAGATGCCCGTCGAGTCGGCGACCCGCCGCCTCCAGGAGATCTACTCCGCGCCTATTCAGGAGGAGCTGATCGGGCAGCGCATCAAGGAGGTGCGCGACTCCGGTGTCGTCACCGCCGCAGCGCTCTCCCCGCAGCGCACCGCGCAGTTCTCCAAGGCCGTCGTCGACGCGGGCGTGGACATCTTCGTCATCCGCGGTACGACGGTCTCCGCCGAGCACGTCTCGGGTGCCGCCGAGCCGCTCAACCTCAAGCAGTTCATCTACGAGCTGGACGTCCCGGTGATCGTCGGCGGCTGCGCCACGTACACCGCCGCCCTGCACCTGATGCGTACCGGTGCGGCCGGTGTCCTCGTCGGCTTCGGCGGCGGCGCGGCGCACACCACGCGCAACGTCTTCGGCATCCAGGTCCCGATGGCGACCGCGGTCGCCGATGTGGCCGGCGCCCGCCGTGACTACATGGACGAGTCCGGCGGCCGGTACGTGCACGTGATCGCGGACGGCGGCGTCGGCTGGTCGGGCGACCTGCCGAAGGCCATCGCCTGCGGTGCGGACGCCGTGATGATGGGCTCCCCGCTGGCCCGTGCGACGGACGCGCCGGGCCGCGGCCGGCACTGGGGCATGGAGGCCGTCCACGAGGACGTGCCGCGCGGCAAGCTGGTGGACCTGGGCTCGGTCGGCACCACCGAGGAGGTCCTGACCGGTCCTTCGCACACCCCCGACGGCTCGATGAACATCTTCGGCGCGCTGCGCCGGGCGATGGCGACGACGGGGTACAGCGACCTCAAGGAGTTCCAGCGCGTCGAGGTCACGGTGGCGGACTCGCAGCACCGCCGCTGATTGGTCCCGGCATGACGGGAGGGCCCGGACCGCTGCTGCGGTCCGGGCCCTCCCGTATGTGTCCGCGATTATCCGGCGGCCTTCTTGGCGCCGGAGAACGCGGCGACCGCCGCGACGGCGAAGAAGAGGTACGAGATGAAGTTCGAGTCGGCCTTCCACAACTCGTTCAGCGCGCCGAAGTGGTCGAAGAACAGCTCGGAGACGGTGACCGGGAGCTCCTTGGCCGCGATCATCGCCTCGCCGAGCAGCTGGCCGAAGTAGACGGCGACCAGCGAGAGCAGGGCGCTGACGACCGGCAGCGCGGGGTTGCGGCCGCCGACCTTGCCCGACGCGAAGCCGACGACGAAGCCGACACCCACGGCCGCGTAGCCGATCTCGTGCTTGGTGGCGCCGATGATGGCGCCGTAGACGGCCGCGGCGACGACGGCCGCGACGACGGCGGCGGCCAGCCCGAGGCCGATGTTGTTGCGTACCGGGACCGGCGGGGTGAACGGCGCGCCGCCGAACGGGGCGCCCGGCTGCTGGCCCGCGAACGGGTTGCCGCCGGGCTGGGCACCGGGCTGCTGGCCCGCGAACGGATTACCGCCGGGCTGGGCGTCGTGTGGCTGGTTCGGCGGCGGCACGGGCTGGCTCATGTTGATATCCCCCCTGGGACGGAAGCGCACGACTGTGCGAGAAGTGACGCCGCAGGCTAGCAGCAGCCTGTGACATCTCCTACCGAAATCCGGGGGAGATGTTTAAAGCCGGTGTGCGGCCCCCGCCGGGGTCGCTCCCCGGGTGTCCAGGAGGAGCTGGGCCTTCACGGCGAGGCCCTGGAGGTCGTACGTCCGGTGGTGCTGGAGCAGCACCGTGAGGTCGGCGCTGGACGCCGCCTCGTACAGCGAGTCGGCGCGCGGGACCGGGCGCTCGCGTACGCGCCAGTCCAGGACGTGCGGGTCGTGGTAGCCGATCTGGGCACCCATGTCCATCAGCCGGGTCGCGATCTCCCGGGCGGGGGAGCCCTCCTGGTCGGCGAGGTCGGGCTTGTAGGTGACGCCGAGCAGCAGTACCCGGGCGCCGCGGACGGACTTGCCGTGTTCGTTCAGCAGGGTGGCGCAGCGCTGGATCACGTACTGCGGCATGCGGCCGTTGATCTCCTGGGCGAGCGAGACCATCCGCAGGGGGTGGCCGGGGGTGCGGCTGTTGTACGGCAGGTAGCCCGGGTCGACGGGTGCGCCGTGGCCGCCGACGCCGGGGCCGGGGCGGAACGGCTGGAAGCCGAAGGGCTTGGTCTCGGCGCAGCGGATGACGTCCCACAGGTCGACGCCGAGGTCGTGGCAGAGCACCGCCATCTCGTTGACCAGGGCGATGTTGACGTGCCGGAAGTTGGTCTCCAGGACCTTGGTCATCTCGGCCTCGCGCGGTCCGCGCGCCCGGACGACCTTGTCGGTGAGCCGGCCGTAGAAGGCGGCGGCGGATTCGGTGCAGGCTGGGGTGAGGCCGCCGATGACCTTGGGGGTGTTGGCGTAGACGTGGGTCCGGTTGCCTGGGTCGAGGCGGCTGGGGGAGCAGGCCAGGTGGAAGTCGCGGCCGGCGCGCAGCCCCGAGCCCTCTTCGAGCAGCGGCAGCAGGTAGTTCTCGGTGGTGCCGGGCGGTACGGCCGATTCGAGCAGCACGGTGGTGTGCGGGCGCAGTTGGGCGGCGAGTGCGCGGGCGGCGTCGCCGACGGCGGTGAGGTCGATGGTGCGGTCGGCGCCGAGGGGGGCGGGCGCGCAGATCACCGCGGTACGGACCCGGCCCAGTTCGGCCGGGCTGGTGGTCGGCCGGAAGCCCCCCGAGAGCATCCGGCGGATCTCCGAGGCGGTGAGCGATCCCTCGACGGGGGTGCGGCCCGCGGAGAGTTCCGTGCAGGCGCTCGGGTCGGTGTCGTAGCCGACGGTCTGCACGCCCGCGGCCACGGCGGCCTGGGCGAGTGGCAGGCCGAGGTGGCCGAGTCCGATGACTGCGAGGTCTGCGGGCATGTGGATGGGCCGTCCTTCCCGTCGGACTATGACCATGAGGGCTGAAAGCGCAACCGCTGTGGACAGCGCAATGTCACACTAGGCTTATATATGACCTATATGTCGCATTGTGAGCTTCTGTCGTCCCGGTGTTGTCCACAGGCGGTGGCCGAAGTCGTGGGCGCCGGACAGAATCGAGAGGTGGGCGCGGGCCGCCCCGGCCGACGTGCCGGTCGTGTCCCGTGCCGGACCACCCCGATCTACCCGGGAGGCAGCAGTGAGGACAGCGACACTGGGACCTGCGGAGCGCGCCGAGGCGCTGGCCGCGATGGCCGAGCGCGAACTGGACGTGCTGGTGGTGGGAGCGGGCGTGGTCGGCGCCGGCACGGCGCTGGACGCGGCGACGAGAGGGCTCTCGACCGGGCTGGTCGAGGCCCGCGACTGGGCGTCGGGCACATCGAGCAGGTCGAGCAAGCTGATCCATGGCGGGCTGCGGTATCTGGAGATGCTCGACTTCGCGCTCGTCCGCGAGGCGCTGAAGGAGCGCGGGCTGCTCCTGGAGCGGCTGGCCCCGCACCTGGTGAAGCCGGTGCCGTTCCTCTACCCGTTGCAGCACAAGGGCTGGGAGCGGTTCTACGCCGGTTCCGGCGTCGCGCTCTACGACGCGATGTCGGTGTCGTCGGGCCACGGCCGGGGCCTGCCCGTGCACCGCCATCTCTCCCGCCGCCACGCCCTGCGCGTCGCCCCGGCGCTGAGGAAGGACGCCCTGGTCGGGGCGTTGCAGTACTACGACGCACAGATGGACGACGCCCGCTATGTGGCGACCCTGGTGCGCACGGCCGCCGGTTACGGCGCGCACGTGGCCAACCGTGCTCGGGTGGTCGGCTTCCTCCGGGAGGGCGAGCGGGTCGTCGGCGCCCGGGTGGAGGACGTCGAGGCGGGCGGTGAGTACGAGGTCAGGGCCAAGCAGGTGGTCAACGCGACGGGGGTCTGGACGGACGACACCCAGGCGCTGATAGGGGAGCGCGGACAGTTCCACGTCCGGGCGTCCAAGGGCATTCATCTGGTTGTCCCCAAGGACCGCATCCACTCCTCGACCGGCCTGATCCTTCGGACCGAGAAGTCCGTCCTCTTCGTCATCCCGTGGGGGCGGCACTGGATCATCGGGACCACGGACACCGACTGGGACCTGGACAAGGCGCACCCGGCGGCGTCCAGCGCCGACATCGACTACCTGCTCGAACACGTCAATTCGGTCCTGGCCACGCCCCTGAGCCGGGACGACGTCCAGGGCGTGTACGCCGGGCTGCGGCCGCTGCTGGCCGGAGAGTCCGACGCGACCAGCAAGCTCTCGCGCGAGCACACGGTGGCGCATCCGCTGCCGGGCCTCGTGGTGGTGGCGGGCGGCAAGTACACGACGTACCGGGTGATGGCCAAGGACGCCGTGGACGAGGCGGTGCACGGACTGGACCAGCGGGTGGCGGCCTGCGTCACCGAGGAGATCCCGCTGCTGGGGGCGGAGGGATACCCGGCGATGTGGAACGCCAGGGCGAGGATCGCGGCCCGGTCCGGCCTCCATGTCGCCCGGGTGGAGCATCTGCTCAACCGGTACGGCTCGGCGACCGAGCAGATCCTCGAACTGATCCTCGCCGATCCGGTGCTGGGGGAGCCGCTGCCCTCGGCCGACGACTACCTGAAGGCCGAGATCGTCTACGCCGCCTCGCACGAGGGGGCCCGCCACCTCGACGACGTACTGACCCGCCGTACCCGGATCTCCATAGAGACCTTCGACCGGGGCACGCGCAGCGCCCGGCTCTGCGCGGAACTGATGGCCCCGGTGCTGGGCTGGGACGAGGGCCAGATGGACCGGGAGGTCGAGCACTACGAGAAGCGGGTGCAGGCGGAACGCGAGTCGCAGCGCCAGCCGGACGACCTCACGGCGGACGCGGCACGCCTCGGGGCGCCGGACATCGTGCCCATCTAGGAACTCTGGGGATTCTCCGGCCGGTCGCAGAACTCCGCTTCGAGCAGTGCGGGTTCGAGGGTCCGTGCGTCGGCCAGCGTGTCCGTGTCGATGCGGTACGTCAGGGTGTGCAGCCCGTCGCGCGTCGCGGCGGTACGGACGTAACTGCCCGCTATGTGGCCGTTGTGCCCCCAGACGGTGGTGCCGCAGGAGAGCTTCTGCGGATAGATGCCCAGTCCGTAGACGCCGTGCGTGGCCCGGGTGTTCAGCAGGATCGCCAACTGGGCGGGCGCGAGGAGACGGCCGCCCAGCAGGGCCGAGTAGAAGCGGTTCAGATCGTCGAGCGTGGAGATCAGCTCGCCGGCCGCGCCCGCCGTGCGGGGGTCCAGCGCGGTGACGTCGCGCAGACCGCCGTCGGCCGGATCGCGGGTGTAGGCGCGGCCGTGCGGGGAGGGCAGGGCGGTACGGTCGCCGGGAAGGGAGGTGCCCGTGAGGTGGAGGGGGGCGATGAGGCGGTCGCGGATCTCGGTGGCGTAGCTGTGTCCGGTGACCCGTTGAACGACGAGTCCGAGTACGGCGTAATTGGTGTTGGAGTATGCGTAGCGGCCGGGGGCGCTCGTCGGGCGGTGGGTCAGGGCGACGCGGACCGCCGCGACGGCCGTGAGGGGGTGGGCGGATGGATCGGCGGTGTAGTCGTGGAGGCCGCTGGTGTGGCTGAGCAGGGCGCGCAGGGTGATGCGGCGGCCGTCGTTTCCGTTGCCGCGCACCAGCCCCGGCAGCAGCCGCTCGACCGTGTCCGTCAGCTGGAGCCGTCGTTCCCGGGCGAGTTGGAGCACGACCGTGGCGACGAAGGTCTTGGTGATGCTGCCCGCCCGGAACCGGTCCGCCCGCCGGATTGCGGGGCCTGTCGACCGATAGGTGTCGTACGGTGCGGTGGAGGCGCGACGGGCCAGCAGCGCCGCCGTGGGAGCACCGCCCTCGGCGACGAGCCGGGGAAGGTAGGCGGCCGCGGGCGTGAGGTGTGGTTCGCTGGGCAGGGGCACCGTTCCCAGGCCGAGCAGCACCAGCAGCAACGGGGCGGCGAGCAGTGCCCTGGGTATCGGCATGGCGGGGATTCCCTTCCTCGGGGCACATCATGGCGGGCCTGCGGACCCGGCACCATGACCCGTGCCGGGGTGAGGGACAATGAACGCTCTGCCAGGGCGGGTTGATCGCAGAGGGGACGCATGTCGGAGGCGGAACAGGCACGGGAGCCCCAACGGGACAAGGACGGACGTCTCCTTGCGGGGCGCTACCGGCTCGGGGAGGTGCTCGGCCGGGGCGGTATGGGCACGGTCTGGCGTGCCGTCGACGAGACGCTGGGCCGCACGGTCGCGGTCAAGGAACTGCGGTTCCCCACGGCCATCGACGAGGACGAGAAGCGCCGGCTCATCACGCGCACGCTGCGTGAGGCGAAGGCGATCGCCAGGATCCGCAACAACGGCGCGGTGACGGTCTACGACGTGGTCGACGAGGACGACCGGCCGTGGATCGTGATGGAGCTCATCGAGGGCAAGTCCCTCGCCGAAGCCGTGCGCGAGGACGGTGTCCTGACGCCGAAGCGCGCCGCCGAGGTCGGCCTCGCCATCCTCGACGTGCTGCGCTCGGCGCACCGCGAGGGCATCCTGCACCGCGATGTGAAGCCGTCCAACGTGCTGATCGCCGAGGACGGCCGGGTCGTGCTGACCGACTTCGGTATCGCCCAGGTCGAGGGCGACCCGTCGGTCACCTCCACGGGCATGCTCGTCGGCGCCCCCTCGTACATCTCGCCCGAGCGCGCCCGTGGCCACAAGCCGGGGCCGCCCGCCGACCTCTGGTCGCTCGGCGGACTGCTGTACGCCAGCGTCGAGGGCTCCCCGCCGTACGACAAGGGGTCGGCCATCGCCACCCTGACCGCGGTGATGACCGAGCCGCTCGACCCGCCGAAGAACGCCGGTCCGCTGGAGGAGGTCATCTACGGCCTGCTCGCCAAGGACCCCGAGCAGCGGCTCGACGACGCGGGCGCCCGTGCCCTGCTCAACGATGTGATCCACGCCCCCGAGAAGCCGGACCCGGTGGTGGTGCCGCCCGCCGACGCCACCCAGGTCATGGCACTGCCCGGGAAGACCGACGAGCCCCGCACCAAGGCGACGGCGAAGGCCGCGGAACAGGGCGAGGGCGCGCGGGACCGGCTGCGGGGCGCCCTGCGCTCCGTACGGAGCGCGAAGGCGGCACCGGCTGCCGCGGCGGCGACCACCACACCGCCTCCGCCCTCGGCACCCCCGTCGGTCTCTCCCTCGTCCGCCGGCGCGGGCACCCCCGCCAAGCCCGCGACCACCCCGGCCTCGGCGGCCGTACCACCGCCGCGCCCGGCCACGTCCACGGCCGTCCCGCCCCGGGCGTCCATCACGGACGTGGTGCCGCGCCGCACCCTGGCGATCATCGCGGCCGTGATCGTGCTCGCCGTGCTCGGCACGGTCCTCGCGCTCACGCTCGGCGGGGACGACAAGAACAACGCGGGCAACGAAGGCGGCAAGGACGACAAGTCCACCTCCGCCGGGCCCTCGGCGTCGACCGGCGGCTCCCCGGAGACCGACAGCGGCACTGGCAGCGGCAAGGGCCAGGGCAACGGCCAGGACCAGGACCAGAACGGCAACCAGGGCCAGGGCGAGGACAAGGGCAAGGGCAGCGGGAAGGGCGACAAGCCGGGCGATGCGCTGCCCGCCGGATTCCGGATGGTCACGAACAAGAAGTTCCACTTCCAGATGGCCATGCCCGAGGACTTCCGCTTCTACAAGACGGCGGGCGAGAACTCCGGCGGCATCTACAACGTCAGCGGCGGCTTCCCCCGTATCCAGGTCGACTACACCGATTCGCCCGGCAGCAACGCGGCCGCGGCCTGGAACGCCGCGAAGGCCGCCGTCGCGGCCAGCAGTAACGGCTACAGCCATCTCGGCATAAAAAACGTCCAGTACAACGGCTACCCGACCGTCGCCGACTGGCAGTTCGAGCGCACCCAGAACGGCCAGCGGGTCCATGTGATCAACCGGGGCTTCAAGGTCGACGGCAAGCACGGCTACGCGATCATGATCAGCTGCAAGGCCGACGAGTGGGACAGCAAGGAGTGCCGGACGCTGCGCAAGACCGCGTTCGACACGTTCAAGCCCATCGACTGAACATCCAGGCTCCGGGCGGCATTCTTCGGTCCCACCGGCTGATCCCGTGGGCGGAAGGGGGCGGGATGCGCCGACCCGGCCGCGTGTCCGGCACTTGCCACGTATCGTGAGAGCCTGAAGACCGTAGGCAGCTGGAACGATGGGTCAATTGCGCGGTGAGTGAACGCAATTGATGGATTGAATGCGGCTTTCGTGGCCGGGGGGACAGCGCGCTCTGGGGAGGCGTCGTGGACGACTACGCGGGTCGGGTACTTGCCGACCGCTACCGCCTTCCGCTGCCTCCGCACGATGAGTACGAAACGGTCGAGACCCGGGCGTTCGACACCTACAGCGGGCAGGAAGTCCTGGTCCGGCAGGTGCCGTTGCCCGAGGTGGTGGACGCCGAGGTGCTCGACGCCGGGGATCCGGACCCGTGGGCCCGGCAGACCGCCGGGGCCGTGCGCGTTCCCGCCGACCCGGTGGTCCGGCGCGCCGTGGAGGCGGCGCAGGCGGCGGCCCAGGTTCCCGACCACCCCAGGCTCGACCAGGTCTTCGACGTGTTCGCCGAAGAGGGTTCGCTCTGGATCGTGAGCGAACTCGTCGCGGCCCGCCCGCTCGCCTCGCTCCTCGCGGAACGGCCGCTCAACCCCTTCCGGGCCGCCGAGATCGGCTCCGACGTGCTGACCGCGCTGCGCGTGCTGCACGCCCACGGCTGGACCCACCGGAACATCACCGTCCGCACGGTGCTGATCTGCGACGACGGCCGGGTCGTGCTGACCGGCCTCGCGGCCGGGGCGGCGGAGGAGGCGCTCTGCGGGTACGTGACGACACCGCAGCCCGACGAGGACGAGGGCGAGAGCCAGGGCGGCTACGGGGGCCGGGGCGGTTACGGGCACGACGACGGCTACGGATACGAGGACGGGTTCGCCCGCCCGGCACTCGGTACGGGCTCCGCGAGCGCCTTCGCGCCGCCCCCGCCCGCCATGCCGCCCCTGCCCGCCCCTGCGGCCGGGGTGCCGGCCTCACGCGGTCCGGCGGCGATCGAGACGGGCCGGGGGGCCGACGCGCCCCACGGAGATGACGACCCGTACGCGGACGACGACCCGTACGACGGGCCGTACGACGAAGGCGACGACGGCGACGACGATCCCGACGCCCCCCGTGGCGGCGGCCCGGGAGACGCCGCACAGCTGCGGGCCGAGCGCGCCGGGGCGGTCGCCGCCTACCGCGAGGGCGCCCGCGCCGCCGCACGCGTCAACGAGGACCGGCGGCGCGCCGGTGCGGGCGACGCGGAGGACACCGGAAGCCTGCCGGTCCAGCGTTCCGCACGGCCGGAGGACGCGTACCTGCCCGCCCCGGACGACGAAACCCACGAGACCGGCGGCCACGACCACGGCCACGACAGCGACGACGGCCACGACAGCGACGACGGCCGGCCGCCCGCGCGGCGGTTGCATCTCACCGGTTCCTGGAGCGACGGCCCCGGTTCCGGCCGCCCCGTCCCCGCCGGGGGCTCGGGCGAGGACGCCCTGCGCGCCGACGCCCGGCGCCATGGCGACTCCCCGGCGCTGCCCGCGCACCGCACGGGACGGCAGCAGCAGCCGGGCCGCTGGGACGAGGCGTCCGCGAGCGACCGTACGGACTCCGTCTACCGGGGTCCGGCCACCCCGCTCGCCGCCGAGCGCGCCCGGCAGACCAGGATCGCCGTGGTCGGCGCGGTCACCGAGCGCTGGGCGCCCGAGCAGGCCGGCCCCGTCCACGAGAACTGGCGGCTGGCACCGCCGATCGGGCCCGCCACCGACCTCTGGGCGCTGGGCGCGCTGCTCTACCGCGCCGTCCAGGGCCACGCCCCCTACCCGGAGGAGAACGCGGCCGAGCTCGTCCAGATGGTGTGCGGGGAGCCGCCCGCCTTCGCCGAGGAGTGCGGTCCGCTGCGCCCCGTCGTCGAGTCCCTGCTGCGCCAGGACCCCACCGAACGGCCGGACTTCGAGGAGCTGAGCGGCTGGCTGCGCTCCCTCGTGCGGTCGGCGCCCGAGCCCGAGGCCGGCCTGGACGTCGTACCCCTGCCGTCCGCCGACACGGCCCGGCTCCCCGTCGTACGCCGCCGGGGCGAGCTGGTCCGCAGGCGACGCGGCCGGAGCGCGGCCCACGGCCGTCACCGCCACACCAAGGACAAGCCCGGCCGACAGGACCGACAGGACCATCAGGACCGACAGGACCATCAGGACCGGCACGGCCATCACGACCGGCAGGCCGGGCTGGACATGCCCAGGGCCGAGCGAGCCCCCCGGGCGCCGCGTGAGCCCAAGGGCCCCAAGGCGCTGCGCACCCCGCCCCGCCCCCACGAGGGCGAGGGCCGGGCGCCGCGGCGGCTCGGGCGGCTGCTCCTGGTGCTGATCCTGCTCGCCCTCGCCGCGGCCATCGCGTACGCCGTGATGTTCATGCCCAAGTCGGACGGAGAACCGGGCGGCGGCTCCTCGGGCCCGGCCTCCTCGGTATCCGGTTCGCCGGATCCCGGCACGGGGGAGTCCGGCGGTCAGGAGTCCTCCGGTTCGCCCGGCGCCCAGCAGCCGCAGACCAGCCGCTCCGCCGTCGCGCTCGCCCCCGGCTACACCCTGCGCAAGGACAAGGAGGGCTTCGAGGTCGGTGTGCTCAAGGGCTGGCAGCGCAGCCCCGCCAACGCGGACCGTCAGATCCGCTACGGCAGCGACGGCTTCAGCCTGCTGATCGTCCCGGGCCGCGACACCGTCAAGGCCAACGGCGACGACCCGCTGGCGTACCAGGCGGGCAAGGAGCTGGAGTTGCAGCCGTTCCGCGACTCCAGCTGGTCGGGGTCGAGCGGGCTGCGCCGGATCGACGTCGGGCGACAGGCCATGGCGGAGGGCCAGTTCACCTGGCAGGACGCCTCGGGGCGCGAGGTGTACGCCCGCAACCTCGTGATGATCGTCGAGGGCCGCTACCACGTCATTCAGGTCATCGGCCCGGAGAACCGGCGCGACAAGGTGTCCGACATCTACGAACAGGCCATCGCCTCCTACCGCGTGACCCGCTGAATCCTCTCCGTGCAACTCCCGGGCGGGGGAGGGAGCGACAAGCATCACAGTGCGGTCTCGTGGGCGGTGCGAGGTTCCGTGGCCGTGCGTCCGCTCCGTAATCTGGCAGCCGAGGAACGGGGCGGGGATACGTGGATCGATCACAGGGCACGGACGCGGGACTGGTGCTGGCCGGAAGGTACCGGCTGGGCGAGGTCCTCGGGCGCGGCGGCATGGGCAAGGTCTGGCGGGCCCACGACGAGGTGTTGCACCGCACGGTCGCGGTCAAGGAGTTGACCGCCGGCCAGTACGTCGCGGAGGCCGACCGGATCGTGCTGCACGCCCGCACGCAGAAGGAGGCCCGCGCGGCCGCCCGGATCACGCACCCGGGCGTGGTCACCGTGCACGACGTGATCGAGTACGACAACCGGCCCTGGATCGTCATGCAGTACGTCGACGGCCCGTCCCTCGCCGACGCGGCCAAGGAGTCCGGTGAGATCGAGCCGCGCGAGGCAGCCAGGATCGGCCTCCATGTGCTGAGCGCCCTGCGCGCCGCGCACGGGGCGGGGGTCCTGCACCGTGACGTGAAGCCGGGCAACGTGCTCCTCGCCAAGGACGGCCAGGTGCTGCTCACCGACTTCGGGATCGCCGCCATCGAGGGCGACTCGACCATCACCCGGACCGGTGAGCTGGTCGGCTCCATCGACTACCTGGCACCCGAACGGGTACGCGGCGCCGACCCGGGACCGGCCTCCGACCTGTGGTCGCTCGGCGCCACGCTCTACACCGCGGTCGAGGGCCGCTCGCCGTTCCGCCGTACGTCCCCGATCTCCACCATGCAGGCCGTCGTCGCCGACGAGCCCCCGCCGCCCGGCCGGGCGGGCCCGCTGGCCCCCGTGATCACCGCGCTGCTCCGCAAGGAGCCGGACGAGCGTCCGTCGGCCGCGGAGACGGAGCGGATGCTGCTGGAGGCCATGGAGGGCCGCAAGCCCGTGGCCGCGCAGGCGTTCGTACCGACGCAGAGCGTCCCCGACGAGGTCCTGCGCTCCCTGAGCCAGGACGGCCCGTCCGGCCCGCCCGCCCCCGGCACCACCCGGCTGCCCCACCCCACCACTGCCGCACCGGCCCCGACGACCCGGCGCGGCCGCGGCCGCTGGCGCACCGCGGCCCTGGTCATCGCGGCGGCGGCGCTGGTCGGCGGCGGCGCGGGACTGGCCGCGATGAAGTACGGCGACCGGACGGAGGACAACACCGGGCGCGGCGGCACGGGCACGCACGCGCCCGTCGACCCAGGGAAGCCCGGTGCCGACACCGACACCAAGGCCCCGCCGCCGGACGAGCCCGACGTACGGGTGAAGGACGTGCCCGACGGCTGGAAGCGGGTGGAGGACCCCGAGGGCTTCAGCCTGACCGTGCCCGAGGGCTGGGAGCGCCGGGCGGACGGCAACCAGATCGACTACACCCCGGACAACGGCGTGCACTACATCCGGATCAGCATCGACCCGGCGCCCGACTTCGACAACCCGTACATGCACATGCTGAGCCTGGAGACGCAGCTCTCCACGCGGCTCCCCGGCTACGAGCGCAAGACCCTGCACTCCAACACCTACCGGGACCGTCCGGGTTCGCTCTGGGAGTTCACCTGGACCGAGACCAAGGACCATCCGGGCCCGCGCCACGCCATCGACCAGATGTACTTCGGCGAGGAGGGTGGCCCGGAGTACGCGCTGTACATGACGGGCCCGGCGGACGACTGGGACACGACCCGGGCACAGTTCGACACGATGCTGCGCGGCTGGCGCGCGCCGGGCAGCTCCGGCTGAGGCCCACCGACCCCTTCCCTGGAGGAAGGGCTCCTGATCAGGGGCTTTGTTGCCAGTGATCGCTGGCTTGTTTGTGGGGACTGTGAAAACCCGTTACCCACGGGTACCCAAAGTGTGCGGCTGGACGTACTCTCGCCCTCATGACGGACTCGCAGGCCTCCACATCCACCTCCGCAGCCCCGGTCGGCACCAACCCGGTGGCCGCCGCGCCCGCGGGCGTACGCACCGCCGCCGATGTGGTGACTCCCGAGGTGATCGCCCAGCTGACCCGGGGTGTGGCCGGTTCGGGCCGTACGGCCAACCACACCCCCTTCACCGGGGAGAAGCTTGCCGACCTGCCGGAGTCCACCCCCGAGGACGTGGCCGGCGCCTTCGAGCGGGCCCGTGCCGCCCAGCCCGCCTGGGCCGCGACGCCCGTCCGCGCCAGGGCCGCCGTACTGCTCCGCTTCCACGACCTGGTGCTCAGCCGCCAGGCCGAGGTGCTCGATCTCATCCAGCTGGAGACCGGCAAGGCCCGGCTGCACGCCCATGAGGAGGTGCAGGCCGTCGCCGTCGCGGCCCGCCACTACGGGCGCAGGGCCGGCTCGTACCTGAAGCCGAAGCGGCACACCGGGGTCGTACCGACCCTCACCAAGGTCACCGAGCTGCGCCAGCCGCGCGGCGTCATCGGGCAGATCGCGCCGTGGAACTACCCGCTCGAGCTGTCCGTCGGCGACGCGCTGCCCGCGTTCGTCTCCGGCAACGCCGTCGTGATGAAACCCGACACGGAGACCGCGCTGACCGCGCTGTGGGCCCGTGACCTGCTGATCGAGGCCGGACTGCCCGCCGAGGTCTTCCAGGTCGTCCTCGGCGAGGGCCCCGTCGTCGGCCCCGAGGTCGTCAAGCACGCCGACTACGTCTCGTTCACCGGCTCCACCCGCACCGGCCGCGAGGTCGCGCAGGGCGCGGCGGCCCGGCTCGTCGGCGTCTCGCTGGAGCTCGGCGGCAAGAACGCCATGCTGGTCCTCAAGGACGCCGACGTGGAGAAGGCCGCCGCAGGCGCCGTCCGCGCCTGCTTCTCCTCCGCCGGCCAGCTCTGCATCTCCATCGAGCGGCTGTACGTCCACGAGTCGATCGCCGACGACTTCGTGGCCCGCTTCGCCGCCCGTACGAAGGCCATGCGGCTCGGCAATTCCCTCGCCTACGGCGCGGACATGGGTTCCTTGGTCGGCGAGCGCCAGCTGGAGACCGTCACCCGGCACGTCGCGGAGGCTGTCGAGAAGGGCGCCAAGCTCGTCGCGGGCGGCGTCGCCCGCCCCGACATCGGCCCGCTGTTCTACGAGCCGACCATCCTCGACGGCGTCGAGGCACCGATGGCCGTGTGCAGCGAGGAGACCTTCGGCCCGGTCGTCTCCATCTACCGCTTCACCGACGAGGACGAGGTCGTCGCCCTCGCCAACGCCACCCCCTACGGCCTGAACTCCAGTGTCTGGACCAAGGACTCCAGGCGCGGCCACCAGATCGCCGCCCGGCTGCGCACCGGCACCGTCAACATCAACGAGGGGTACGCCCCCGCGTACGGCAGCGTGCAGTCCCCGATGGGCGGCATGAAGGAATCCGGCCTCGGCCGACGGCACGGCTCCGAGGGCATCCTCAAGTACACCGAGGCGCAGACCGTCGCCCAGCAGCGGCTGATGCCGCTCGCCCCGGCCTTCGGCATGGACGACGAGAAGTACGCGGCGTTCATGAGCGTCAGCCTCAAGGCGATGAAGGCGTTCCGCCTGCGCTGAACACCGGTGGTACCGCAGCACTTTCCGCCCGTTTCGCACCGAGGAGAGCCATGGCCCAGGACAGCCCTGCCCAGAATCGGCCCGTCGGCCCGGAAACGGCTGACGACGACGCCGCGTACGACTACGACGTGCTCGTCGTCGGCTCGGGCTTCGGCGGTGCGGTGTCGGCGCTGCGGCTGACCGAGAAGGGCTACCGGGTCGGGGTCCTGGAGGCGGGCCGCCGCTTCACCCGGGCCGAACTGCCCAAGAACTCCTGGGACCTGAAGAACTTCCTGTGGGCCCCGACGCTCGGCCTGTACGGCATCCAGCGCATCCACCTGCTGGGCAACGTCATGGTGCTGGCCGGAGCGGGCGTCGGCGGTGGTTCGCTGAACTACGCCAACACCCTGTACGAGCCGCTCGCGCCGTTCTTCGAGGACCCGCAGTGGAAGGACATCACCGACTGGCGCGAGGAGCTGGGCCCGTACTACGACCAGGCCAAGCGGATGCTGGGGGTCCGGCTCAACCCGACCATGACCCCGTCGGACGTCCACCTGAAGGCCACCGCGCAGGCCATGGGCATCGGCGACACGTTCCACATGGCGCCGGTGGGCGTCTTCTTCGGGGACGGCGAGGACGGTGACGGCACGGCGAAGGCCCGGCCGGGCGGCGAGGTCGCCGACCCGTTCTTCGGCGGGGCGGGGCCCTCCCGCAAGGCCTGCACCGAGTGCGGCGAATGCATGACCGGCTGTCGGCACGGCGCGAAGAACACCCTCAACGAGAACTACCTCCACCTCGCGCAGCAGGCCGGCGCGGTCGTCCACCCTATGACCTCGGTCGTCGCGGTCACCGAGAACTCCACGGGCGGCTACGCGGTCAAGACCCTCCCCACCGACAACCGGAAGAAGGGCAAGGGCCGCACGTTCACCGCCCGCAGGGTCGTCGTCGCCGCGGGCACGTACGGCACCCAGACACTGCTGCACCGGATGAAGGACACCGGCCTGCTGCCCCGGATCTCGCCCAGGCTCGGCGAGCTGACCCGCACCAACTCCGAGGGCCTGGTCGGTTCACAGACCAGCGACCGGCGCTACCGCAAGAAGCACGGGACCGCGCGGGCCGACTTCACCCGCGGTGTCGCCATCACCTCCTCGATCCACCCGGACGAGAACACGCACATCGAGCCGGTCCGCTACGGCAAGGGCTCCAACTCGATGGGCGCGCTGACCGTCCTCCAGGTGCCGTACGGCGCGCACCGGGTGCGCAGGTGGCTGCTGGAACTGGTCAAGCACCCCACGCTCGCCGCCCGGTCGCTCTCCAACCGCCGCTGGTCGGAGCGGACCATCATCGGGCTCGTCATGCAGTCGCTCGACAACTCCCTGACGACGTACCGCAAGCCGGGCGGCGTGGGGAAGGGCCTGCTCACCGCCCGGCAGGGGCACGGCGCGCCCAACCCGACCCAGATCGAGACGGCGACGCGCAGCGCCAGGCTGCTCGCCGAGGAGATCAACGGATTCGCGGGTTCGAACGTGGGCGAGCTGATGGGCACCCCGCTCACCGCACACTTCCTCGGCGGCTGCCCCATCGGCGCCTCCGTCGAGGACGGGGTGATCGACCCGTACCACCGGCTCTACGGACACCCCGGCATCTCGGTCGTCGACGGCTCGGCGGTCTCCGCGAACCTCGGCGTCAACCCGTCGCTCACCATCACCGCGCAGGCCGAGCGCGCGATGTCCTTCTGGCCCAACAAGGGCGAGGCGGACCCGCGTCCGGCGCAGGGCGAGGAGTACGAGCGGCTGACCGCGGTCGAGCCGCGGTCACCGGCGGTGCCCGAGGACGCGTTCGGCGCGCTGAAGCTGCCGTTTCTCGGGCTGCCGGCCGTCCCGCCGAAGAAGAAGCCGTAGCAGGACGGACAGGCCGCGGCCGAGAGTGCGGGCCCGGGCAGCAGAAAGGGGCTGCACCCCCCTCCGAGTGCAGCCCCTCACGCTCACGGTGAGCGGACGCGTCACACGCCGGCGTCACCGTTCCTGCGGCGCCGCACGATGAACATCGCGCCCGCGCCGAGCACCACGGCCGCGCCGCCCGCGGTGGCGAACACCGGCAGCGCGGAGGACGAACCGGTCTCCGCGAGGCTGCCGGACACCTTGCCCGCCGTGTTGCCGGCCGGCTTCGTGACCGGGACCGGGGCACTGCCACCGGTCTGCGGCACCGAGCCGCCCCCGCCGGACTTCACGATCTTGAACTTGTACGCGACGTCGCTGACGCCCATGCAGTCCTTGTCGCCCACGTACAGACCGGCACCGAGCGTGAAACCGGCGCCGACGGGGGCGGTCTGCTTCACGTTGATGCGCAGCGGGATGTCGACCTCGTAGCCCGCGGGGATCTCGTCGGACTGGCCCACGTAACCGACCGCGCGACCGTCCTCGCTGAGCTCCTCCCACTTACCGGTCTCCTGGTCCAGGGCCTGGAGGCTGACCTGCTTCGAGCGGAAGAGGTCGTTGCCCGCCTTGTCGGAGGAGGCGCCCGCGAAGTAGTCGATCTCCTTCACGGCGGACTTCGAGGAGTTGTAGACGTTCATCTTGAACTTGTGCCAGCCGCTGCCCCGGACGATCTGTCCCGGCAGGCCGGTGATGGAGATGTCCAGGTCGGACTTGGCGCACTCCGTCGGCTCCTCCGGGTCCTCGGACTCCGACGGGGCGGCGGAGGCGGACGACGAGGCGCTCGCCGAATCGCTCGGGGTCGCGCCGACGGCCTCGTCCGGGTCCGGGGCGGAGCCCTCGGCGGACTCCGACTCCTCGCCGGGACCGGGCTCGCCGGGCTCCTCGGCGGGGGCCTCGGCGGAGGTGGATTCGGAGGCGGACGGGGCCGGCTCGGTCGCCGGGGAATCGGAGTCGCTGGGCGAGGGCGAGACGGTGGTCTCGGCGGCAGCGCTGCCGTCCGTGGTCTCGGCGAACGCGGTGGTGGAGGCCAGGAGCGTGGCCGGTGCGATGACTGCCGTGGCGGCGGCGAGCGCCAGGGCTCGGCGAAGCTTCATGGTGACCTCAGAAGTCCGGCGTACCGCGATGAGCGATACGGGTATCGGGACGGGCCCGCCGTGCGGCAGCACGAGCGGGGCCGGTGGTTCCGCATGGTTGACCCGTGGTCCGCGGCAATGGTTGTCCAGACACTCACAGAACCTTTATGTGACGCCCCTCACGTCCCGGGGCCACGCCTGACGTGGGCGGGTACGGGAAAGGGCCCCGCGGACCGGGATTCGGCCGGCGGCGCCCTCGTATGCCGGGTCCTCGTACGTCGGGTGCCAGGACACGGCCCGCATCGCGCAGACGGTTCGACCGCATATCGAGCAGCAGACGGTTCGACTGCTGCTCAAGCAGGCAGGCCGACCGCCTCTCGAACGGAAACGGCCGGCCCCGGGCGTCCCCGGAGCCGGCCGTTTCCTGGGGTGACCGGGCTGCTGTCCCCTGCCGACCGGTCACGCACGCTGGAGCGCGGTCCCACGGCGTACCTGCGGTACGCCACACGCACCAGCGGAGCCACGCGTGGTTTCTTTCCAGAGCCGCCCCTGGCTGGCACGGACACCGGGACCAACGAAGCCGCGCCGGACCCGGTCACGCGCCGTACGGGTGAGAGTCGGCCCGAACTGGGATACGCCGGAGTACCCCCGGTCCGCGGGGTGTCACGCCCGGCCGCGGCAGAGCTCCAGCAGCGTCATGGCGAGGGAGGTGCCGGGCCTGCCGAGCGCGTCCCGGTACGAGCCCAGGACCTCCATCTCGCGGGCGAGGTTGATCCGGCGGCCGCCCGAGGTGATCCGGGCCTCCTGGATGACCGCCGAGACGGCCATCCGTTCCTGGACGAGCCCGATGATCCGGTCGTCGAGGGTGTCGATCCGGGTCCGCGCGTCATCGATCAGCGCGGCGGCCTCCTCGGTGCCCGCGCCGGTCTTCTCGACGGCGGTCTTCGTGGCGGTGCTCTTCGCGGTGCTCTGCGCGGGGGCGGTGCTGGTCATGGTGGTGACTCCTCGTGGGGTGTGGTCCCCGAGGCCGGCCGGTCCGTAACGCCAAGGCGCCCCGGGCCTTTCGGCCCGGGGCGCCTGGAACGTTGCTTGTCGGTGGGATCAAGCAGCACGACCATGGCAGCCGGCGGGCCGGATGCCATAGGTAAAGACGAAGGTCGTGTGCTGAAGCATGGAACCAGTATGGCCCGGTCGCCGTGGGCGGACCAACACGGCGCCCGGATGCTGAGACGCCGGGTCCGGGAAGCGATGACCCCGCACCTGAGCACGAGCGGGACGACAGCGGACTCCGCAACCCCGGTAGAATCGACAAAACAGACCCCGCTTTTCGCCCCCCTTCACCGCCGGAAGGCCGCCCGTGCCAGCAGCACCCCCCGCCGCCCCCGACACCACCACCGACGTGGTTCTGGTTGTCGACTTCGGCGCGCAGTACGCCCAGCTCATCGCCCGACGCGTCCGTGAGGCCCGGGTCTACAGCGAGATCGTCCCGTCCACCATGCCGGTGGCCGAGATGCTGGCCAAGAACCCCCGGGCGATCATCCTGTCCGGCGGCCCCTCCTCGGTGTACGCCGAGGGCGCGCCGTCCCTCGACCGTGCGCTGTTCGAGGCCGGCGTCCCGGTCTTCGGCATGTGCTACGGCTTCCAGCTGATGGCGACCACGCTCGGCGGCACCGTCGACGACAACGGTGCCCGTGAGTACGGCCGTACCCCGCTCACCGTCTCCAAGACCGGCTCCACGCTCTTCGAGGGCACGCCCGCAGAGCAGTCGGTCTGGATGTCGCACGGCGACGCCTGCTCCGCCGCCCCCGAGGGCTTCACCGTCACCGCGTCCACCGACGTCGTACCGGTCGCCGCCTTCGAGAACGACGAGAAGAAGCTCTACGGCGTCCAGTACCACCCCGAGGTCCTGCACTCCACGCACGGCCAGCAGGTCCTGGAGCACTTCCTCTACCGGGGCGCCGGCATCGAGCCGACCTGGACCACGACCAATGTGGTCGAGGAGCAGATCGCGCTGATCCGCGAGCAGGTCGGCACCAAGCGCGCCATCTGCGGCCTGTCCGGCGGGGTGGACTCGGCGGTCGCCGCGGCCCTCGTGCAGAAGGCCATCGGCTCCCAGCTGACCTGCGTGTATGTCGACCACGGCCTGATGCGCAAGGGCGAGAGCGAGCAGGTCGAGAAGGACTTCGTGGCCTCCACCGGAGTCCAGCTGAAGGTCGTCGACGCCGAGGAGCGCTTCCTGACCGCGCTGGCCGGGGTCTCCGACCCCGAGCAGAAGCGGAAGATCATCGGCCGCGAGTTCATCCGGGTCTTCGAGCAGGCCCAGGCCGAGATCGTCGCCGAGGGCGCCGCCGACGGCGAGGAAGTCGCCTTCCTCGTCCAGGGCACCCTCTACCCGGACGTCGTCGAGTCCGGCGGCGGCACCGGCACCGCCAACATCAAGTCGCACCACAACGTGGGCGGCCTCCCCGAGGACATCGAGTTCTCGCTCGTCGAGCCGCTGCGCCAGCTGTTCAAGGACGAGGTCCGCATGGTCGGCCAGGAGCTCGGCCTGCCCGACGAGATCGTCCAGCGCCAGCCGTTCCCCGGCCCCGGCCTCGGCATCCGGATCGTCGGCGAGGTCACCAAGGAGCGGCTCGACCTGCTCCGCGAGGCCGACGCCATCGCCCGTGAGGAGCTGACCGCGGCCGGCCTGGACCGCGACATCTGGCAGTGCCCGGTGGTCCTGCTCGCCGACGTCCGCTCGGTCGGCGTCCAGGGCGACGGCCGCACCTACGGCCACCCGATCGTCCTGCGCCCGGTCTCCTCCGAGGACGCGATGACGGCCGACTGGTCGCGCCTGCCCTACGAGACCCTCGCCCGGATCTCGACCCGCATCACCAACGAGGTGGCCGACGTCAACCGCGTCGTGCTCGACGTGACGAGCAAGCCGCCGGGCACCATCGAGTGGGAGTGACCCCTCCCGCCAGGTCAATGCCGATGCCGTCGCTCATTCGTTTGGGCGGCGGCATCGTCGTATGAGCTGGGTACGCTGGCTGAGGAGACGAGACTCTGCCCCATGGGAGCAATCATGAGCGCCGCACCCGAGCCCAGGCTTGAGAAGCAGCGGTACCGGTGGCCCGTCCCGCCCGAGGGCGGATGGACAGCGGACGACCTCGACCGGATCCCGGGCCTCCCGCCCCACACCGAGCTGATCGACGGGAGTCTCGTCTTCATGAGTCCGCAGCGGAAATTCCACACCCGCACGATGTGGTTGCTGGAGCAGGCGCTGCTCGCGCATCTGCCGCAGGATCTCGATGTCGACCGGGAAATGACCATCAGGATCGACAAGCGGAATCGCCCGGAGCCCGACATGGTGGTCTACCGGGCTGAGGCCGACACCGGAGCCGACCAGACCTGGTACGAGCCCGAGGACGTCGTCCTGGTCGTGGAAGTGGTGTCACCCGACTCCCAGGACCGCGATCGCGACGTCAAGCCGCGCAAGTACGCAGCCGCCGGAGTCGTTCACTTCTGGCGGGTGGAAGCGGACGCCGACGGTCTGCCGATCGTGTACGTGTACGAACTCGACCCGGCCCGGCAGGCGTACACCCCGACGGGCATCTACCACAACAAGCTCAAGCTGGACGTTCCGTTCCTGATCGAGGCGGACCTCACCCGGATCTACAACCGCGGCAGGTGAGGGGCGCGTCCCCCGAGGACGGTTCCGCGCAGCCCATCCCTCCCCGTACCCCTGGCCACTTGCGGCAACCGGCGGTAACTTCCGATCCCGTACGTCCTGGGAGCCACGAGGAGCCGCCATGTCCGAGCCCACACCCGTACCCGTGGACCAGCTCCACTTCGCGATGCCGCCCGTCCACGAATCCGTGGCCGACGAGCGTGCGTACCGCAAGGAACGGCTGGCCGGGGCGCTCCGGCTGTTCGGGGAGTACGGGTACGAGGACGGGGTCTGCGGGCACATCACCGCGCGGGACCCGGAGTTCTCCGACTGCTTCTGGGTCAACGCCTTCGGGGCCACGTTCGCCGGGCTCGCGCCGGACGAACTGATCCTGGTCAACGGCGAGGGCCAGGTCGTCGTGGGGCGCCACCACGTCAATCAGGCCGCGTTCGCCGTCCACGCGCAGGTGCACCGGGCCCGCCCGGACGTCGTCGCCGTCGCCCACACCCACTCCGTGCACGGGCGGGCCCTGTCCGCGCTCGGCGAGCTCATCGAGCCGATCACCCAGGAATCCTGCGCTTTCTACGAAGACCACGTCCTCTACGACGCGTACACCGGGGTCGTCGTGGACGAGGAGGAGGGGCGCCGGATCGCCGCCGCGCTCGGCGGGCACAAGGCGATCGTGCTGCGCAATCACGGGCTGCTGACCGTCGGCGATTCGGTCGACGCGGCCGCCTGGTGGTTCATCGCGCTGGAGCGCTCCTGCCAGGTGCAGCTGGCCGCGCGGGCCGCCGGGAAGCCGGTGCTGATCGAGCACCCGGACGCGCTCGCCACCCGTGAACAACTGGGCAACGACCTGGTGGCCTGGATCAACTACCAGCCCCTGTGGCGCCGGATCAGTCGCGCGTTCTGAGGATTCGGTCGCACATTCGGTCGATCGCCGCCCGGGGGCCGCCCCGATGCGGTCCGGAGCCCCGTCGTACGGCACAATTCGCAGCAATCGCAGCAGAGTTGGCTGTACCGGGGCTTGAAAGGGCGGCGTTCCCAGTGGCGTTGGACGAGGCGAGGGCGGGCAGCACGCACGGGGGCGGCTGCACGTGCGGCGACTGCCCGCACGGGGCGCGCGAGGGCCATCGGCGCGCGGTGGCCGCGTTCCTGGCCAAGCGGGACGAACTCGCCGCCGGGCAGGGGCTGCCGCCCGGGGTCGCGCAGTCCGCCTCGGCGACCCGGCAGTGGGTGTCGGACGAGCTGACCCAGTCCGCCAGGACCGTCGCCGAACGGGGCCGGGAGGCGGGCGAGGCCTGGCTGTACCGGGTCTGGCGGCGCACCCTGATCGCGGTGTGGGGAGGCGTCGCCCTGCTGGTCATCGGTGAGGCCGTCACCGCCATCGGAGCGGGCTGGACCAACGCCCGCACGGCCGGGCTGGTCGCCGGACTCGTCACCGCGGGCCTGCTGACCGGCGCCGCCCATGTCCACCGCGCCCGGGGCGGCCTTCTCGCCCCGCTGATCGGCGAGGACCACCGGCTCTCCACCTCCCGGGCGGTCGCCGCCTCCTGGGTCCTCCTCGCGGTCTTCTCCGTACTGGTGCTGGCGCTCCAGCTGGCGGGCGCCTCCCGCCCCGGCGAACGGGACGAGCTGATCGAGGGGCTGGACCTGGCCCGGGGCGCCGGGGTGGTGACGGTGCTCGCGCTGGTCTGCGCCGTCGCCGTCGTCGTACGCCGGGTGGTGACCGTACGGACGCTGTCCGGGCGGCTCCAGAAGCTGCGGGCCGTCCGGCCGCGCGCCGCCGATCTGCTCACCGACGACTCCGGGCGGGGCAGCTTCACGGATGTGCAGTACGTGCTGGTGAGCACCGTCGCCGTGCTGTTCGCCGCGGTCCGCCTCGCCCGCCGGCCCGAGCAGTTGCCGGACCTGCCCTGGGGCCTGGCGCTGCTGGTGACCGTCTCGGCGCTCGCCTACTTCGCCGGGAAGTACGCGGAGGGCGGGCGGCCGGTGATCCTCTCGGTGGTCCGGGCCCGCGAGGCCGGGGACCTGGACGCACCGGTCCGCACCGGCGACGACATCGAGATCCGGGGCGCGGGCTTCGTGCCGCCCGGCGCCGGGACCCCGGAGCGGCTGGCCCGCCTGGTCGTCCGGATCGGCCGGGTCCATGTGCATGTGCCGCTGATCCCGGTCGCCGGAGGCTTCGCCAACCCGACGGACGGCGTGCTCACCGTGCCGGTGCCGGTGGAGGTCGAACCGGGGGTGGTGGAGGTGCAGGTGGTGACCGCCGCCGGGGTGGAGACGAACCGGGTCGAGATCGATGTGACGGACTGACAGCCGCGCTCCGGCCCCTGCCACGCCGGACCTCGCGACTCCCGGGCCCCCTGGCCCGGCGACCGCCCAGGCCGGCGGCGGAATCCGGCCGGAGGTCCCACCGGGTGAGCAGCGCGGTTCCCGCCTACGTATCGTCTGGTGACGGGTCTACGGAAGGCGGTGCAGCCACATGCAGGGGTACGGAATGAACGTACGCGGTCTGGGTGAGTCGAGAGGGCTCAAGGACTTGGCGCGGGAGCATGCCCTGTTGCCGCTGCGGATCTTCCTCGGCGTGACCTTCGTCTACGCCGGGCTCGACAAGCTCACGGACAGCGGCTTCTTCCGGGCGAGCGGCGCCGGCTCCATAGGCGAGACCATGCACGCGGTACGGGACTCCTCCGCGATCCCGGCCCTCGTCGACCTCGCGCTGAAGAGCCCCGGCGCCTTCGGGTACGCCATCGCCATCGGTGAACTGCTCGTCGGCCTCGGCACCCTCGTCGGGCTGTGGGCACGGCTCGCCGCGCTCGGCGGGGCGCTGATCTCGCTGAGCCTGTGGCTGACCGTGAGCTGGCAGGTCTCGCCGTACTACTTCGGCAACGACCTGGTCTACCTCATGGCCTGGCTGCCGCTGCTGCTCGGCGGGGCCGCGGCGTTCTCCGCGGACGCCCTTCTCGCGTCGCGGCGGCGACGGATCCGGTAGTTCACCCAGGTCGCGGTGGCGGCAAGCCAGAGGCCGCCGAAGAACAGCGGGAAGAAGAACACCCACGGGGCGTCCCAGAACCCCGCGGCGTCCGCCGCGTATCCCGCCGCCAGCGCGAGCATGACGAGGCCCGCCACCGCCCGCCCCGGACGGATCTCATGACGCAGCACGGGTGACCTCCACCTGTCCGATGCCGACTTCGAGAGTGAGCTCCACCGTGCCCGCCGGCCTGCTGCCCGGGGACGGCGGCAGCGTCCGGTGCTCGTTCTGCGACGGCCTGATGTCCACGTCGACCGGCGCCTCGCCGGCCGGGGCCGCGCCGGGCCGGCTGACCGGCAGGGTGATGTCGCCGAGGCTCGCTCGCGCCTGCACCTTCACCGTCACCTCCTTCGGCACGACCACGACCACGCGGCCGGCCCCCACGCCCACTTCGGTCGCGAGGGTCTCGCCCCGGGGCACCTCGATCCCGGTGAGGTCCAGCCGGGCCACCCCGGTGCCCAGCTCGTACCGCGGCTGGACGGCGGCCACCGAGGCGGGGCGCCAGCCCTCGCGCACCCACTGGGTCGAGATGTCCTTGGGCAGCGCGGAGGCGCACGCCAGCAGGACGGCCGTGACCATCGACAGCATGACCGTGCCGAACCCGGTCCGCCCCAGGAACGCGCTGACCAGCATGCCGAGCCCGAACACCGCGAGCGCGGCGGCCAGGCCGAACTGCAGGCTCGTACCGAGCGGCTGGGACTCCCAGCTCAGCGAGGTGCCCAGACCGCCCGCGATCAGCGCGAACAGGAACACCACACCGCCGATCGAGGTCGGGCCCCTGGTGCCGGCCTCCGGCCGGGGCGTGCGGAACGGATCCTTCGGCGCGGCACCCGCGGGCCGGGCCGAACGGGGCGGGACCACCGTGTCGGCCGGACCCCACAGATAGCCCGCGCCCACCGGCCCCGTCGTACCGTCCTTGACGATCGGGTCCCGCCACCACGACGGGCTGCCCGGCGTCGGCGGCGCCTTCACCTCGGGGGGCGCGTCCGCCACCGCCTGCGCGGTCGCCGGATGCAGCGGGTCCTCGGGCGCCGCGGTCCTGCGGTGCTGCGTCCACACGGCGAATCCGACGACCGCGAGCGACAGCATCGCGGAGAACGCCAGGGTGCCGCCGTTGCCCAGCATCGACAGGAAGAGACCGCAGCCGATCAGCGCGAGCAGCACCGCGATCAGCGACGCCCCCTCCACCCGGCCGGACAGCAGCCTGCGCGCCTCGTTCTCCTCCTCGCCGTCCACCGGGACGAGCAGCCAGGCGAAGCCGTAGAAGATCAGCCCGATGCCGCCGGTCACGGACAGCACACCGAGCACGATCCGGAAGATCACCGGGTCGACGTCGCAGTACCGGCCGAGCCCGCCGCACACCCCGGCCACGACCTTGTGCTGCGGACTGCGCCGCAGCAGCGGGGCCGGTTCGGGGGGCGGAGCGACACCGGGGGCGGTGTCCTGGGGAACGGTCATGGCTCCATGGTGACGGGCCGGGAGCCCGTCCGGGACCCGAGCCGACCCTGGCCGATCCCTGATATTGGCCCGCCGCACCCCTGAGGGCGGTCCCGGCCCCGGGCTCTCAGGGTCGATTCGGGGGCCGACCCTGATGCCTCCACCCGTACGGACATGTGACGATCGGGGCATGCCAGCCGCCACGAGCCGAGCCGCCAGCTCCCGCAACCCCGCTCCGGAGGAGCCGCCGCTGCGCAGGCTGTACCGCAGCGCCGACGGACGGCTGCTGGGCGGCGTCGCGCGCGGCCTCGCCGGGCATCTCGGGCTGCCCGTCGTCTGGGTGCGGTTCGTCTTCCTCGGCCTCTTCTTCGCGGACGGCCTCGGAGCGCTGCTCTACGCCGTGTTCTGGATCGTCGTCCCGCTCGGCGTCGGCGGCGTCGAGGCACCGCGCTCGGTCTTCGAGACCGCCCCGGACGGCAGCCGCCGGCTCCGCAAACCCGACCGGGGCCAGGTCTTCGCCCTGATCGCGCTGCTCTTCGGCGCCATGATCTTCGTCGGCAACGTCGACATGGGCAGCGGGGCCAACCGCTACATCTGGCCCACGCTGCTGATCGGTGCCGGTTCCGTACTGGTGTGGCGGCAGGCCGACAACGCCCGGCGCGCCCGCTGGATGGAGGTCGGCAGCCGCCGCCGGGTGCTGCACCTGGCCCGGGGGCTCGCCGGGGTCGCCCTGGTCGGCCTGGGCCTGGCCGTCTTCATGGTGGTACGCGGCTCCGCGGCCCAGCTCGGCAACGTCATGACCGCGGCCATCGCCGTCCTCACCGGCATCGCGCTGCTGGCCGGCCCCTACCTCGTCCGCATGACCCAGGACCTCTCCGAGGAACGCCTGATGCGCATCCGGGCCCAGGAGCGCGCCGAGGTGGCCGCCCACGTCCACGACTCGGTGCTGCACACCCTCACCCTGATCCAGCGCAACGCGGAGGACGCCGGCGAGGTCCGCAGGCTCGCCCGCGCCCAGGAACGCGAACTGCGCAACTGGCTGTACAACCCCGAGGGGACCGGCAAGGACGAGGACGACGAACCCGAGACCCTCGCCGAAGCGGTCAAGCGCGCCGCCGCCGAGGTCGAGGACAAGCACGGCGTCCCGCTGGAGGTGGTCGTCGTCGGCGACTGCCCGCTGGACGAGAAGCTGGCCGCGCAGATGCAGGCCGCGCGCGAGGCGATGGTCAACGCCGCCAAGTACGGTGGCGAGGGTGGCGCCGTGCAGGTCTACGCGGAGGTCGAGGGCCGTACGGTCTTCGTCTCGGTGCGCGACCGGGGTCCGGGATTCGACCTGGACTCCGTACCGGGGGACAGAATGGGCGTACGAGAATCGATCATCGGCCGGATGCAGCGCAACGGCGGTACGGCGCGGCTGCGTTCGGTGCCCGGTGGGGGCACGGAAGTCGAGCTGGAGATGGAGAGGGCGAGCGATGACCAGGACCACTGAGGCGACCGACGGCCCGGAGCGCCGGGTACGGGTCGTGCTCGTCGACGACCACCGGATGTTCCGCACCGGCGTCCAGGCCGAGATCGGCCGCACCGAGGAGACCGGCGTCGAGGTGGTCGGCGAGGCCGCCGACGTCGACCAGGCGGTCACCGTCATCACGGCGACCCGCCCCGAGGTCGTCCTCCTCGACGTGCACCTGCCCGGCGGCGGCGGCGTCGAGGTGCTGCGCCGCTGCGCCCCGCTGATGGGGGCGGTCGAGAACCCGGTGCGGTTCCTGGCGCTGTCCGTGTCGGACGCCGCCGAGGACGTCATCGGCGTCATCCGGGGCGGCGCCCGCGGCTATGTCACCAAGACGATCACCGGCGCCGACCTGGTCGACTCGGTCTTCCGGGTCCAGGACGGCGACGCGGTCTTCTCGCCCCGGCTGGCCGGCTTCGTCCTCGACGCCTTCGCCTCCACCGACGCGCCGCCGGTCGACGAGGACCTGGACCGCCTCACCCAGCGCGAGCGCGAGGTGCTGCGGCTGATCGCCCGGGGCTACGCCTACAAGGAGATCGCCAAGCAGCTCTTCATCTCGGTGAAGACGGTCGAGTCGCACGTCTCGGCGGTGCTGCGCAAGCTCCAGCTCTCCAACCGCCACGAGCTGACCCGGTGGGCGACGGCCCGGCGGCTGGTCTGAGTACGCCGGCGGGCGTCGGGAGGCGGTCCCGTCAGGCCGGTTCGAGCGAGATGTTCAGCTTCTCGCCGATCCTGCGGAAGCCGATGCCCGCGTAGATCCGCTCCACATCGGCGTCGCCCGGCTCCAGCCACACCACCCGGCAGCCGCGCTCGAAGGCGGTCGCGGTCAGATGCGCGGAGAGCGCGGCGCCGATGCCGCGGCGGCGGTAGGCGTCGGCGACGGCGAGACCGGCCAGTTCGGTGAGGCCGTCGACCGGGACGGAGCAGCCGCCCGCGCCCGCCGGTACGCCGTCGACCATGGCGAGGGCGGCGACCCCGCCGTCCCGGGCCGCGGTGCGCAGCCAGTCCGCCACACCGGCCTCGGGTTCGCCGGTGCCGCCGTATCCGTGGTGCTGGACGAGCGCGGCGGCGGCCAGCTCCGCGTCGGTGGCCGGTTCGGTGATCGTGAGGGAGTCCACCTGCTTCGGCGTCAGCAGGCCGTCCGGTGCGCAGGCCATGATCGGGGCCCGGTTCTCGACGGTGAACCCGGCGGCCAGCAGCGCGGGTTCGACCGCGGGCGCCGCACCGGGCAGGAACTCCAGCCGGGGCAGCCGGTCGTGCTCGCGGAACGCCGCGACCAGTGCGTCGAGATCGGCGGGGGTCGGCTCGGCGTCCTGGTCGGGTATGGCGTAATTGGCGTACTTGATCGACCAGTTGGGGTTGTGGCGCACCGTGAAGGGCCCTACCCGGAGGTGGTCCGGGGAGCGCTGGGCGAGCGTACGGGCGTGGTTCTGGACCTCGGCGTCCATGGTCATGTGGGGTGGTCCTCCGGCCGGTTGGGCGACGGTGGGCCGGTCCGATGGCGGTCCGGCCCGAAGGCAGTTGCTCCGATGGCGGGTCGATCCCGATCGGAGCCGGAGCCTATGCCACCCGGGTGGCCCCGGCGAAGGGCATTTGGTCGATCGGTGCGATCCGGACCGGTGACCCGGTGCGCGGGGCGTGGATCATCTGTCCGTTGCCGATGTACAGCCCGACGTGGCTGATGCCGGAGTAGAAGAACACCAGGTCGCCCGGCGCGAGTTCGGAGCGCGATACGCGCTGCCCGGCGTTGATCTGGGTGTACGTGGTCCGGGGGAGCGAGACACCCGCGGAGCGCCAGGCGGCCTGGGTGAGACCGGAGCAGTCGAACGAGGAGGGGCCGGTGGCGCCCCAGACGTACGGCTTGCCGAGCGCCCCGTACGCGAACGCGACGGCCTCGGCGGCGCGGGCGTTCGGCGCCCGGACGGGGCCGCGCGCTGTGGAGCGGTCGGCGCGGTCGGCCGACCCGTGGCCGGCGTTCTCGTAGGCGGTGCGCTCGGGCGGGGTGAGCCGGTCGAGCAGCCGCTGTGCCTCGGCCAGCTTGGTGGTGATCGTCGCCTTGTGCTTCTTCAGCTCGGCCCGGCGGGAGGTGAGCGTGGCCAGCTCCTCCTCGGCCTGCGAGCGCAGCGTGGCGATCTGGGCGACCTGCCGCCGGACCTTGGCGAGCGCGGCGGCCTGGCGGTCGCCGATGCGGTCCACGTACGACGCCCGTTCCAGGTACTGGTCGGGGTCGGAGGAGAGCGCCAGCTGCACGGAGGTGGAGAGGCCGCCGGCGCGGTACTGCGCCGCGGCGAACGAACCCAGTGCGTCACGAGAGGCGTTGAGGCGATCGGTCCGGCGGGCGGCCTCGTCGCGCAGGGTGTCGAGGGCGTGCTCGGCGGCGGTCGCCTTCTCCTTCGCGCCGTTGTACTGCTCGGTGGCGACCTCCGCGTCGTGGTACAGCCGGTCCACCTCGGCCTTGACCTGGGCGGGGGTGCGCTGCGGGTCGGCGTGCGCCGGGCCGGGCAGGGCGGCGGCGGTGGCGGCCCCGGCGAGGGCGAGGGTCGCCGCGGTGCGGGCAGCAGGGCCGGTGTACAAGCGCTGCTTGGGTTTTCGATGCGCTGCCACGAGGGCGTGCGTCCTTCCTGACGACTGCCCGCCGGGGGATACCGGTGGGCCCGCCACAACTCTCGGCGGGGCGACCGGTGCACCGTCCGCGTACGGAGCGGCGGCGATCCGGTCGTCTGGTCAGCGACGCTAAACCCGGGGCACCGGCAGGAGTCGTAATGACGCTTATTGTCCGAACTTGGCGCGGCGCTGTCGTCGAACGATCGGAAAAATTACGCCAGAGTCAGGCAATTAGTACGGAAGCGAGTGAAGTGACCGGGAAGCGGCGAAGGCGCACCTGCCCTCCGAGCGGTGATGTGGCCGGGGCTAGGCTGCGGCCTCATGGACGTACTCATTCATGTCTTCGTCGCCCTGCACATCATCGGTATCGCCTCCCTGCTTGGCGGTTTCCTGACCCAGATGAAGGCGATGGGCGCGGGCACGGCCCGGTTCGTCCCGGCGATGCTGCACGGTGCGCTGACCATGCTGGTCACCGGTGTCGCACTGGTCGGGCTCAACCAGGCCGACGGCAACCACGTCAACAACATCAAGATCGGCGTCAAGCTGCTCGTCCTGATCGCCGTCCTCGCGCTCGTCTACGTCAAGCGGGACGAGGAGAAAGTCGACAAGGGCGCCTTCGCGGCGGTGGGCGGGCTGACGCTCCTCAACATCTTCATCGCCACCCTCTGGGTCTGATCCCGCCCGCGGCGCCGCCCCGGCACCGGGGCGGCGCGGGCGCGATTCCCTACGCGGGCCGCACGCTCCCGTAGATCGGCATGTAGTAGATCGACTCCTCGCGCACGTTCGCTCCGGGCTTCGGCGCGTGGATCATCATCCCGCCGCCCTTGTAGATGCCGACGTGGCTGATGTCGTCGTAGAAGAAGACGAGGTCCCCCGGCCGCAGGTCCGCCGTGGCGACCCGGGTGCCGATCTCGACCTGGTCCCACGTGGTGCGCGGGATGTCGACCCCCGCCGCCTTCCACGCGGCCTGGGTGAGCCCGGAGCAGTCGTACGACGCCGGGCCCGTCGCGCCCCAGACGTACGGCTTGCCGATCTGGGCCCTGGCGAAGGCGAGGACCTGCTCCGCCTTGGTGGTGGCGCCGCTGTCCGAGCCGGTTCCGGTGCCCGTCCCCGTACCGCTGCCGCTCCCTGACTCCTTCGCGGCCTCCTCGGCCTTGCGGTCCGCCTCGGCCTGCTGCTTCGCCAGCTCCTGGGCCTTGCGCTTGGCCTCCGCCTCCTTCTTGCGCTCGATCTCCGCGAGCCGCGCCTTCTCCTCGGCGGTCAGCTTCGACAGCAGCGTGCGCGCCTCGCCCAGCTTCGTCTGGACGTCCTGCTTGCTGGTGCGCAGCGTGGCCTGCGTCGTCGTCAGCGTCTCCAGGCTCCGCACCGCCTCGGCGCGCTTCTTGGCCGTCTTGGCCTGCTGCGTACGGAAGTCCGTGATCGCCTTCTGCTGCCGGCTGGTCATCCGGTCCATCAGCTGGCTCTGGTCGAAGTACGACTGCGGGTCGTCGGCCAGGAAGAACGTGGCGCTCGGCGCTATGGAACCGTTGCGGTACTGCGCGGCCGCGTAGGTGCCGAGCGTCCTGCGGGCGTCGTTGAGCTTGTCGGCGCGCTTGGCGACGTCGTCCAGCAGGGCGTCGACCTTGGCGCGCTGGGCGGCGGAGGCTTCCTTCGCCTGGTTGTACTGCTGGGTCGCGGTGCCCGCCTGCCGGTAGAGGTCGTCGACCTTCTTCTGGACGTCCTCGACGCTGGGCTTCGGATCGGGCGCGGCCACCGCGCTCTGCGTGGAGAGCAGGGTCACGGACGCCAGGGCCGCCGTGGTGAGACCGATGGCCGGTGTGGTGGTGCGCACCAGGGTGCGCGGCTTGCGATGGGATGCCAAGGCCGGCATCTCCTTCCGTGGACCGCCTACCGGGTTAGCTGTCGGGTTCGGGCGGAACGGAAGGCTGCCCTACGGTCCGAGTGGGGGATAAGGACCGATTCACCCCGGTACTGCGTATGGGTCCCCGGTTCCGAACTGCCGTGGGGGCAGCCCGGATTCGGCGCAGGCGCCCGCTCGGCGTGGTTCGCCTCAAGGGGGTACGGGCCGCCCGGTCGAGCACGCTAGCCAACCCATGGTGCTGCTGGGAAGGTTGATGTTCGATATGCCCGATACGTTTTCGTTACCTGACCGCGACGGGTGGCGGAGGCCCGGAATTCCTCACGTGGAGTGGGTGGCCGGTCCCGCTGCGTGTTTGCCGCCTTCTGTGTGGTTGGCCATGCGGCCTCCGGGTGTCGGCGCGGCCGCCTAGACTCGACAAGCGATGAGCAGCCTCTTTGACGACAGCTTCCTGGCCGGCCTCCAGCACTCGGAGGAAGAGCCCCCGCCGCCCCCCGAGGACTCCGCACCCGAAGCGGTGCCGGAGGACCTCTTCGCGGGCGTGTTCGACGGGCCCCCGCCGCCCAGGGACGCCTACTACCGCGACGGCGCGCACCGCCCCGTCATCGACTCGGCGGCGCTCCTCGACGGGCTGAACACCGAGCAGCGCGCCGCCGTCGTCCACGCGGGCTCCCCGCTCCTCATCGTCGCCGGGGCCGGCTCGGGCAAGACCCGGGTGCTGACCCACCGGATCGCCCACCTCCTCGCGGAGCGCGGGGTGCACCCCGGCCAGATCCTGGCGATCACCTTCACCAACAAGGCCGCGGGCGAGATGAAGGAGCGCGTCGAGCAGCTCGTCGGACCGCGCGCCAACGCGATGTGGGTCATGACCTTCCACAGTGCGTGCGTACGCATCCTGCGCCGCGAGTCGAAGCGGCTCGGCTTCACGTCGTCGTTCTCGATCTACGACGCCGCCGACTCCAAGCGGCTGATGGCCCTGGTCTGCCGCGATCTCGACCTGGACCCGAAGCGCTTCCCTCCGAAGTCGTTCACGGCCAAGGTCTCCAACCTGAAGAACGAGCTGATCGACGAGGAGACCTTCGCCGGCCAGGCCGCGGACGGCTTCGAGAAGACCCTCGCCCAGGCCTACGCGATGTACCAGTCCCGGCTGCGCGAGGCCAACGCGCTCGACTTCGACGACATCATCATGACGACGGTCCACCTGCTCCAGGCGTTCCCGGATGTCGCCGAGCACTACCGCCGCCGCTTCCGGCACGTCCTGGTCGACGAGTACCAGGACACCAACCACGCCCAGTACACCCTCGTACGCGAGCTGGTCGGCCCGGCGGGCGAGGGCGACGCCCCGGCCGAGCTGTGCGTAGTGGGTGACGCGGACCAGTCGATCTACGCCTTCCGCGGCGCGACCATCCGCAACATCCTCCAGTTCGAGGAGGACTACCCGAACGCGATGACGATCCTCCTGGAGCAGAACTACCGCTCCACGCAGACGATCCTGTCCGCCGCCAACGCGGTCATCGAGCGCAACGAGAGCCGCCGCCCCAAGAACCTCTGGACCAACGCCGGCACGGGCGCCCGGATCACCGGCTACGTCGCCGACACCGAGCACGACGAGGCGCAGTTCGTCGCCGACGAGATCGACCGGCTCACCGACGCGGGCGACGCCAAGGCCGGTGACGTCGCGATCTTCTACCGTACGAACGCGCAGTCCCGCGTCTTCGAAGAGATCTTCATCCGCGTCGGCCTGCCCTACAAGGTCGTCGGCGGCGTGCGCTTCTACGAGCGCAAGGAGGTCCGGGACATCCTGGCCTACCTGCGCGTCCTCGCCAATCCGGAGGACACCGTCCCGCTGCGCCGCATCCTCAACGTGCCCAAGCGCGGCATCGGCGAGCGCGCCGAGGCGATGATCGACGCTCTGTCGATGCGCGAGAAGATCACCTTCCCGCAGGCGCTGCGCCGGGTCGACGAGGCGTACGGCATGGCGGCCCGGTCGGCCAACGCCGTCAAGCGGTTCAACACGCTGATGGAGGAGTTGCGCACGATCGTCGAGTCGGGCGCGGGTCCCGCGGTGGTCCTGGAGGCCGTCCTGGAGCGCACGGGCTATCTCGCCGAGCTCCAGGCGTCCACCGACCCGCAGGACGAGACCCGGATCGAGAACCTTCAGGAACTGGCCGCCGTGGCGCTCGAATTCGAGCAGGAGCGCGGAGCGGCCGGCGAGGAGGGCGCGGACGCGGCCGCGGGCACGGCCCCCGGCACGGGCACGCTCGCCGAGTTCCTGGAGAAGGTCGCACTCGTCGCCGACTCCGACCAGATTCCCGACGAGGACGAGGACGGCTCCGGCGTCATCACGCTGATGACGCTGCACACCGCGAAGGGCCTCGAATTCCCGGTCGTCTTCCTGACCGGCATGGAGGACGGCGTCTTCCCGCACATGCGGGCGCTGGGACAGGTGAAGGAGCTGGAGGAGGAGCGGCGCCTCGCCTACGTCGGCATCACCCGGGCCCGCGAGCGGCTCTACCTGACCCGGGCCGCCATGCGCAGTGCGTGGGGGCAGCCCTCGTACAACCCGCCGTCGCGGTTCCTGGAGGAGATCCCGGACCAGCACCTGGAGTGGAAGCGGACCGGGCCGATGGCGGCACCGGCCGGACCGACGTCGGGGATCACCTCGTCGCTGTCCTCGTCGCGTTCGCGCTCCGGGCCCTCGGGCTTCGCCACCCGGCGTACCTCCGACAAGCCGACGGTCACGCTGGCCGTCGGGGACCGGGTCACGCACGACCAGTTCGGGCTCGGCACGGTCACGGCGGTCGAGGGCATCGGTGACCAGGCGAAGGCCACGGTCGACTTCGGCGACGAACGGCCGAAGAAGCTGCTGCTGCGGTACGCGCCGGTCGAGAAGCTGTAGACGGGGCGAGCGAGCGGGCGGGGGTTTTGGCCCCCGCCCCGCCGGGCTCGGGTCTCAGGTGGGGTTGACGCCGTGGCTGCGGAGCCAGGGCAGCGGATCCACTGCAGCTCCGCCACCGGGGCGCACCTCGAAGTGCAGGTGCGGGCCCGTCGAGTTCCCGGTGTCGCCCGAATACGCGATGACGTCACCGGCCTTGACCGGGCCCGAGCGGATCTTGGTGGCGCTGAGGTGGCAGTACCAGGTCTCGGTTCCATCGGCCATGGTGACGATGGCCATGTTCCCGTAGGCGCTGTTCAGCTGGGTGCGCACGGTGCCGTCCGTCGCGGCCATCACGGGCGTGCCCTGCAGGACGGGGAAGTCGATGCCCGTGTGCACGGACATCCAGTTGACGCCGGCCTGGCCGAAGTACGCGCTGAGGCCGTGCCGCTCGACCGGCATGACGAACTTGGGGCGCAGGGCCTCCTTGCGCGCGGCCTCTTCCTCGCGCTTCTTCTTCTCGGCGGCCTGCCGCTCCCGCAGGTCGATGCGCTCCTGGGTGCGGCTGGCGCGGTCGGCGAAGTTCTCCGCGTCGGCGCTGAGGTTGGCGAGCTGGGTGTCCAGCTTGTTGTTGGCGGCGACCGGCTTGACGGAGCCGGGGTCGGCCGCCGCCATGGTGGTGTTGTCGTCCTTCTTGTCCTCGCCGCCCAGCCCTCCGACCGAGGCCGCGGCGATTCCGGCCACGCTCATCACGCAGGCGGAGGGGATGGCGACGGTGAGGAGCGCGGAACGCTTCGCGGGGGAACGCCGCCGGCTGCGGCCGGCGCCGCCGCCGCGGGTTGCGGATCGGCTGACGGAGCGGCGCGTTTCGGGCGCGGCCTCCGAGACGTCCGTGATGGCCGCGACGCTGATGGTGGCCGCGGCATGGAGATCGTCCGCTGCCGCGGCGTCTGCTGCGATGTCGTCCGTGTCGGCCGCGATGCCCGCGTCAGTCGTGCTGTCTGCGGCAGTGGCGGCGGCATAGGGCGCGTACGGGTCGTAGAGGTCGTAGGAGCCCGGGTCGGCGTAGGTCTCATGGGTTCCGAGCGCCTCATGTGCCGACTGCGCCTCGTAGGAAACCTGTGCGGTTTCCGTGGTTTGCGCGATTTGCTGCTCGTGCTCGGGCGTGGCGCCGGTGTTCCAGGCGGTGGCGTCGTACACGCCGGAGTCGTAGAGGGCCGTTTCGCCCGTGGCCCACGGGGCGTTCGTCTGCCAGCCGCTGGTGTCCCACTGGCCCGTGGCGTCCGGGGCGCCGCCCTGTGCCGGGATCCCGGCGAACGTGGCGGTCGCGGTGGCCGTGGCCGTCTCCGTGCCGTAGTCGGCCGAGGGCGTCCAGGTGGCCGTGGTTTCGTACGTCGGCCCCGCCTCGTACTGCTGCTGGGGCTGCGCGGGGTACGCGGTGCAGGCGTCGTACGAGGTGGTCGGGTGCGCGCCTGTGTCCCACTGCGTGGAGTCGTACTGGCCGCTGTACCCGGACTGCCCGGCGCCGTAGCCGCTGCCGTACACGCCGTCGTGGCCGCCGGGGAGCGAGCCGAAGAGCGGATCGCTGTCGAAGCTGCCGGTCGCATCACTGTCGTATCCGGCGTACCCGGCGTGGGGGTGCTGGTCGTTCACCAACTTCTCTCTCGCCTCGGCAGCAGGACCTGTGCTCTGGAGTCCGGCGGGGGATCCCAGGGGGAGCAGTGGCCGCGACTGTACCCGGCGGTACGTGACGCCGACAATCTTCGGCGGGCATGGGCGGCTCAGGAAACGGGCAATCGGCCGTCTTTCGACGGACTGTGCACACAGCCTTGGCCTTTTGTTCGAAACCCGTTCTATTTGTGGGGTCTCTGCCGGCTCCGCGGGCCCGTCCGGCTCCGCCGGTTCACGCGGCTCCTATGGTGCCGGTGGCCTCGGCCGTCGGTTCGCGGGATTCCAGCGCCTGCCGTACGGCGGCGGCGACGGCAGGATGCACCGGCAGCGCGAGATGGCCGATCCCGGTGACGCGTACGTTCCGCGCGTCCAGGTCCGGATGGTCGATGCAGGCCGCCTCGGCCGGGACGATCACCCGATCGAGCTCGCTCCAGAAGCTCACGAACCGGGTGCGGCAGCCGGGCGCGGGTCTGCGTAGCTCCTCGATCGGCGCGGAGCCCGTACGCATCTGCCGCACGATGGGATGGGCGCTCGCCAGGGGGGCGACGGCCGTGCCCCCGTGCGGTGTACCGAGGGTGATCAGCGTACGGACCCGCTGGTCACCACCGAGTCGCTGTACGTAGTAGCGGGCGATCAGACCGCCCAGGCTGTGCCCGACGATGTCGACCTCGCGGTGTCCGGTGCGGGCGCAGATCTCCTCGACATGCCGCCCGAGCAGTTCGGCCGCCGTCCGGACGTCGCAGGTCAGCGGTGAGTAGTTGAGCGATTCCAGGTGGCGCCAGCCGTGCCGGGCGAGGCAGCGGCGCAGCAGTACGAAGACCGAACGGTTGTCGATGAAGCCGTGCAGCAGCACGACCGGGAGGTGCTCGTAGTCCTCGGCCGGGAGAGCGGCGGCCCCGGCCGGGGCGGGGGCGACGAGGGGCGCGCCGGCTTCGGAAGGCGCGGTGGCGCAGGGGGGTGTGGTCTGCGGCCCGGCGGGGCGGGGCGCGACCCGCCGTTCACCCGGGATACCGGTGGGGTAGATGAGTACATGCCCGGCGAGAACCGCCAGTTCCAGTGCGGTGGCCTTCAGCAGCGCGGAAGACAGCCGGACGGTGGGGCGCGGACAGGGTCGGCGCAGCAGCGGGGGGAGAAAAGGCAGGTCCTTCATGGCCGACCTCCTGCTTCGGCAGGCGGGGGAGGCGGCTCCGGCCCCGGATGCCCTCTCATGGGGCGCCGTCACGAAGGCGCGGCCGGCCGGATCGCTGGACCGGCCGGGCCGGCCGTACCACCGTGCCGCGCGGCTGACGGCGCGGTGGTACGGCAACTGCGTAGCGGCTCCCCTGGCGGCCGGTCCCGCACGGCAGGTCTGCCGCGTGATTACGGGAACGGCGCCCGGTGAACATGTCCCACGTGTGATTTCCCCCTCCCCGTCCACCGCGAAACGACGGCTTGCGGGATGCTGTAGATAACGTTCGTTCACATCCCCGGCCCTTCAGGCACGGGAGACGCATGTGGAGGCAGTGATGGGTGTGACCGGTCCGATCCGTGTGGTGGTGGCGAAGCCGGGCCTGGACGGCCATGATCGCGGGGCCAAGGTGATCGCGAGAGCGCTGCGCGATGCGGGCATGGAGGTCATCTACACCGGGCTCCACCAGACGCCCGAGCAGATCGTGGACACCGCGATCCAGGAGGATGCCGACGCGATCGGCCTCTCGATCCTCTCCGGTGCGCACAACACGCTCTTCGCCAAGGTGATCGAGCTGCTGAAGGAGCGGGAGGCGGAGGACATCAAGGTCTTCGGCGGCGGCATCATCCCGGAGGCGGACATCGCACCGCTGAAGGACCAGGGCGTCGCGGAGATCTTCACCCCGGGTGCCACGACGACGTCGATCGTCGAGTGGGTCAACGCGAACGTCCGCCACCCCGCGGAAGCCTGACCCCTGTCGGTCCCGGGCGTCGCTCTCGGGCCTGCCCCGTCCCGGCCTGCCCCGGCCCGTCGCGTTCCCGTGTCGTGTCGCGTCGCGTCGCGGGAGGGGCGGGCCCCATCCGGCCCGATCTGCCGTCGGCCTCGTCAGGCCGGGGTCAGCTCCGAGTCCATCGCCGCGCGCAGCCGCAAAGTGGAGACCAGCCGTTGGAAGGCCTCGGACCAGTAGCCGTTCGCGCCCGGTGAGGCGTTCTCCGGTTCGTCCGGGGTAGTGGTGAGGACCTCCAGGCGGTCCGCCTCGGCGGGGTTCAGACAGCGTTCGGCGAGGCCCATCACACCGCTGAAGCTCCAGGGGTAGCTGCCCGCGTCCCGGGCGATGTCCAGGGCGTCGACGACCGCGCGGCCCAGCGGCTCGGCCCAGGGGGTCGGGCAGACCCCCAGGAGCTGGAAGGCCTCCGACAGTCCGTGCGCGGCTATGAAGTCGGCCACCCAGCCGGCCCGTTCGGCCGCCGGGAGTAGACCGAGGAGCTTCGACCGTTCGGCGAGCGATGTGGTGCCGGGGCCGTTCGACGGAGGTACGGAGGGGGCGCCGAGCAGCGCGCGGGCCCACTCGGGGTCCCGCTGCCGCACCGTCGCCCGGCACCATGCCGCGTGCAGTTCCTCGGCCCAGCCGTCCGCGACGGGCAGGCCGACGACCTCCCGGGCGGAGCGGCCGGCGAACCGCGCCGGCCAGGTGGCGAGCGGGGTCGCCTCCACCAACTGGCCGAGCCACCAGGACCGTTCCCCTCGTCCGGAAGGCGGCGCCGCCACCACGCCGTCACGCTCCATCGCGGCGTCGCATTCGTGCGGTGCCTCCACGGCGATCGAGGCCTCGTCGCCGGTGAGGTCCGGGCTCACGCAGGACAGCGCGCGGGCCGCCATCCGGCCGGCGAACGCCGACTCCGGCAGGGCGGAGAGCAGTTCGGCGGCTGTCGAGCGGACATTTCGGCTTCGGTCGGAGAGTGCCTGTTCCAGGAAGGGCTCGTCGACCGCGGACAGTCCGGTGCGCAGCGAGTCCAGGAACATCAGCCGGTCCTCGGCCCGCTCGGTGGCCCAGGTGGTCGCGAGCAGTGCGAGCGCCGCCGAGGGATCGTGTGCGCGAACGGCCCCGAGCAGGGCGACCCGCTCGGCGAACAGCCCCTCCTCCCACAGCCGGGTGACCGCTTCCGGCTCCGTCGGCTCGGGCAGCGACGAGCCGCCGGACGAACCGCGCAACGCGAACTTCCACTCGGGGTTCAGCCCGGCCAGCCAGAGTCCGCGCGGCCCGGCGAAGGTCAGGGCCTGCGGCCGCAGGTCCGTCCGGGCCCTGGCCGCGTCGAGCAGGGCGGGGAGCAGCGCGGCCGGGGCCCGGAAGCCACGCTGGTTGGCGGTGGCCAGCCACTGCGGGATCAGCTCCGTGAGGTCGGGCGCCGTACCGCGACGGCCGCCCGAGCCGCCCGATGCCGACCGGTCCGCCAGCAGTTGGGCGAGCCTGTGCCGGGCGGCCGGGGGCAGCGGCGGCCGCGGGTCGACGGGAGCCGGTGCGGGCCGGGCGGCGGGGGCGGCGGGCAGCAGGCCCGCCCTGCGCCGCACGGTGTGGAGCGCCGCCGCGTCCAGCAGCCCGGCAGGGCCGCCGTCTCCCGCCGCCGGGCGGCGGTCGGTGCCGAGCAGCGCCGTGGTGACGAGCTCGTCCCACGGTGCGGGCGTGATGGTGCGCGGCATCGGTCCCCCTTGCATTGATCCCCCTGCGGGTTTCGATTCCATCGTCAGATGAGCGGCACGGTCCCGGCCGCCGCGTCGGCACGACCGATCCCGGCATCGGCTCCGGTTCCGGGGCCGGCTCCCGCTCGGGTTCCGTTTCCGGCTCCCGTACCGTCGTCGGGCCCGTCGGACCATGCCGCGAACGGGTCGAAGCCGCGGTGGCCGCATTCGCCGAAGACCGTGACCGGCGAGCCGCCGGAGAGCGCGACGAGCTTCCACAGCCCGGGCCGGGACAGAGCCGCCGGGGCGATGGGCAGAGCCGCATCGCCCGCCGCGTCCGCAAGTTGCCAGCCGTCCCCGGACGGCACGGGTATGACGTCGCGCAAGGTCACCGGCCAGGCGTCCAGCCAGGGGTCCTCACGCAGGGCGTCTCCGTACGCGCGCGTCGCGGCCGCTGCCGTGTCGCCCGGTGGCGGTGTGCCGGTCGGCGAGGGCACACCGAACTGCCGGTCCAGCTCTGCCCGCAGCCGGCCGGAACCTGGATGAGGTGTCAGCTCGGCGTCGATCGTGACGCCCACCGGCAGTGCCAGGCCGGGGGAGCGCCCGGCCGCTCCGAAGGAGAGCAGCAGTGCCGTGCGGCCCGTCTCCTTCCCGTACAGCCAGATGCGGCGGGCGACGATCTTGCCGTCCGGGGTGTCGTACTGGGCGAGGACCAGCCAGTGGTCGCGGATCGGCGGGCCCTCGGCGGGGGCCGTCAGCCCCACCCGGGTACGGACCGTGGCCGCCAGCGGCTCCGGCAGCCGGTCGATCCCCAGCCAGGCGCTGTCCAGCAGATGCAGCAGCGCACACTCCTCCAGCAGCCGGGCCGGCCAGCCCGGACCGGATGCCGGTATGGAGCCCAGCTCCCGCACTCGGGCCGCCAGTCCGGGCGCCTGGGCGTCGACCATGCGGGCCGCCGTCTCCTCCCAGAGCCCGTACCCCGGCTGATCGGCTGCCGCCAGCCCCCCGCGCAGCAGATCGGTCAGCCGCTCCTTCAGCTCCTGCGCACCGCCGGTGATCCGCTCGGCCCGGCGCTCGGCCCGCCGCCGGGCGGCCTCCGGGTCCGCCGGGCCCGTGGGCGGGGCGCCATCCGCCCCCGTACGCTGCTCCGCCTTCTCGGCCGACCGGTCACGGCGGCCCGTCAGCCATTCTCCGGCCCAGTCGGGCACCTCGGCCCCGGGCAGGGCCGACTCGCCCGACGCCCAGGCCAGCAGCAGGCCCAGCACGTGCTTGCACGGGGACTTCCGGCTGGGGCAACTGCACTTGTACGCGGGGCCGGTGGTGTCGATCACCGTCAGATACGGCTTGCTCCCGCTCCCCTTGCACTGTCCCCACACCGCACCCGAGCCGTCGCACCCGCTGCCCGACCACGGACCGGCCGCACCGAGCTTGCTCCCGGCCTTGCGTGACGCCTCGTCGGGAGCAAGGGCCAGTACCTGCTCCACCGTCCAGCGCGCCACCGGGCCGGCGGTGCGCAAGGATTCTCCCCCGTGAGATAGCAGCATGGGAATGACGGTAGAGCGCCCCACTGACAATCACTCTGACCTGCTGATTCGTCGTCACGCACGCATCTTGACTTTACTCGTGCTTTGCGATTCGCTGCGATTGACCGAACCATGGATCCGGGGGGCCGACCGATGAGCCACACAGTTCGCAACACCCGCAACACCCGCAGCGTCCGTAACCTTCGCTCCGTCCGGACCGCCGCCTGTGCGGCCGTCGTGCTCGGCCTCGGCCTGGGCCTCGCCGGCTGCTCCGGGACGGCCGACCAGGTGGACAAGGCCGTGGACGGGGTTGTGGACGAGACGTACGAGGTCACCTACGAGGTCACCGGCACGGGCGTCGACGAGATCCAGTTCCACGGCGGCGGGGGCAAGGCGATGGAACCGAAGATCGAGACGGTCGAGTCGCCCACCCTGCCCTGGCGGAAGACCGTCACCCTGCGCGGGATCATGCCGCCCGCGGTCATGCCGATCGCCGTCGACGCGAACGGGGCCGACATCTCCTGCTCGATCACGCACAAGGGAAAGGTGATCAAGGAGGCGAAGGGCGAGGGCATGCTCGCCGCGGGCGGCTGCGTGGCCGTCTCGCCGGTGGCCGGCTGAACCGTCGGCCCGCAACTCTTCGCCCGCGGCCGGGAAATCGGCCCTGACCTGAGGTCGGGGCCGATTGTCAGTGCCATGGTGCACGGTGGGAACCACATCGGGTCGACCGATCCGGAGGGGGATCCATGACCGTGTCCGAAACCACTGCCGCCGTCGACGTACAGGCCCTGCGACCGCATGCCGAGGACGCCTTCGCCCATGAGCTGAAGGCCATCGCCGCGGCCGACGACCGCCCGCGGCCCGCCCGTTGGAATCTCTCCCCGTGGGCCGTCGCCACCTACCTGCTCGGTGGCGCCCTGCCGGACGGCACCGTGATCACACCGAAGTACGTGGGCCCGCGCCGCCTCGTCGAGGTCGCCGTGACCACGCTCGCCACCGACCGGGCCCTGCTGCTCCTCGGCGTTCCGGGCACCGCCAAGACCTGGGTCTCGGAGCACCTCGCGGCCGCCGTCAGCGGCGATTCGACACTGCTCGTCCAGGGCACGGCGGGCACCCCGGAAGAAGCGGTCCGCTACGGGTGGAACTACGCGCAGCTGCTCGCGCACGGGCCCAGCCGCGACGCCCTGGTGCCCAGCCCGCTCATGCGCGCCATGTCCGACGGCATGACGGCGCGGATCGAGGAACTCACCCGCATCCCCGCCGATGTGCAGGACTCGCTCATCACGATCCTTTCGGAGAAGACGCTCCCCGTCCCCGAGCTGGGACAGGAGGTCCAGGCGGTCCGCGGCTTCAATGTCATCGCCACCGCCAACGACCGCGACCGAGGCGTCAACGAACTGTCCAGCGCGCTGCGCCGCCGGTTCAACACCGTCGTGCTCCCGCTGCCCGCCACCCCGGACGCCGAGGTCGACATCGTGTCCCGGCGCGTCGACCAGATAGGGCGCTCGCTCGACCTCCCGGCCGCGCCGGACGGCATGACCGAGATCCGGCGCGTCGTCACGGTCTTCCGTGAACTGCGCGACGGAGTCACCACGGACGGCCGCACCAAGCTCAAGTCCCCCTCGGGGACGCTGTCGACGGCCGAGGCGATCTCCGTCGTCACCAACGGCCTCGCGCTGGCCGCGCACTTCGGCGACGGGATGCTGCGCCCCGGCGATGTGGCGGCGGGCATCCTCGGCGCGGTCGTCCGTGATCCCGCTGCCGACCGCGTGGTCTGGCAGGAGTATCTGGAGACCGTGGTCCGGGAGCGGGACGGGTGGAAGGACTTCTACCGGGCCTGCCGCGAGGTGTCCGCATGACCGGTGCCGGGTGTCCTGCGGGACCACTGCTGCTGGGGGTGCGGCACCACGGGCCGGGCTCGGCCAGGGCCGTCCGCGCGGCGCTGGACGCCGCCCGCCCGCGGGCCGTGCTCGTCGAAGGGCCCCCGGAGGCCGACGCACTGCTGCCGCTGGCCGCCGACGAACGGATGCGGCCACCGGTCGCGCTGCTCGCCCATGCCGTCGATGACCCGGGACAGGCGGCCTTCTGGCCGCTGGCCGCGTTCTCGCCCGAGTGGATCGCGATCCGCTGGGCCCTTGAGCACGGCGTTCCGCTCCGGTTCATCGACCTGCCCGCGGTGAACTCCCTGGCCATGGCGCAGGCCGCGGAGAACGAAGCGGACGAGAACGGCGAGCACGCACCCGATGCCGACGCCGACACCGTTGGCCCGGCCGCCGCGTCGGCCCCGATCGACCCCATCGGTGTGCTCGCCGAGGCGGCGGGCTACGACGACCCGGAGCGCTGGTGGGAGGACGTCGTCGAACACCGCGCCCAGGACGGCGGAGCCGTCGGCCCACTGGCGCCGTTCACCGCCCTCGCCGAGGCGATGACCGCACTGCGCGAGGTGTACGGGGACGGCGGTCATCCCCGGGACGCCGTCCGCGAGGCACACATGCGCATCCAACTGCGCAAGGCGCGCAAGGAGTTCGGCGACGGCGTCGCGGTCGTCTGCGGTGCCTGGCACGTGCCCGCGCTCGGTACGGGGACCACGCTCACCGCCGACCGCGCCCTGCTCAAGGGGCTGCCCAAGGTCAAGGCCGAGCTGACCTGGGTGCCCTGGTCGCACCGGCGGCTGGCCCGGCACAGCGGCTACGGCGCGGGTATCGACTCGCCCGGCTGGTACGGACACCTCTTCGACGCCCCGGACCGCCCGATCGAGCGGTGGATGACCAAGGTCGCCGGACTCATGCGCGACGAGGACCGGTTCGTGTCGTCGGCCCATGTCATCGAGGCCGTGCGGCTCGCCGAGACCCTGGCCGCCATGCGCGGGCGCCCGCTCGCCGGACTGAGCGAGACGACCGACGCGGTCCGCGCCGTGATGTGCGAGGGCTCCGATGTGCCGCTCGCGCTCGTCCGGGACCGGCTGATCGTCGGCGAGACCCTCGGCGAAGTGCCGGACACCGCCCCCGCCGTGCCCCTGCAGCGCGACCTCACCCGCCTGCAGCGCACGCTGCGGCTCAGACCGGAGGCGCAGGAGCGGGAGCTGGAGCTCGACCTGCGCAAGGACAACGACGCGGCCCGCAGCAGACTCCTGCGCCGGCTGCGTGTTCTCGCCGTCGGCTGGGGCGAGCCCGCCGCCGGCCGGTCGAGCACCGGCACCTTCCGGGAAAGCTGGCGGCTGCGCTGGGAGCCCGAGCTGTACGTACAGGTCGCGGAGGCCGGTACCTGGGGCACCACCGTGCTCTCCGCGGCCACCGCCAAGGCCGGGGCGCAGGCGGCCTCGGCGACCGCGCTCGCCGAGGTCACGGCACTGGCCGAGCAGTGCCTCCTGGCCGAACTGCCCGACGCGCTCCCCGTCGTGATGCGGGCCCTCGCCGACCGAGCCGCGCTCGACACGGACGTCGGCCGTCTCGCCGACGCGCTGCCCGCGCTGGCCCGCACCCTGCGCTACGGCGATGTGCGGTCCACGGACACCGCGGCACTCGCGGAGGTCGCGGCCGGGCTCGCCGAGCGGATCTGCGTCGCCCTGCCGGCCGCCTGCACCGGGCTCGACGCCGACGGAGCCGCCGAACTGCGCGGCCGGGTGGACGGGGTCCACACCGCGATCGGCCTGCTCACCGGGGCCGTAACGGCCGACGCCGGTACGGACGCGGACGGACTGCGCGAGCGCTGGACGGCCGTACTGCACAAGCTCGCCGCCCGGGACACGGTGGCCGGAGTCGTCCGGGGGCGCGCGACCCGCCTGCTGCTCGACGACGGACAGCTCCCGCAGGACGGCGCGGCACGGCTGATGGGGCTGGCCCTCTCGCCCGGCACGCCCCCGGCCGACGCCGCGGAGTGGATCGAGGGATTCGTCGGCGGAGCCGCAGGCGGAGGCATGCTGCTCGTCCACGACGAGCGGCTGCTCGGCCTGGTCGACGCCTGGCTCACCGCAGTGCCCGCCGACCGGTTCGCCGATGTGCTGCCACTGCTGCGACGCACGTTCTCGGCGTACGAGGCCGGCGTACGGCGCACCCTGGGCGAGCTCGTGCGGCGCGGCCCGGCCGCCGGAGGACCGCCGGCCACCGGTACCGGCACGGGCGGCGCGACGGCACCCGGATTCGGCCCGGGGCTCGACGAGGCGCGGGCCGACGCGGTCGAGCCGGTGCTGCGCCTGCTGCTCGGACTGCACAACGATCCGGGCCCGGACGACGGGGCCCGGTCCGGGAGGGCCGCGAACGCCGAGGAACCGCTGGGGGCAACGGGATGACCACGGACACGACCACGACCACGGGCGAGGCCGTGGCCGGCACCACGCCGGCCCCGCCGCACCCGGCCGGCACAGCGCACCCGCCCCACGCACCGCGCACGCCGCAGCCCGGCCCGGCGAACGACGAGCGGCTGCGCAGGTGGCGGCTGGTCCTGGGCGGGGACAGCGCCGAGAGCACCGGCTGCACCCTCACCGGGCGCGACGCCGCGATGGACGGCGCACTGACCGCGCTCTACGGCGACGGAGGCAAGCAGGGTGGCCGGGGCAGGAACAGCCGCACGGCCGGACTCGGGGCCTCCGCTCCCTCCGTGGCCCGCTGGCTCGGCGACATCCGCACGTACTTCCCCAGCTCCGTCGTCCAGGTCATGCAGCGCGACGCGATCGACCGGCTCGGTCTCTCCGCGCTGCTCCTCGAACCGGAGATGCTGGAGGCGGTCGAGGCCGACGTCCATCTCGTGGGCACGCTCCTCTCGCTCAACAAGGCCATGCCCGAGACGACGAAGGAGACCGCGAGAGCGGTCGTGCGCAAGGTCGTCGAGGACCTGGAGAAGCGGCTCGCCGCCCGCACCCGGGCCACGCTCACCGGCGCGCTGGACCGCTCGGCCAGGATCGACCGGCCCCGTCACCACGACATCGACTGGGACCGCACCATCCGGGCCAACCTCAAGAACTACCTCCCCGAGTACGGCACCGTCGTCCCCGAGCGGCTCATCGGCTACGGGCGGGCCGCCCGGTCCGTGAAGAAGGACGTCATCCTCTGCATCGACCAGTCGGGGTCGATGGCCGCCTCCGTCGTCCACGCCTCCGTCTTCGGCGCGGTGCTCGCCTCCATGCGCACCCTGCGGACGAGGCTCGTCGTCTTCGACACGGCGGTGGTCGACCTCACCGACCAGCTCGACGACCCCGTCGACGTACTCTTCGGCACCCAGCTCGGCGGCGGCACCGACATCAACCGCGCGCTCGCCTACTGCCAGTCGAGGATCACCCGCCCGGCCGAGACCGTGGTCGTGCTCATCAGCGACCTCTACGAGGGCGGCATACGCAACGAGATGCTGAAGCGGGTCGCCGCGATGAAGGCCTCCGGCGTGCAGTTCGTGACGCTGCTCGCGCTGTCCGACGAGGGCGCGCCCGCCTACGACCGCGACCACGCGGCGGCACTCGGGGCCCTGGGCGCACCGGCCTTCGCATGCACCCCGGACCTCTTCCCGGAGGTGGTGGCGGCGGCCGTCGAGAAGCGTCCGCTTCCCGTTCCGGACACGGAGAACCACCGGTGGCAAGGGGCCGTGCTGTCCACTCACACACGGCCACCGGCGTGATCTGTGACCGTAATCACCGCTCAGGTGTGATCTCTGATTTAGGGTCCTGCGGACCACGGGGATAACCTGCGAGATGGACATGCCGCGTACCCGGGGTCACCGTGTGCGCCTTCCTGGTGACAGAACAGTCACGTTGCCCCTCGCGGCACGCCCACGCAGAAAACCAACCGCGAGACCATTGATTAAGGGACGGACGCGCGTGGACCTGTTCGAGTACCAGGCGAGGGACCTCTTCGCCAAGCACGGTGTACCGGTGCTGGCCGGTGAAGTCATCGACACGCCTGAGGCAGCCCGCGAGGCGACCGAGCGGCTGGGCGGCAAGTCTGTCGTCAAGGCGCAGGTGAAGGTCGGTGGCCGCGGCAAGGCCGGTGGCGTCAAGCTGGCCGCCACCCCCGACGAGGCGGTCGCCCGCGCGACCGACATCCTCGGCATGGACATCAAGGGCCACACGGTCCACAAGGTGATGATCGCCGAGACCGCGCCGGAGATCCTTGAGGAGTACTACGTCTCGTACCTCCTCGACCGCACCAACCGCACCTTCCTGGCCATGGCCTCGGTGCAGGGCGGCATGGACATCGAGGAGGTCGCGGAGAAGACCCCCGAGGCCCTCGCGAAGGTCCCGGTCAACGCCGTCGACGGCGTCACGATCGAGAAGGCCCGCGAGATCGTCGCCCAGGCGAAGTTCCCGGCCGAGGTCGCCGAGAAGGTCGCCGAGGTCCTGGTGACGCTGTGGGACACCTTCGTCGCCGAGGACGCGCTCCTCGTCGAGGTGAACCCGCTCGCCAAGGTCGCCTCCGGCGACATCATCGCGCTGGACGGCAAGGTGTCTCTCGACGAGAACGCCGACTTCCGTCAGCCCGACCACGAGGCTCTTGAGGACAAGGCCGCAGCCAACCCGCTCGAGGCTGCCGCCAAGGCCAAGAACCTCAACTACGTCAAGCTCGACGGCGAGGTCGGCATCATCGGCAACGGCGCCGGTCTGGTCATGTCGACCCTGGACGTCGTCGCGTACGCCGGTGAGAACCACGGCAACGTGAAGCCCGCCAACTTCCTCGACATCGGTGGCGGCGCCTCCGCCGAGGTCATGGCGAACGGCTTGGAGATCATCCTCGGCGACCCGGACGTCAAGTCCGTCTTCGTCAACGTCTTCGGTGGCATCACCGCCTGCGACGAGGTCGCCAACGGCATCGTCCAGGCGCTCGCGCTGCTCAAGTCCAAGGGCGAGGAAGTCACCAAGCCGCTGGTCGTGCGCCTCGACGGCAACAACGCGGAGCTGGGTCGCAAGATCCTCTCCGACGCCAACCACCCGCTGGTCCAGCGCGTGGACACCATGGACGGCGCGGCCGACAAGGCCGCCGAGCTCGCCGCGGCTGCGAAGTAAGGAAGAGGGACTCAGACCACCATGGCTATCTTCCTCACCAAGGACAGCAAGGTCATCGTCCAGGGCATGACCGGTGCCACGGGCATGAAGCACACCAAGCTCATGCTCGGTGACGGCACCAACATCGTCGGCGGCGTGAACCCGCGCAAGGCCGGCACCTCCGTCGACTTCGACGGCACCGAGGTACCGGTCTTCGGTTCCGTCGCCGAGGCGATGGAGAAGACCGGCGCGAACGTGTCCGTCCTCTTCGTGCCGCCGGCCTTCGCCAAGGCCGCCGTCGTCGAGGCGATCGACGCCGAGATCCCCCTCGCGGTCGTCATCACCGAGGGCATCGCCGTCCACGACTCGGCCGCCTTCTGGGCGTACGCGAGCTCGAAGGGCAACAAGACCCGGATCATCGGCCCGAACTGCCCCGGCCTGATCACCCCCGGCCAGTCCAACGCCGGCATCATCCCGGGCGACATCACCAAGCCCGGCCGCATCGGTCTCGTGTCCAAGTCCGGCACGCTGACCTACCAGATGATGTACGAGCTCCGTGACATCGGCTTCTCCTCCGCCGTCGGCATCGGTGGCGACCCGGTCATCGGTACGACGCACATCGACGCCCTCGCGGCGTTCGAGGCCGACCCCGAGACCGACCTGATCGTGATGATCGGCGAGATCGGCGGTGACGCCGAGGAGCGTGCGGCCGACTTCATCAAGGCCAACGTCACCAAGCCGGTCGTCGGTTACGTCGCGGGCTTCACCGCCCCCGAGGGCAAGACCATGGGCCACGCCGGCGCCATCGTCTCCGGCTCCTCCGGCACCGCCCAGGCGAAGAAGGAGGCCCTTGAGGCCGCCGGCGTCAAGGTCGGCAAGACGCCGACCGAGACCGCCAAGCTGGCTCGCGAGATCCTCGGCGCCTGATCGCTTCACCGCGCCGGAGCACTACCGCAGGACAAGCAGGACAGCAGCATCGCGTCACCGCACAGACGGCGCGGGTCCGTACCCGATCAAGGGGTACGGACCCGCGCCGTTTCGTGTCTCCTCCGCTTCGCGTCCCCGGGGCTCCTCCGCGCCCCGGAGGGGTCAGCCCACCCGGGGGACCAGCCGGGCGGGTCCCCGCACGAGCTCGCCGTGGAGCTGCTTGCGCAGCTTCAGGTCCTGCGGCGTCAGCTTCTGCGGACCGCCGCGTGGCGGCACCCCGCCGACCTGCTGGGCGGGCGACTGCGGAGTCTCGTACCGGGTCGGGGCCCTACCCAGCGTGAACAGCGTCAGCCCGATGATCAGCACCGTGAACGAGATGGCCGCCCGGGTCCACAGCTGGGCCTTGCGCTCGCTGATCGTGCGGATCGTGGCGGACGGGGGCAGCGAGCCGGAGGGCTGGGCCAGGGCGAGCGCGCCGAGCCGCTCGTGCAGCAGCGCCGACTGCTCCGCGGACGAAGAGTCCGCCGCCAGCTCGGGCAGCCGCTCGGCCACCGCGGCGCGGGCGTTCATCAGTCTGCCCGCCGCCGCCGGGGTGCTCGCCTCCGTCTCCGCCGCCGTCTCCGGCAGGTCCAGGCCGACACCGTCGTAGAGCAGCAGGGTGCGGCGGTACGACGGCGGCAGCTCCAGCAGCGCGTCGAGCAGGGCCCGCGGACCGGGTTCGGCCTGCGGCGGGTCGAGCCGCCGGTGGGCGCGGCGCAGCCGGTGCCACGGCGACATGGCGTACTCGTACGCGGCGGCCCGCACCCAGCCTGCCGGGTCACGGTCCACCGCGACCTCGGGCCAGCGCTCCCAGGCCAGCGCGAAGGCCCGTGCGACGGACTTCCGGGAGAGGCCCCGGCGCCCGGTCAGCAGAAACGTCTGGCGGAACAGGGCGTCGGCGGCGTGCGCGTACAAGGCATCGAAGGCCTCGTCGGGGGAGAGGCGGCCGGGGGCCGGTCCGGCGGTTTCGGCTGCGGGGGCCGGTTCGGGCATCACGGATGTGTTGGGCGGATCGGGGGTGGTGCCGGGCTCGCTCGGGGCCATGTCGGTGCTCCCGGTGGCTTCGACGGGGGTCGGCGGACGCGACGGCGGCTTCGTGGACATCACCGGCTTCGACAGCCTCGCGACCGTCTTCGGCGCCGCCGGGCGGGCCGCACATTTGACCGCGGCCTTCGGCCGGGTGTTCGGCGCGCCCGGTTTGGTCCGGCCGCTCGGCGGGGTGGCCTGCGTGCTCGGCCGACCACCGCTTATCAGCCTGGCGTACGCCTCGCGTTTCCGCCCCCGGGGCGTGGTGCGGCCGGTCTCCCAGGACCGGACCGTGGCGCGGGTGACGCCCATCGCCGCGGCGACCTGCTCTTCACTCAGTGACTTCGCCTCGCGCAGTCTGCGTCGTTCCTCGGGGGAGGGAAGCGGTTGCGCGAAGGCCGAATCGGCCGAGCTCTCTGTCATGCAGGACCCCCGACCGAGCTGCACTGGATGAAAAAGTACATAAACGCATATTGAGCGACACGGCGGCCATTTGCCTGTTACGAGAAATAAGCGCGTGTCGTTGGGAGCATGGCCGGGTGACCCAAGTGACCGGAAGCAGCCCGTCGTTGTCGGCCGAGCAGGGCCGGTCCGCCGTGCTGGCGTTCGCGCTTCTGCGTGGAGCCGTTGCGGCCGGGCTGGGACTGGGATCCATCACCGTCCTCGTCCTGGTGCTGTGGATCAGCTCGCCCACCTCCGACAGCAGCCCCGGCGGGGCGCTCCACGCGGCGGCCGGGCTCTGGCTGCTCGCCCATGGCGCGGAGCTGATCAGGGCCGGCACGCTCAGCGGGGTGCCCGCCCCGATCGGCCTCGTTCCGCTGCTGCTCGCCGTGGTGCCGGTGTGGCTGGTCCACCGTGCGGCGCGGGACCTCCTGGTGCCGGAGGAAGGGCGCCCGGTCCCCTCGGCGGCGGGGGCGTTCGGCATGGTCGTCACCGGATATCTGCTGGTCGGAGCGGCTGTCGCGTACTACGGGTGGGACGGTTCGCTGTCCGTGCACCCGCCGTCGCTGCTCTTCCCGTCGGCCATTGTGGTGGCGGGCGCGGCGGCGGCCGGGATCTGGACGGCGGCCGGGCGGCCGGTCGGGCCGCTGCCGTCCTGGGCGCCGGTGAGCCTGCACGAGGCGCTGGCACGCGGCCGGTTCCGGGAGCACGCGGGGACGGCCTGGCGGGCGGCGGCCGCTGGAGTGACGGTGCTGCTCGGCGGCGGGGCGCTGCTCGTCGCGGTGGCGCTGGTGTGGCATGCCCACCACGCCCAGCAGTCGTTCGTCCAGCTCTCGGGCGACCGGGCGGGCCGGGCCTCGGTCTTCCTGCTCGCGCTGGTACTGGTGCCGAATGCGGCGGTATGGGGTGCGGCGTACGGGCTCGGGCCGGGCTTCGCCCTCGGTACGGCGTCCACGGTCACCCCGCTCGCCTTCTCGGGGCGCCCGGCGCTGCCCGGCTTCCCGTTGCTCGCCGCGCTGCCCGCCGCGGGCCCGGGAACGGCCCTGAACTGGTCGGCCGCCGCGGTTCCGGTCGCGGCCGGGATGACGATCGCCTGGTTCACGGTGCGGCGGGCCGCGCCCGCGCACGCCGCACCGGAGGGCGCCTGGAGCCTGCGGGAGACCGCGCTGACGGCCGCCCTGGCCGCGGTGGGGTGCGGGGCCGGTACGGCGGTGCTCGCCGCGGCTGCCGGGGGGCCGCTCGGTACCCGGGCGCTGGCGGAGTTCGGGCCGGTGTGGTGGCTCACGGGTGCGGCGGCCCTGCTGTGGACGGCACTGATCGGCGTTCCCGGTGCGCTGCTGTTCCGGTCCTGGCGGCTGCGGGAGCGCGGCGCGGGCACGTGGGGGTGGCTCACGGGCGCGGTACGGAGGAAGGCGAAGGCGGGAGCGGTGGAGGGGGAGAAGGGCCGGGAAGCCGGGAAGCCGGTGCCGCAAACGGTTCCGGTTCCGGAGTCGGTGCCGGGACAGGGCGGCGAGTCAGACGCCGCGTCCGTAAGCCCTTCCCGGTCCACGCCCGTCGCAGCGCCATCGGCTCCGTCGGCGTCCGCGCAGCCCGCCGCCCGCATGTCCGTTCCGGACGCGGACACGGACGAGGACGAGCTCTTCGTACCGTACGATTTCCTGCCGACCGACCCCTGGCACGAGCGAACGGCCCGGCCTGGAGAGGCCGGACCGTCCGGAAACACCTGAGACGCCCGGGGCGCGAGTCCCTAGCTCTTGACGCCGAAGAAGGGTTCCAGCGGCTTCGGCAGCAGGTCGTTGCAGGACAGCTGACCGGTCTTGGTCAGGGCGTCGTTCACGCAGGTGTAGTAGTCGCGGTAGACCAGCTGCATGGTGTAGGTCGTCGCGACGATCGAGAGCGCGAGCAGCGCCGTCACCAGGCCGCTGACCGCGGCCGTGGTCTGCTGCCGGCCACCGGGAGTGGCGGGCGCACCGGGCGCGGAGCCGGCCGCCGGAGCCCGCCCGGCAGCGGCGGCACCGGTCGCCCGGTCCGGACCGGATGCCCGAGCCGGGTCCGACGCCCGGCCGGAGCCGTCGGCCGCCGTGGCGGAGGCGCTCCTCGGCTTCGCCCGGAGCGAGCTGATCGCCCAGTACACGGAGAGCGCGCCGAGCAGCAGGGCGACCTCGGGCAGGTCGAAGAGGGCGAAGAAGAAGGCCCACATGCCGCCGAGCAGGGCGTAACGAGCGCGGCGCTGGGCGGGGTCGGTCGGGTCCCAGCGCAGCCCGCCGGGGCTGCCTTCGGGCCCGCCCTGGCCGTTCGAACCGCCCTGGCCCCCGGGGCGGCCGCCGAAGCCGCCGCTCTGGCGGCCGGGCTGCCGGCTGCTCCACTGGCCGCCCCAGGCGGGCCGGTCTTCGGAGGAGCCGCCCTCGGAGGAGTCGTCCCCGTTGCCGCCCCCGTTCCCGTTTCCGGTGTTCGAGGGGCGGCGGGGCTGCCAGGGCTGGTCGGGCCGGTTCTCGGGCGGAGCGGCGAACGGGTTCTCGTCCGCCTGGCCGGAGGTCCCGGACGCCCCGGACGCGCCGGAAGAAGAGGAGGAGCCCGTGGGGGACTGGCGTTCTCGCATCAGCAGTGAGGCCCGCTCGGGCAGCGGGTGGCGGAAGGCGGTGCGGCGGCGTCGGTCCGGCATGTGGTGAACGTCTTCCCCATCTCGTCATTTCCGCCCTGTGGACGGTTCGCTGTCCCTGACGCTACCTCCCGCCCAGGAGCGGCCGAAAGCTGGGAGCGGGGCCCGAACGGCCGATATCCGTTCCCCGGGCCCGCCGTTCCTCCCCGGAGTCCGGCCGACCGCCGTCCACCCCCGTCCCGTGGGGGTCCTCCGAGGTGCCGGTATCGTTGCTGACGGTCGGCTGGTTCGTAGAGTTCCCCGTATCGAGGGGCTCAGTTCTTTCGTACGACCATACAAATTCAGCGTCGCTCTGCTCCACCATGCGAGAACCACCACGCGAGAAAGGGCCCAGCAGTGGCCTCCCCGCCCCCCTCAGCCGCTCCGGTGCGCCTGGTCGTACTGGTCTCCGGTTCAGGCACGAACCTTCAAGCCCTGCTCGACGCCATCGGTGACGATCCCGAGGGCTTCGGCGCACGGATCGTCGCGGTCGGCGCCGACCGCCCCGGCATCGTCGGGCTGGAACGTGCGGAGCGCGCCGGACTGCCGACCTTCGTGTGCCGGGTCAAGGACCACGCCACCCGCGAGGAGTGGGACGCGGCGCTCGCGGCCGCGACGGCCGAGCACCGCCCCGACCTCGTGGTGTCCGCCGGATTCATGAAGATCGTGGGCAAGGAGTTCCTCGCCCGGTTCGGCGGCCGGTTCATCAACACCCACCCCGCCCTGCTTCCCAGCTTTCCCGGTGCCCACGGAGTGCGCGACGCGCTCGCGTACGGCGTGAAGGTCACCGGGTGCACCGTCCACTTCGTCGACGACGGCGTCGACACCGGTCCGATCATCGCGCAGGGCGTGGTCGAGGTGACCGAAGAGGACACGGCGGAGGGCGAAGAGGCCCTCCATGAACGCATCAAGAAAGTCGAGCGCAAGCTGCTCGTCGAGGCCGTGGGGCGGCTCGCCCGTGACGGCTATCGCATTGAGGGACGAAAGGTTCATCTCGGTCATGTCGGTGAATAAGCCCATCCGCCGCGCCCTGGTCAGTGTCTACGACAAGACGGGGCTCGAAGACCTCGCCCGCGGTCTGCACGAGGCCGGTGTCGAGCTGGTCTCCACCGGCTCCACCGCCGGGAGGATCGCCGCCGCCGGGGTGCCGGTCACCAAGGTCGAGGAGCTCACCGGCTTCCCCGAGTGCCTCGACGGCCGCGTCAAGACGCTGCACCCCCGCGTCCACGCAGGCATCCTCGCCGACCTCCGTCTGGACGCCCACCGCGAGCAGCTCGCCGAGCTGGGCGTGGAGCCGTTCGACCTGGTGGTCGTCAACCTCTACCCGTTCAAGGAGACCGTCGCCTCCGGCGCCTCGGCCGACGAGTGCGTGGAGCAGATCGACATCGGCGGCCCGTCCATGGTCCGCGCCGCCGCCAAGAACCACCCGTCCGTGGCCGTCGTGACCAGCCCCGAGCGGTACGCCGACGTCCTCGCCGCGGTCAAGGCGGGCGGCTTCGACCTGACCGCCCGTAAGCGCCTGGCCGCCGAGGCGTTCCAGCACACCGCCGCGTACGACGTGGCCGTGGCCTCCTGGTTCGCCGACGACTACGCCGCCGCCGACGACTCGGGCTTCCCCGACTTCTTCGGTGCGACGTACGAGCGCAAGAACGTCCTGCGCTACGGCGAGAACCCGCACCAGCCCGCCGCGCTCTACACGTCCGGCACCGGCGGCCTGGCCGAGGCGGAGCAGCTGCACGGCAAGGAGATGTCGTACAACAACTACACGGACACCGACGCCGCGCGCCGGGCCGCGTACGACCACGCCGAGCCGTGCGTCGCGATCATCAAGCACGCCAACCCGTGCGGCATCGCGATCGCCGACGACGTCGCCGAGGCGCACCGCAACGCGCACGCCTGCGACCCGCTGTCGGCCTTCGGCGGTGTCATCGCCGTCAACCGTCCGGTGACCGTCGCCATGGCCGAGCAGGTCGCGGAGATCTTCACCGAGGTCATCGTCGCCCCGGCGTACGAGGACGGCGCGGTCGAGGTCCTGGCCCGCAAGAAGAACATCCGCGTGCTGCGCTGCCCCGACGCCCCGACCGCCCCGGTCGAGGTCAAGCCCATCGACGGCGGCGCGCTGCTCCAGGTCACCGACCGCCTCCAGGCCGACGGCGACGACCCGGCCAACTGGACCCTCGCCACCGGCGAGGCCCTGACCGAGGACGAGCTGAAGGAACTCGCCTTCGCGTGGAAGGCCTGCCGCGCGGTCAAGTCCAACGCGATCCTGCTCGCCAAGGACGGCGCCTCGGTCGGCGTCGGCATGGGCCAGGTCAACCGCGTCGACTCCGCGAAGCTGGCCGTCGAGCGGGCGGGCGAGGAGCGGGCGCGCGGTTCGTACGCCGCCTCCGACGCGTTCTTCCCGTTCCCGGACGGGCTGGAGATCCTGACCGCCGCGGGCATCAAGGCCGTGGCCCAGCCCGGCGGTTCGGTCCGTGACGAGCTGGTCGTCGAGGCCGCGAAGAAGGCGGGCGTGACGATGTACTTCACGGGTACGCGCCACTTCTTCCACTGATACGCGTCGCACCCGGGCTGCCCGGGTAAGACGGAAGGCCGCCAACTCCCCGGAATGAGCGGGGGATTGGCGGCCTTCGGGATGCGGTGAGGGTGTTACACCCTCAGCATGCTCACTTCGTCTTGATGACTATCGTGCTGCCCGCGCGGTCGTGCCAGCCCTGGAGCTTGCCCGAGTTGTCGAAGAAGGGCGAGAGGTAGACCAGCAGCGTGCCCAGACCGCAGAAGAGCGAGCCGACCATCGGGATGATCCAGCGGATGAAGCCCGCACCCAGACCGGGGGCCTGGCCGGTGCTCTCCTTGACGACCTTGACGTTGAGGACCATCTTGCCGAGCGTGGCGCCCCAGATGGAGACCATCAGCCACTCGTAGAGCAGCGCGATCAGCGCGAACACGGCGATGAAGCCGAAGAAGCCCGCGAGCATGCCGACGCTGGCATTGGCCGCGTCGTTCACGCAGGTGTTGTAGGAGTCGGTGCCGTACGTGTAGCCGCTGCAGTCGTCGATGGACTTCGAGGCGCCCACGAGGCCCGCGATGCCGATCGCCGAGAAGATCATGTAGAGGATGCCGTACGCGACACCGTCCAGCGCACGCGCGCCCAGGCGACGCCCCATCGTGGCGAGTTCGACGGTGCCGAGGCCCGCGACGTTGATGTAGCCGTTGTTGGCCTGGAGGGTGCCGCCCGGCTGCTGGGGCGGGTAGCCCTGCGGCTGGCCCGGCTGCTGCGGGTAGCCGTAGCCCGGCTGGCCCTGCTGCGGTACGCCCTGCGGTGCCTGCGGGTAGCCGTAACCGGGCTGGCCCTGCGGCGGCTGGCCCGGCTGCTGGCCGTACGGGTTGTTCGGATTCTGGTTCGGGTCGCCGAAACTCATCTGGGCGTTCCTCCAACGTGCGTGCGGGGACGATGCGGCCGCACGGAGGAAAGAAGAGTCAGTGGTCCGCCCCCCGGTACTTCTGCGGCACTGCGGCCATAATCGTTATAAGCGCAATGTAAGTTTGTCCAGCCGTGACGGTGGTTGTTGCGCAAGTGCAACATCGAGCCACCGCCTGCGGCCTGAATTGGTATGCGGGCGGGGTCATCCGCGAGTATGGGGACATGACTGCCCAGATTCTCGATGGCAAGGCCACCGCAGCCGCGATCAAGTCCGATCTCACCGTCCGCGTGGCGGCCCTCAAGGCACAGGGCATCACCCCTGGCCTGGGAACCCTGCTCGTCGGGGACGACCCGGGCAGCCGGTGGTACGTGAACGGCAAGCACCGCGACTGTGCGCAGGTCGGCATCGCCTCCATCCAGCGCGAACTCCCCGACACCGCCACCCAGGAGGAGATCGAGGACGTCGTACGGGAGCTCAACGCCAACCCCGAGTGCACCGGTTACATCGTGCAGCTGCCCCTCCCCAAGGGGATCGACACCAACCGCGTCCTGGAGCTGATGGACCCGGCCAAGGACGCCGACGGCCTCCACCCGATGAACCTCGGCCGCCTCGTGCTGAACGAGACGGGCCCGCTGCCCTGCACCCCGCAGGGTGTCGTCCAGCTGCTCCGCCACCACGGCGTGGAGATCAACGGGGCGCACGTCGTGGTCGTCGGCCGCGGTGTCACCATCGGCCGTTCCATCCCGCTGCTGCTGACCCGTAAGTCCGAGAACGCCACCGTCACCCAGTGCCACACCGGTACGCGTGACCTCTCCGTCCAGCTCAAGCAGGCCGACATCATCGTCGCCGCCGCCGGGGTGCCGCACATCATCAAGCCCGAGGACGTGAAGCCGGGCGCTGCCGTGCTCGACGTCGGCGTCAGCCGGGACGAGAACGGCAAGATCGTCGGGGACGTCCACCCGGGCGTGGCCGAAGTCGCTGCCTGGCTCTCCCCGAACCCGGGCGGTGTCGGCCCGATGACCCGCGCCCAGCTGCTCGTCAACGTGGTCGAGGCGGCCGAGCGCAACGCGGCCGCGGCCGTCTGAGCCGGCCGACCCGATCCGGAGGGAACCCCATGGGTGCTGGTACGAGTCCGGCCGACCCGTCCGCCTCGGCGGACGGCACGTCCGAGGCGCCGTCCCGCGCGGACGCGCCGGGCACAGGTGAGAGGACGGCGGACGGGGCCGCACCGGACCAGGCCGCGACCCGTGACGGCGACGCGCGTGAAGGTGCGGGCGATGGCGATGGCGACGGCGGTACGGGCACCGGCCCGCGTCCTTCGCGGCGCTTCCCGTCGCTCACCCGGGACACCGCACGCCCCGAGGGCGGGGGCAGGGCCGCGTCCGGGGACGCGCCCGCCCCGGCCCGTCAGTGGCCGCTGCTCGCCGTGCTCTGCACGGCTGGGATCGGGCTGCTGATCGTGGCCGTCGACCCGTTCGCGGAGGCCTTCCGGGTCGGCACGATGCTGATCGGCGCGGCCCTCATCGGGGGTGCCGTGCTGCGGCTCGTGGTGCCGTCGGTGGGCATGTTGGCGGTACGTTCCCGCTTCACCGACCTGGTGACCTACGGGCTGCTTGGCTTCCTCATCGTGATGCTCGCGCTGGTGGCGCAGCCCAAGCCGTGGCTGGACATTCCGTTCCTGGAGCAGGCGGTCCACTTCACCATCCGCTGAGCCCGCGGTCCGTCGCGCTCGCGGGTCCGCCGTGCTCGCGGAAAAGGCGGTGTCCGTCCCCTCCCCCGAGGGGGGACGGACACCGGTACCGGGGCCCGCCGGAACGTGAACGCTCCGGAACGCGGTGACTTGAGCGGCCTTGCCCCGGCCGGAATTCAGCCTGGTCGACGGGGTGAGACGGTTCAAGGGATGCCTGTCGCCTGTGGCACGGAAGTGACCATTCCGCCACCGTGTGATCGTCCGGCAACGGAGCCCCGGCCCGAGGGCGTGGAACGGGGCTCGGAGCGGGGGCGCGCGGCAATCGGGGGCGAGGTTCCGAGTCCCCCTGTGCGCCCCGCACCGACGACCCCTCGACCGGCACAGGTGACCGGGATTCGGCCGGGTGAGCGCTGTGTGACGGGTTGTGTGCGGTGCCACAGGGGGCAGGGCCGCCGGGAGGTTCCGGGTCGGATAGCCTGATCGCTGGATATCTCTTCACATCAAGATTCAGATGGCGAGGGATATCCAGCACCAGGGGCAGGGACCCCCACCGCCAGCTGTCTAACGGAGATCGCCATGACCCGCACTCCCGTGAATGTCACCGTGACCGGCGCAGCCGGCCAGATCGGCTACGCGCTGCTCTTCCGCATCGCCTCCGGCCACCTGCTCGGCCCGGACGTGCCGGTCAACCTGCGCCTCCTGGAGATCACTCCGGCCCTGAAGGCCGCCGAGGGCACCGCCATGGAGCTCGACGACTGCGCCTTCCCGCTGCTGCGCGGCATCGAGATCACCGACGACGCCAACAAGGCGTTCGACGGTGCCAACGTCGCCCTGCTGGTCGGCGCCCGCCCGCGCACCAAGGGCATGGAGCGCGGCGACCTGCTCTCCGCCAACGGCGGCATCTTCAAGCCGCAGGGCAAGGCCATCAACGACAACGCCGCGGACGACATCAAGGTCCTCGTCGTCGGCAACCCGGCCAACACCAACGCGCTCATCGCGCAGGCCTCGGCCCCGGACGTACCGGCCGAGCGCTTCACCGCGATGACCCGTCTGGACCACAACCGGGCGCTGACGCAGCTGGCGAAGAAGACCGGCACCACGGTCTCCGACATCAAGCGCCTGACCATCTGGGGCAACCACTCGGCGACCCAGTACCCGGACATCTTCCACGCGGAGATCGCGGGCAAGAACGCCGCCGAGGTCGTCAACGACGAGACGTGGCTGGCCGACACCTTCATCCCGACCGTCGCCAAGCGCGGCGCCGCGATCATCGAGGCCCGTGGCGCGTCCTCGGCCGCCTCGGCCGCCAACGCCGCCATCGACCACGTGCACACCTGGGTCAACGGCACCGCCGAGGGCGACTGGACCTCGATGGGCATCCCGTCGGACGGCTCCTACGGCGTCCCCGAGGGCCTCATCTCCTCCTTCCCGGTCACCGTCAAGGACGGCAAGTACGAGATCGTCCAGGGCCTGGACATCAACGAGTTCTCCCGCAAGCGCATCGACGCCTCGGTGAAGGAGCTCACCGAGGAGCGCGACGCCGTTCGCGAGCTCGGCCTGATCTGACCCGATCCGGTCTGATCGGATCTGCCTGACCCGTACGCCACTCCAGGCGCACCCCACCGCCCCCGGCCGCACCCGCTGCCGGGGGCGGTGGCGTGTCCGGGCGGCGCCGGCGGGGAACTGACCGCACCACTGCGCGAGTCTGCGCTGTCATGCGCGTGACGATGATCCTTCCGGCACTGACCGAGGCGACCAGCCCGCTGTTCCGCCCCATCAAGTACTCGCTCTTCCCGCCGCTCGGCCTGGCGACCCTCGCCGGGTATCTCGACCCGGACGACGAGGTGACGCTCCTCGACGAGCATGTCGAACGGGTGGACATCGAGGCGCTCGACACCCCCGACCTGCTCGTCGTCCAGCCATACATCACCTCCGCCCGACGCGGCTACGAGATCGCCGACCACTTCCGTGCCCGGGGCGTCCACGTCGCCATGGGCGGCCTCCATGTGACCTCGCTCCCGGACGAGGCCGCGGCCCACGCCGACACGATCTTCACCGGGCCGGGCGAGGACACCTGGCCGCTGTTCCTCAAGGAGTTCCGCGACGGGGCGCCGGCCCGCCGGTACGACTCGAAGCTGCGCACCCTGGCCGGGCTGCCGCCCGTGCGGCGCGACCTGATCAAGCGGCAGCTGTATCTCGTACCGAACTCGATCGTCGTCTCGCGCGGCTGCCCGCACCACTGCGACTTCTGTTACAAAGATGCCTTTTTCGAGGGCGGGAAGTCCTTCTACACCCAGGCCGTGGACGACGCGCTCGCCGAGATCGAGCGGCTGCCCGGCAGGCACCTGTACTTCCTCGACGACCATCTGCTCGGCAACAGGCGCTTCGCCGAGGCGCTCTTCGACGGGATGGCCGGCACGGGGCGGATCTGGCAGGCCGCCGGCACCGTGAAGTCCGTGCTCCAGCCGGATCTGCTGGAGCGGGCCGTGGACGCGGGGCTGCGCAGCCTGTTCGTCGGCTTCGAGACCGTCAACAGCGCGAACCTCGCCGAGCGGCGCAAGGACCAGAACATCGGCAAGGACTACGCGGCCGCCGTCCGCCGGCTCCACGACGCCGGGGTCATGGTCAACGCCAGCTTCGTCTTCGGGCTCGACCACGACGGCCCGGACGTCTTCGACCGTACGGTGGAGTGGGCCGTCGAGCAGGGCATCGAGACGGCCACGTTCCACATCATGACGCCGTATCCCTCCACCGGTCTGTGGAAACAGATGGAGGCCGAGGACCGGATCGTCCACCGGGACTGGGACCTCTACGACACCCGCCATGTCGTCTACCGCCCGAAGGGCATGACGCCGCGCCAGCTGGAGGACGGGTACTGGCGGGCGTACCGGGACTTCTACCGGTGGTCCAACATCTGGCGCGGGGCGGCCGCCCAGCCGGGCACGCACGAACGGCTCAGGCACCTGGCGTACTCGGGCGGCTGGAAGAAGTTCGAGCCCGCCTGGGACGCCCTGATCCGTTCCCGCCGGGTGGTCCGGGCCATGCCGATGCTGGAACGGACCCTGGCGGCCTTCGGCGGCAGACGGGCCTGAGAGATCGGCTCCGTACGCTCAGTTCTTCCGCAGCGCGTCCGCGTTCTCGCGCAGCGCCGCCATGGTCCGGCGCTGCAGCCCGGGGCCGAAGGTGATCCGGGTGGCGCCCAGCTCGCCGAGCCGGCGCGGGGCCGGGCCGTCGGGGCGGGCCAGGGCGTTGAGCGGGGCCGGGACGGCGGCGGCCAGGGCGGGCAGCGCCTGGGGCGGGGCCATGATCGGGTAGACGCAGTCCGCGCCCGCCGCCACGTACAGCAGTGCGCGGCGGACCGTCTCCGCCTCCTGGTCGGTGCCCTCGGGGACGCCCCGGACGTAGGTGTCGACGCGGGCGTTGATGAAGAGCGCGTCGCCCGCCACCGCCCGCACCTGCGCGAGCCGGTCCGCCTGCCGCTGGGCGTCGAGGAGGGTGCCGTCGGCCGAGTCCTCCAGATTGCAGCCGACCGCCCCGGTGCCGAGGAGCCGCTCCACCAGCTCCCGCGGGTCCAGTCCGTACCCCGCCTCGATGTCCGCCGAGACGGGCACGGAGGCCGGGACGGCCCGCACGATCCGGGCCACGGCCGCGAACATCTCGTCGGCGGGCGTCGCCCCGTCCTCGTGACCGAGCGAGGCCGCGACCCCGGCGCTCGGGGTGGCGAGCGCCGGGAAGCCCGCCTCGACGAAGACGCGCGCACTCGCCGCGTCCCACGGGCCGGGGACGACCAGTGGGTCGCCGGGGGCGCGGTCGTGATGCAGGGCGCGGAGGACGGATGCGGTCACGCGGGGCTCCTGGAGGTGGGTCGGGGCAGTGGCGGTGCGTGTCTGGGCCTGCGGGGTGTCAGTGCTTGATGTCGCCCGGCTGGTAGTGACCGGGGACCATGCGGGTGGTCACGGCGAAGCGGTTCCAGGCGTTGATCGTCGTGATCGCGGCGACGAGATGGGCGAGCTCCGTCTCGTCGAAGTGCTTCGCCGCCTTCTCCCACACCTCGTCCGGCACGAAACCGTCGGTCAGCACCGTCACGGCCTCGGTCAGCTCGATGGCCGCGATCTCCTTGGGCGTGTAGAAGTGCTGCGACTCCTCCCAGGCGCTGAGCTGGACGATCCGCTGGACGGACTCACCGGCCGCGAGCGCGTCCTTGGTGTGCATGTCCAGGCAGAACGCGCAGTGGTTCAGCTGCGAGGCGCGGATCTTCACCAGCTCCCCGATGACCGGGTCGAGGCCCTTACGGGACGCCGCGTCCAGCCGGACCATCGCCTTGTAGACATCGGGGGCGAGCCCGGCCCAGTTCTGCAGGCGGGGGGTGTGCTCGGAGGTGAGCTCGGAGGTCGGGTGGCTGTGCTCGTTCGTCGTCATGGGTACGACGTTACGGGGTGGGTGGCGCACGGGTATGGTCCATTCCCATGACGGATTCATGGGCCACTTTCGGTGCCGACCTGCATCTTGAGACGACCGGTGCGGCAGGACTGCGGGCCGGGCTCATGGACGCGCTGCGCGAGGCCGTACGGACGGGGCGCCTGACGCCCGGCACCCGGCTGCCGTCGTCCCGCAGCCTCGCCGCCGACCTGGGCATCGCCCGGAACACCGTCGCCGACGCCTACGCCGAACTGGTCGCGGAGGGCTGGCTCACCGCCCGGCAGGGCTCGGGCACCCGGGTGGCGCAGCGGGCCGAGCCGCGCCGGCCGTCCACCCGGGCCGTGCGGGCCCGCGCGGCCCGGTCCCGGCCGGTCCACAACCTGCTGGGCGGCTCGCCCGACCTCTCGACGTTCCCGCGCGCCGACTGGCTCAAGGCGTCCCGGCGCGCCCTGACGGCGGCGCCGAACGACGCGTTCGGGTACGGGGATCCGCGCGGGCGCATCGAACTGCGCACCGTGCTCGCCGGCTATCTGGCACGGGCCCGCGGTGTGTACGCGGACCCGGAGCGGATCATGATCTGCGCCGGCTTCGCGCACGCGCTGAAGCTGATGGGGCCGGTGCTGCGCAAGCGGCGGGTGCGGGAGGCGGCCGTCGAGTCGTACGGGCTGGACATCCACCGGAACCTGCTCGCGGACGCCGGGCTGCGGCTGCCCTGCCTGCCGGTCGACCCGCTCGGGGCGCGGACCGGTGAGCTGGCCGGGATGCGGGGCGTGGGCGCGGTCCTGATGACGCCCGCGCACCAGTTCCCCACAGGGGTGCCGCTCCACCCCGACCGGCGGGCCGCGGCCGTGGACTGGGCGCGCGGCACGGGCGGGCTGATCCTGGAGGACGACTACGACGGCGAGTTCCGCTACGACCGGCAGCCGGTGGGCGCGCTCCAGGGCCTCGACCCCGAACGCGTGGTGCACCTGGGCACGACGAGCAAATCGCTGGCACCCGGGCTGCGGCTGGGGTGGATGGTGCTGCCGGAGGCGCTGGTGGGGGAGGTGTGCGAGGTCAAAGGAGCGAGCGACTGGTCGTCGAGCGCGCTGGACCAGCTGACGCTCGCGGAGTTCATCGGGTCGGGTGCGTACGACCGTCATGTGCGCTCGATGCGGCTGCGCTACCGGCACCGCCGCGACCAGCTCGTCGCGGCACTGGCGGAACGGGCCCCGGGTGTCCGGGTCAGCGGCATCGCGGCCGGGCTGCACGCCGTGCTCGAACTGCCCGAGGGCACCGAGCCGTCGGTGCTCAGGGCGGCGGCCTGGCAGGGCCTGGCGCTGGAGGGGATCTCGCGCTTCCGGCACCCGGACGCGGCGCCGGGACGCGACGCGCTGGTCATCGGCTACGGGACGCCCACCGACAGCGCCTGGTCGGGTGCGCTGGACGCGCTCTGCCGGGTGCTGCCCCGGGAGTCCGCCGGGTGACCTCCGGCCGCCCGACGGACTCCGGGCGACGGGGCGGGATGCCCGGCCGCCAAGGAGCTCAGTCGCCGAGCGCCAGCCGGACACCGAAGGCGGCGATGACGGTCCCGGTGATCCGGTCGAGCACCCGGCGGGCCTGCGGTCTGCGGAGCCGGCCGTGCAGCACGCGGGCGAAGCCGACGAGCACGGCCGACCACACCAGGCCCATCAGGATGTGTACGGAGGTGAGCAGGAGGCCCATGGTGAAGTGGCTGGTGCCGGCCGGGATGAACTGGGGCAGGACGGCGACGTAGAAGGCGCCCATCTTCGGGTTGAGCAGATTGGTGAGGACCCCCTGCCGCCATCCGCCGGCGAACGAGTCCGTGCCGGCCGGGAGGACGGATTCGTCCGTGCCGTCGGCGGGCAGCCCGCGGAAGGTGTCGCGGAGCATGCGCAGGCCCGTCCAGACCAGGTATGCCGCGCCGGCCCAGCGCAACGTCACATAGGCGAGATGGGAGGCCGTGAAGAGTGCGGTGACCCCGAGCGAGGTGAGCGCGCCCCACAGCAGGGTGCCGGACTGGATTCCGAGGACGACGCCCCACGCTCTTCTGCGCCGGCCGAGGGCCGAGGTGCGCAGGATCAGAGCGGTGTCGAGTCCGGGAGTGAGAGTGAGAAGCCCTACCACGAGGGCGAAGGACCACAGCGCGGTGCCAATTGCCATGGAAGGCCAGCTTACGGCGCGGCCCGGCCCGCCGGGCATCCGGTGCGGGTCATTTCCCGCAGCGGCCCCGCTCGGCCGCGCCCGCTGCCGGACCCGGGGTCCGTGCCGGGGCCTCGCCGAAGCGGGCCAGGGCCAGTGCGCCCGCCACCGCCACCACGAAACCGGCGACCGCCACCCACTCCAGGCCCTCGCGGGTGCGGTCGCCGAGCCAGACGACGCCGACCAGCGCCGGACCGACCGTCTCGCCGAGCACCATGCCGGCCGTCGCCGTCGTCACCGAACCACGCTGCAGGGCCGAGGTGAGCAGCAGGAACGCCGAACCGCCGCCCAGCAGCAGCGCGTACACGGCCGGGTCGGCGAGCAGCGCCGCCGGGGACACGTCGTCGATCAGCCGGACCGTGACCTCCACCACCCCGAAGCCGCATCCGGCGCCGAGCCCCAGCACGAGCGCCCGCGGCCGCTCGGGGAGGCGGCCGGCCGCCGTGCCGATCAGCAGGATGCCCAGGGCGATCCCCAGCATCGACCAGGCCAGGGCGGCGGAACCGCTCCCGTGGCCCTCGCCGCCGGACGCGAGCCCCAGCATGCCGAGCCCGGCGCAGACGACGCCGACCGCGGTCCACTCGACGCCGCTCAGCCGCACCCCGAGGAGCCGCGCGGCGACCACCGCCGTCACCGCGAGGCTCGCGGCCAGGGCGGCGCCGACCGCGTAGATCGGCAGGGACCGCAGGGCGATGATCTGGAGGACGAAACCGCAGCCGTCCAGGGCGAGTCCGCCGGCGTACCGCCACTGGCGCAGGGCGCGCAGCAGCAGCGCCGGATCGACCCCCGCGCCCGACCCCGGCTCGGCGGCGGCCCGCGCGGCGACGGCCTGGAGGACCGAGGCGGTGCCGAAGCAGACGGCGGCGCCGAGTGCGCAGATCATCCCGAGGAGCACGTCGAGGACTCTACTTGCGGACGTTCAGTGATCCGCTTTCGGCCGCAACCCGCGGCGGTTTGATCCGTGATCAGCTTGATGAATCGCCCGTCGACGGGGAGGAACCAGGAACCCGACTCGAGGCGCACCGCACGCGCGGACGCCAGGGAGAGAATCCCCTGTACTCATGCGGGGGAGGGGGTCAAGAGTGCAAGAACGGCAAGGCAAGGCACGGTGAAGGTGAGGTGCCGGGCGGAAGCTCCAGCGGGTCCGCGGCCGACCATGGCGGTTTCGGCTCCTCAGCCCGGCAGGGGCGCGCCCGCGCGCAGCCAGCCGAGCAGATCGTCCGTGACCCACCGGCCCTCCGCCGCGACGTCCTCGCGGACCGCGCCCAGGCCGAGCCGGTGGACGCAGGCGCGGTCGCGGCCGTGGCGGCGCATGAGGAGCCCGTCGCCCCCGCTGTCGTCCCCGACCAGCACCCAGCCGGGCGCGTACCGGGGCACCTCGAAGGTCTCGTTGCGTTCCTGGATCAGGTGCGGACCGTAGATGTGCACGCCGTTGTCGAGCAGCACGCCCGGCGTCGACCGCCACAGCCGGGCGACCGCGGGATTGGGCCCGTCCCGCAGCCCGCGCGACCGGGCCGCCCGGACGGTCAGGAACCCGGCGAAGGACTCCGCCACCGGGTACTCGCAGCCGTCCGTACCGTCACGGCGCACCACCGGGTACTCCCCGGCCCCGGTCCCGGTCCCGTCCCCGGCCTCGCCGGTCCGGCCGAGGACGAAGTGGTAGCCGTCGCCGCAGTCCGGCTCCATGGCGAAGCAGAGCCGGTCGCCTTCCAGTCGCCACCCGGCGGTGACGGCCTCGTACATGTCGTCGGCGGACCCTGCGGGCCCGACCGTCGCGATGTCCGCGTGCCCGGCCCGGCCGTGGCCGTACTCGGCCAGCCACCACCGGTACGAGGGCGGCAGCGGGCCTACCCGTGCCTCGGCCTCGCGGATCAGGGGTTCCGGTACGGCGCCCGCGCGCCCGCGGCCGAACCCCGGTGATGCTTCGATCAGTTCCCGCAGCAGTGTCAGGTCGGGTCTCACGGTGCGGAGTCTGCCAGGGCGGCCCCGAGCCTGCCGGACGGGCCCGGGGCCCGCCCGGCCGCCCGGAGGCTCAGCCGCGCAGGACGGCCCGGAGCTGTTCCAGGCCCCAGTCCAGGTCCTCCTTGCTGATCACCAGCGGCGGCGCGATCCGGATCGTCGAGCCATGGGTGTCCTTGACCAGCACCCCGCGCTCCATGAGCTTCTCGGAGATCTCCCGGCCGGTGCCGCGGCCCGGGGCGATGTCGACCCCCGCCCACAGCCCCCGGCCGCGCACCTCCTCCACCGCACCGCCGCCCACCAGCAGCCCGAGCTCCTGGTGCAGGTGTTCGCCCAGCTCGGTCGCCCGCTGCTGGAACTCGCCGGTCCGCAGCATCGCGATGACCTCCAGCGCGACCGCGCAGGCGAGCGGATTGCCGCCGAAGGTCGAACCGTGCTCACCGGGCCGGAACACCCCGAGCACCTCCTGCGACGAGACCACCGCCGACACCGGCACCACACCACCGCCCAGCGCCTTGCCGAGCACGTACATGTCCGGCACCACGCCCTCGTGCTCGCAGGCGAAGGTCCGGCCGGTGCGGCCCAGGCCCGACTGGATCTCGTCCGCGATGAACAGCACGTTCCGCTCGCGGGTCAGCTCCCGCAGCTTGGGGAGATAGCCGGGCGGCGGCACCAGCACCCCGGCCTCGCCCTGGATCGGCTCCATGAGCACCGCCACGGTGTTCTCGGTCATCGCCTCCCGCAGCGCCGTGAGATCCCCGTACGGCACGATCTCGAACCCCGGCGTGTACGGGCCGAAGTCCTCGCGTGCCTCAGGGTCCGTGGAGAAGCTGATGATCGTGGTCGTCCGGCCGTGGAAGTTGTTCGCGGCGACGATGATCTTCGCCATGCCGTCCGGGACGCCCTTCACCCGGTAACCCCACTTGCGGGCCGTCTTCACCGCGGTCTCCACGGCCTCGGCGCCCGTGTTCATCGGCAGCACCGACTCCATGCCGCACAACTCGGCGAGCTGCGTGCAGAAGTCGGCGAACCGGTCGTGGTGGAAAGCACGTGACGTGAGCGTCACCCGCTCCAGCTGCGCCTTGGCCGCGTCGATCAGGCGCCGGTTGCCGTGACCGAAGTTGAGCGCCGAGTAGCCGGCGAGCATGTCGAGGTAGCGGCGGCCCTCGACATCGGTCATCCAGGCCCCGTCCGCCGTGGCGACGACGACGGGCAGCGGACGGTAGTTGTGCGCGCTGTGCGCCTCGGCGGAGGCGATGGCGGTTTCCGTGGTCGACACGGGATCTCCGTTCGTCGTGCGGCGGGGGCGGGGGTGGTGCCCACTTTGTATCGTTGGTCGGTTCAGTGGCGAGGAAACCTGTGTTCCCCGGCGCGCCAGGCCGGTCGGGGCCAGTCGCCCACACCTGAGACAATGAGTTCCATGGCCTCTGAACGCCCCCGTGTGCTCTCCGGAATCCAGCCCACCTCAGGCTCGTTCCACCTCGGCAACTACCTCGGCGCGGTCCGCCAGTGGGTGGCGCTGCAGGACACCCACGACGCCTTCTACATGGTTGTGGACCTGCACGCGATCACTGTCCCGCAGGACCCCGCGGAGCTGCGCGCGAACACCAGGCTCGCCGTCGCCCAGCTCCTCGCCGCCGGGCTCGACCCGGAGCGCTGCACGCTCTTCGTCCAGAGCCACGTCCCCGAGCACGCCCAGCTCGGCTGGGTCATGAACTGCCTCACCGGCTTCGGCGAGGCTTCGCGGATGACGCAGTTCAAGGACAAGTCCGCCAACCAGGGCGCCGACCGGACCACGGTCGGTCTCTTCACGTACCCGATGCTGATGGTGGCCGACATCCTGCTGTACCAGGCCGATCAGGTTCCGGTCGGAGGGGACCAGCGCCAGCACCTGGAGCTGACCCGCGACCTGGCCGAGCGGTTCAACGGCACCTATGGCGAAACGTTTACCGTGCCGAACCCGTACATCCTCAAGGAGACGGCGAAGATCTACGACCTCCAGGACCCGTCGGCGAAGATGAGCAAGTCGGCGGCCACCCCGAAGGGCCTGATCAACCTTCTGGACGAGCCGAAGGCCACCGCCAAGAAGGTGAAGAGCGCGGTCACCGACACTGACACGGTCATCCGCTTCGACCAGGCGGAGAAGCCCGGCGTCAGCAATCTTCTGACTATCTACTCGACACTCACGGGCACCGGTATCGCGGATCTGGAGCAGAAGTACGAGGGCAAGGGCTACGGTGCGCTCAAGACCGACCTCGCCGAGGTCGTGGTCGAGTTCGTCACACCCTTCCGGACGCGCACCCAGGAATACCTGGACGACCCGGAGACGCTGGACTCGATCCTGGCCAAGGGCGCGGAGAAGGCCCGTGCCGTCGCGGCCGAGACCCTGGCCCTGACGTACGACCGGATGGGCTTTCTGCCCGCGAAGCACTGAGTCCAAGGACCCTGGCGGTTTCGCTGCCGCAGGCGTCACACTGGCGACGGGAAGCTGAACCCGGTGGGTGGCCGCAAGCAGGCCACCGACCATCGAGCATTGAGGAGGACGACGTGGGGACCGTAACGCTCGGCGTTTCGATCGCGGTCCCGGAGCCCTACGGCAGCCTGCTCCAGGAGCGGCGCGCGAGCTTCGGGGACCCTGCCGCGTACGGCATTCCCACGCACGTCACCCTTCTCCCGCCGACCGAGGCCGAGGCGGCCGACCTGCCCGCGATCGAGGCGCACCTCGCCCAGATCGCGACGGGCGGCCGCCCCTTCCCGATGCGGCTGTCCGGCACGGGGACCTTCCGTCCCCTCTCGCCGGTCGTCTTCGTCCAGGTCGTCGAGGGCGCCTCGGCCTGCACCTGGCTGCAGAAGCGGGTCCGGGACGCCTCCGGGCCGCTGGTGCGCGAGCTCCAGTTCCCGTACCACCCGCACGTGACCGTGGCGCACGACATCGCCGAGGAGGCGATGGACCGGGCGTACGCCGAGCTCGCCGACTACGAGGCGGCCTGGACCTGCGGTTCCTTCGCGCTGTACGAGCAGGGCTCGGACAGCGTCTGGCGCAAGATCAACGAGTTCCCGTTCGGCGCCGGGGGCTGCGCGCCCGCCGTGCCCGCGCAGGGCAGCTCCTCCGTGGACGAGCCCTCCCTGCACTCCTGACCGCCTCCCGGTGGCTCCGTCTCAGATCGGCAGCCGCCGGAACAGCGGTCGCGGCACGTGCCGCAGCGCCGACATCACCGCACGGAGCGAGCCCGGCACCCACACGGTCTCCGAGCGCCGCCGCAGTCCCGTCATGATGGCCTCCGCGACCGCGTCCGGCGTCGTGGTGAGGGCCGGCGCCTCCAGCGGCGCAGAGGCGAACCGGGCCGAGGCCGACCGCGCCGCGGCGATCCGGGCTCCCACCGGTGACCCGGCCGGCACCGTTTCCGCGACCGGCGCCGTCTTTGCCGCCCGCTCCGGTCGTACGACGCCGGGGCGCACGACCATCACATGCACCCCGGTCCCGTGCAGCGCGTCTCCCAGCCCCTGCGTGAACGCGTCCAGGCCCGCCTTGCTGGACCCGTAGATGAAGTCGGCGCGGCGGGCTCGTTCACCCGCGACCGAGGAGAGGACGACCAGCGAGCCGTGCCCCTGCGCCTGGAGTGCGCCGGCGCACACCAGCCCGGCGGAGACGGCGCCGGTGTAGTTGGTCTGGGCGACCCGGGCCGCGGCGAGCGGTTCCTCCTCGTCGCGCCCCTGGTCGCCGGTGATGCCGAAGGCGAGCAGCACCATGTCGATGTCGCCCTCGGCGAAGATCTTGCCGAGGGCACTCTCGTGCGACTCGATGTCCAGGGCGTCGAAGCCGACGGTGCGGACGTCGGCGCCTCGGGCGCGCAGTTCGGCGGCGGCCGCGTCCAGGGCGGGGCCGGGGCGCCCGGCCAGCCGGACCGTGCGGGTCCGCAGGGCGATCAGCCGCCGGGCGGTGGCCAGCGCGATCTCCGACGTGCCGCCGAGGACGAGCAGGGACTGCGGGGCTCCGAAGGCGTCCTTCACGGGAATACTCCTTGCGACGTGGGGGGAGGGGGAGAGAGCGGCGGCGGTCAGAGCGACAGGCGGCGCGACAGGTCCGAGCGGAAGGCCCCGTCCGGGTCCAGCTCGGCGCGCAGCGACCGGAAGTCCGCCAGCCTCGGATACATCGCGGCCAGCACCTCCGGCCGGAGCCGGGAGTCCTTCGCCAGGCAGACCCGGCCGCCGGCCGCCGCCACCTCCTCGTCCAGCGAGTCCAGGAACCCGGCCAGTCCGGGCAGGGCGGCGGGCAGGCCGAGGGCGAGCGACCAGCCGGGCACCGGGAACGACAGCCAGCCGGGATCCCCGGCGCCGAACCGTTTGAGCACGGCGTTCGTCGCCGGACAGCGTCGCCGGGCGATCCGGTGCACGATCCGGCGCAGTGTTTCCTCCTGGCCGTGGCCGACGGCGAACTGGTACCGCACGGACCCGGCCCGCCCGTGGACCCGGTGCCGGTGCGGCAGGCCGTCCAGGGGGTGGAAGAACGCGGCGACCCGCTGGAGTTCGCCGATCCGGTACCTGGGCGCGCCGCGGTACCGGAGCTCGCTCAGCAACGCGGCCGGGGCGCTGCCGAGCAGCGCCTCCGGTACGAGGGCGGGGGCGGCCGGGATCGGACCAGGGCGGAACGATAGCGGCGTGCGCCGGGCGCGCGCCGGGAGTGCGTACCGGGGTACGTGCTCCCCCCGGGTGAGTACGGAGCGCCCGGTGGCCCGGCCGCGGGCGTGGAGGTCGATCCAGGCGGCCGAGTAGCGGTAGCGGTGGTCCCCGGCGACGAGCCGTTCCAGCAGGTCGTCCAGGTCGACGGCGCGTTCGGTGTCGACCGACATCCACGAGCTGGTGACACGGTGGCAGCGGAGCGTGGCCGAGAGGATCACCCCGGTCAGGCCGAGACCGCCCGCGGTCGCGTCGAAGAGGTCGGTGCCGGGCCGGACCGTACGGATCTCGCCCCCGGCGGTCAGCAGCTCCAGCTCCTGGACGTGCCGGGAGAAGGAGCCCGCGACGTGCTGGTTGTGACCGTGGATGTCGGCGCCGACCGCGCCGCCCACGGTGACGTAGCGGGTCGTGGGCGTGACGGGGACGAACCAGCCGAGCGGCAGCAGGACTTCCATCAGCCGGTGCAGGCTGACCCCGGCGTCGCAGACCACGAGTCCGGCGCCGGCGTCGATGGTGCGGATCCGGTTCAGCGCGGTCATGTCGAGGACGGAGCCGCCCGCGTTCTGGGCCGCGTCGCCGTGCGCCCGGCCGAGGCCCCGGGCGATGGAGCCGCGGGGTCCGCAGCCGCGTACCGTCGCCGCCGCCTCCTCGTACGAACGGGGGCAAAATCGCAGGGCGGTTGTCGGGGCGGTGCGGCCCCAGCCGGTCAGGGACACGGTGTCGACGGACATGACGGTGACCGTATCGCCCGAGAAAACCCTTTCGAGGTATTTGTTACAACACTCACCGGTATGGGTGATTGAAGTGGTGTCAGGCGCTGCGGCGGCAAGGCCCGGCGCCGGTTTTCCGCGCCCGGGAGGGTAAGCCGTAGGTCATGGACTGGCTGAAGAACCTCCCCGTCATCGGGCCGATCGTCTCCCGGCTGATGGTGACGCACATCTGGCGCTCCTACGAGACGCTGGAGCGGGTCCATTGGGCCAGGCTCTCCGCCGCGATCACCTTCATCAGCTTTCTGGCGCTCTTCCCGCTGATCGCGCTCGGCGCGGCGATCGGTGCCGCGCTGCTCTCCACCGAGCAGCTCCACAAGATCGAGGACAAGCTGGCCGAGCAGGTGCCGGGCATCTCCGACCAACTCGGCATCGGGAGCCTGGTGGCCCACGCGGGCACGGTGGGCGTGGTGGCCGGTGCGGTGCTGCTCCTCACCGGCATCGGCTGGATCGGCTCGATGCGGGACTGTCTGCGCGCCGTCTGGGACCTGGGGGTGAGCCCGGGCAATCCGGTCCTGCGCAAACTCAAGGACGCGGGGCTGCTGCTGGGCCTGGGCGGGGCGGTGCTCGCGACGCTCACCGTGTCGTCGGCCGGCTCGGTCGCGGTCGGCTGGACGGCGGACCTGTTCGGCATCTCGGACCGCGGCGCCGGCGGTGTGGCGCTCCAGGTGGCCACCCTGGTCGTGGCCGCGCTCGCCGCATTCCTGCTGCTGCTCTATCTGCTGACCCTGCTGCCCGGCGTCGAGCCCCCGCGGCGCGCGCTGCTGGTCGCCGCGGCGATCGGCGCGATCGGCTTCGAACTGCTCAAGCTGCTGCTCGGCAGCTACATGAAGGGCGTGGCGGCGAAGAGCATGTACGGCGCCTTCGGGGTGCCGGTCGCGCTGCTGCTGTGGATCAACCTCTCGGCGAAACTGCTGCTGTTCTGCGCCGCCTGGACGGCGACGCAGAACAGCGCGGACGAGGCGTCCGGGGTCGTCAGCGGCGAGGAAGGCGACGCACCAGGGCCGGCAGCGGCCAGCGCCGGTTGACCAGGAACACCGCGCCGGCCAGCAGCACAAGGGCGCCCCCGGCGATGCCCAGCGCGATCCCGGCGCCCCCGCCCCCGCCCCCGCCGCCGCCCTCGGACGCGGTGGCCTTCGCGGACTGCGCGGGGCCGTTGCGGCCCTCGCCCTTCCCCTGCTCGGCCGCGGGTCCCTTGCCGGACCCGGTGCTGGTGTCGGCGGACTTCGGGGGCACCAGCTCGCCGACCGGGGTCACCTTGCCGCTCGCGTCGAAGCCCCAGTCGAGGAGGCCGGCGGCCTCCTCGTAGACGGCGTGGGGCTTTTCGGACGACGGGTTCATGACGGTGACGAGCAGCACCTTGCCGTCGCGTTCCGCGACACCGGTGAAGGTGTTGCCGGCGTGCGTGGTGTAGCCGTTCTTGACGCCGGCGATGCCCTTGTACGGGTCGACGCCGCCCGCGCCGGTGAGCAGCTTGTTGGTGTTCTGGATGGCGAAGCTCTCGCGCTTCCCGTCCTTCTCCGCGCCGGGGAACTGCGCCTCGGCCGTGGAGCAGTACTCCCGGAAGTCCGCCTTCTGCAGCCCGCTGCGGGCGAACAGTGTCAGGTCGTACGCGCTGGAGACCTGGTCGGGCGCGTCGTACCCGTCGGGCGAGACCACCTCGGTGTCGAGCGCCTGCAATTCCTCGGCGTGCGCCTGCATCGCGTCGACGGTCTTGGGGACGCCGCCGTACATCGCGGAGAGCACATGCACCGCGTCGTTGCCCGAACGCAGGAACACCCCGAGCCACAGATCGTGGACCGTGTAGGTGAGCTTCTCCTTGACGCCGACCAGGCTGCTGCCCTCGCCGAGGTCGGCCAGATCCTCGTCCTTGACGGTGTACTTCTGGGTCTTGGGCTGGAGTGCGGGCATCACGGTGTCCGCGAAGAGCATCTTCAGGGTGGAGGCGGGAGGCAGCCGCCAGTGCGGGTTGTGCGAGGCGAGGACCTCGCCGCTCTCCGCGTCCGCGACGATCCAGGACCGGCCCGTGAGGTCCTTCGGCAGCACCGGGGCGTCCGGCCCCAGCTGCACCTGCGTACCGGCCCGGCCCAGCAGTTCGCCGCCGACCTTGGACATGCCCGCGGGCGGCTTCGGCTGGTCGTCGGAGGCGTCCTTTCCGACCGCCGATGCCGGGCTGACAACAAAAGTGGACAACAGTGCGGCAGAGATGACCGTCATCGCGGTCTTTTTGAGAGCAGGCACGGTCGGAAACGTACATGTAGAAGATATGAAAATGGGTGCGGATGCCTTGACCCGCCGGGCGTACCGCCAGGACAGCCCACCCCGGGCGGCTCCGCCGGAGGGCGACGGCGATACTGAGTCCATGAAGCTCAGCCGCCCCGTCTCCTGGTTCCTGCTCGCCTTCGGGGTGTGGAGCTGGTTCATCTGGATCACTTTCGTCAAGAACCTGTGGAAGGACGGCAGCGGACTCGCCTTCGACGACGCGGGTGACCCGACTGCGTACTTCTGGGTGCATCTGCTGCTCGCCATCACGTCCTTTCTCCTGGGGACGGCGGTTGGAGTGATCGGGTTCCGTGGCGTCAGGGCCCTGCGCCGCGAACGCGCATAACCGGCCGTAGGGCAGGCTGAGGAGAACAAGTGACGGTGGCCGGTCTCGTGCTGATGATGATCGTGGTGCTCGCGCTGCTGGCCGGAGTGCACCGCTATCTGTGGCGCCGCTTCGTCGGTGATACCACGGCCGAGGGCAGTGCCGTGCGCAGGACCGGCACGGTGGCCGCGTACGTGCTGCCGCTGCTCAGCGTCGGCGCACTGGTCTCCGGCCGTGCGGGCGCGCCCTTCTGGCTCCAGAAGGTACTGGCCTGGCCGGGCTACCTGTGGCTGGCCGCCGTGCTGTACCTGACGCTGGCTCTGCTGGTGGGTGAGGCGGTACGGCCGGTTCTGCGCCGGGTACTGGCGCGCCGGGCGGACCGGGCCGGGCGGCCGGAGGGCGCGGACACGGGTACGGGTACGGACGCGGCGTCAGCGGACGGTGGATCCGGCGCGGACCCGGCAAATGACGTAAAAGAATCAGAAATCTCGTCGAGTGCGAGTGCTTCCGGAGCCCCGGTCACCCTCGTCGCCGACGCCCCCGCCCCGCCCCGCACCGACGCCCCCACCCGACGCCTGTTCGTCGCGCGGGCCGTCGGCGGGGCCGCCGCCGTCGCCGGGCTCGGCACGGTCGGCCACGGCACCTACGGGGTGCTGCGCGGGCCGCGGGTGAAGCGGATCACCGTCCCGCTCGCCAAGCTGCCCCGCTCCGCGCACGGCTTCCGGATCGCCGTCGTCAGCGACATCCACCTCGGCCCCATCCTCGGCCGCGACCACACCCGGCGGATCGTCGACACGATCAACCGGACACAGCCGGATCTGGTCGCCGTCGTGGGCGACCTCGTCGACGGAACCGTCGCCGACCTCGGGCCGGCCGCTGAGCCGCTCGCCAGGCTGAGGGCCCGGCACGGGAATTACTTCGTCACCGGAAATCATGAGTACTACTCCGGCGCCGCCCAATGGGTCGACCAGGTAAGGGAATTGGGTCTTCATCCACTGGAGAACGCCCGGGTGGAGATCGACGGATTCGATCTTGCGGGCGTCAATGACGTCGCCGGGGAGAGCGAGGGGCAGGGTCCTGATTTCGCCCGTGCGCTCGGCGACCGGGACCCTAGCCGCGCCGCCGTCCTGCTGGCCCACCAGCCCGTCGTCATCCATGACGCCGTCGCCCACGGCGTGGACCTCCAGCTCTCCGGCCACACCCACGGTGGCCAGCTCTGGCCGGGCAACTTCATCGCGGATCTGGCCAATCCCACCGGCGCCGGGCTCGACCGCTACGGCGACACCCAGCTGTACGTCTCACGGGGCGCGGGCGCCTGGGGCCCGCCGGTACGGGTCGGCGCACCGTCCGACATCACCGTCGTGAAACTCGCCTCGCTGCGGGCGTGACTCTCCGTCGACAACAGGTTTCAGACGTTCGGATGCACCCAAGGTTTCAACTGTCGAACAAAAGGCTATGAATCACAGTTTCGCTCTTCCAGATGTGAAAATCGTGTGATTGGCTGATCGTGGGCATGCGGTGATGTGCGTGTCTGGGCGCGGTTGCCGAGGTGGGGCTGGTAAGGGAGAGCACGTCAATGCGGTCGGTCCGGCTACGGATTCTCGCGATTCTCGCGGTTTTGGTCATCGCAGGCGCTGTCGCCTGGCAGTTGCTCCCCTCGGACGAGGTGAACAAGGACCCCATTGCGGTCGGCACCACGGACGAAGTCACCTCGCTCGACCCGGCCGGTGCGTACGACGCGGGTTCCTGGGCGATGTACAGCAACATCTACCAGTCCCTGCTGACGTTCAAGTCGGGTGCGGTCGTGCCCGAGCCGGACGCCGCCGAGAGCTGCGGGTTCATCGGCCAGAAGCTCCAGACGTACCAGTGCAAGCTCCGTGACGACCTGGCGTTCTCCAACGGCCGCAAGATCACGGCCGAGGACGTCAAGTACTCCATCGAGCGCATGATCAAGATAAAGACGGACGTCGGTCCCTGGGTGCTCTTCCCGAGCCTCAAGAACGTGGTGGCGGACGGACGCACCGTCACCTTCAACCTCTCCTCGCGCGACGCGACCTTCCCGCAGAAGCTCGCCACCGGCGCCGGTTCGATCGTCGACCGCGAGTCGTACCCGGCGGACAAGCTCCGCAAGGGCAACACCATCGACGGCTCGGGCCCGTACCTCCTGAAGTCGTACCGGTCGGGCGAGATCGCCGAACTGGTCCCCAACCCCCTTTACAAGGGCGCGCTGAGCAAGACCGGTGTCCCGGTCACCGTGCACTACTACGACAAGTCGGACGATCTCCTGGCCGCTTGGAACGCCAAGCAGGTCGACGTCACGCACCGCGAACTGCCGCCGGCCACGATCGCCGAGCTGAACCCCGGCGACCCCGACCTGCGCGTCACCGAGGCGGACAGCGCCGAGATCCGCAATCTCGTCTTCAACGTCCGGCCGGGTTCGCCGCTGGCCGACAAGAAGGTCCGGCAGGCCATCGCCTCGCTCATCGACCGCGGGCCGCTGGTGACCGGCATCTACAAGGGCGCGGTCGCGCCGCTCTACTCGCTGATCCCGCAGGGCTACATCGGGCACAGCACGCCGTTCTTCGACGCCTACCCCACGCCCGACCCGGAGCGCGCCAAGCAACTGATGAAGGACGCCGGCGTGCAGACCCCGTTGAACATCAGCTTCGGCTACCGCGGTGGGGACGAGACCTATGCGAAGGAGACCGCGGAGCTCCGCCAACAGCTGGAGGCCGACGGGCTCTTCAAGGTCACGGTCCACGCCGTCGACTGGCAGAAGTTCCAGAAGGACTACGCGGCCGGCAAGTACGACGCGTACACGGTCGGCTGGCTCCCCGACTACCCGGACCCCGACACCTTCAGCCAGCCGTTGGTCGGCCGAAACAACAGCCTCCACAACGGCTACTCCAGCAAGAAGGTGGACAGCCTCATCGGCGCCACGCTCCAGTACAGCGACCGCGGGCGCACCGCGGCCGACTTCAAGGAGCTCCAGGCACAGGTCGGCGAGGACGTGCCGCTGGTCCCGCTGTGGCAGAAGAAGGACTACGTCGTCAGCACGACGGACGTCTCCGGTTCGCAGTACCTCTCGGACGGCACCGGCCTCTGGCGCCTCTGGGAACTGAGGCGGATCTGACGGTCCGCAAGGCAGCACACGGGGCGGTCCGCCGGCGAACGCCGGCCGGCCGCCCCGTCGTCCTTCGAGGGCTCGTCAGGGCTTGCCAGGGCCTGCCCGGCCCCGGTCCCGCGCCTTCACGGCGCCGGGCAGGAACTCCTCCAGCACCTCGTGGATCTGCCGCACCAGCGGCCGCAGCACCCGGAACCGGGAGAGGGCGATGGCGCGGGCGCCGATCGGGGCGGAGCGCTCGACCAGGCGGCGGCTGCGTTCGGTGTGCTCCGTGCGGTCGTACACCCAGTACAGCACCAGGCCCATCTGTATCAGCCACATCAACTCCGGCAGCAGTTCGGCCAGTTCGGGGTCGGTCTTGGTGTCGGACCCGTCCAGGCACCGCCGGTGGATGGAGATCGCCGCCTCGCGGGCCGCGACCGAATCCGCCGAGAACGGGCTGAGCGGGCTCTCCGGGTCGGCGGCGTTCTTGAAGAACTGGGCGGCGAAGCGGTGGTACGGCTCCGCCACGTCCAGCCAGGTGAGCAGGACCCCGCGCATGCGCACCGCGAGGTCCTTGTCACCGTCCAGGACCGGCTGCACGGCCGCCGCGTGCTCCGCCGCGAGCCGGTCGTAGAAGCCCTGGACGAGATGTTCCTTGTTCGTGAAGTAGTAGTAGGCGTTCCCCACGGAGACGCCGGCCTCCTGGGCGATGGCCCGCATCGTCGTCTTGTCGTAACCGCGCTCCTGGAAGAGCCGGAGCGCCGTTTCGAGGATGAGTGTGCGGGTCTGCTCGCTCTTGGGAGCCTTGACTTCCTTCACGTCCTTCGCTTCCTTCACCACAGTCCCGAGGGTATCCGTCGCGGTCAGCCCTCGGGTCCGGGGACCGTACAGGCACCGTCCCCGCCCTCCCGGCCGCACGGCGCGGCGGTCAGGGAACGGTACTTCGCGGCGGCGAGCACGGTGGCCCGCGCGAACGGGCGGCCCGCCGGGGTGGTCAGCCAGTGGGCCCTGGGCCGGTGCTCGGCCAGCGCCCAGAGGCAGACGATCCACGCGGAGGTCCCGCGGTAGATCTGCCCCCGGTCGCCGATCACCGTGATCTCGTCCAGCGTCCCGGCGTGGTCGAGCCCGGGGAAGCGGCGGCGCGCCTCCTCGGAGGCCGCCGGGACGAGGTCGAGCGGGACGAGCTGCCGCTGCTTCGTCAGCCACTGCCGCAGATGCAGGCAGAGTGAGCACCGGGCGTCGTACAGCACCGTCAGGCGCTCGACGGAGAGCCGCTGCCCGCCGGGCAGGCCCGTCATGGCGCTCAGGCCCTCGGGGCGGGCGCCGCCCACGGGCCGTTGCCCGGTCCCGTCCAGCCCTGCGGGGTCACGGGCGGAGTCTGCTCGCGCTCCATCAGACCGCGGCGACGGATCTTGTTGAGCACATACACATTGCCGAGGTGCATCACACCGAGGACGAGCAGGACGACGCCGAGCTTCACCGACAGTGCCTCGAAGAGTCCGCGGGCGTCGGTGACGGCGTCGGAGTTCCTCAGGTAGAGGGTGACGAAGCCCAGGTTGACCAGGTAGAAGCCGACCACCAGCAGGTGGTTGACGGCATCGGCGAGCTTCTCGTTCCCGTGCAGCACATCGGCGAGGAACACCTTGCCGTTGCGGCTGAGCGTGCGTGCGACCCAGACGGTCAGCGCCACGCTGATCAGCAGATAGATGACGTACGCGACAACAGTGAGGTCCATGCCCCACCCTCCCTTGAACGCGTTCAAAAGCTGTTGTCATGGACTGTAGACCTGTAATTGAACATGTTCAAGCGGGGAGTTCGGGTGCTCGTCCCGCCTTCTCGCCGGGTGCTCGCCCCGCCTTATCGCCGGACGCCGCGAAGCGCCGTACGCCCGGCACCGCCGCCGTCCCCAGGCAGGCCGCGCCGACCGCCACCGCGGCGACGGCCAGCGGCACTTCGGTGCCCCAGGCCGAGGCCGCGAGCGGGGCCAGGGCGTAGCCGAGCGGCATCGCGCCGAGGGAGAGCAGCCAGTCGTACGAGGTCACCCGTGCCAGCGCGTGGGCCGGTACGGCGGACTGGACCGAGGTCTCCCAGACCGGGCCGAGGAAGCCGAGGCCGGCCTGGGCGACGCCGTACGCGGCGATGGAGAGCGCGACGGGCGCGTGGGCGGCCAGCAGGCCGAGCGGCAGGGCGTACGTGGCGAGCCCCAGGTTGGCCACCAGTACGGGGCGGCGGGGGCGGGCCCGGCCGGCCAGCAGCGAGCCGAGGAGCAGGCCGACCGCGCCGGTCTGGAGCAGGGCGACCCAGACGCCCTTGCCGCCCAGCTCCCGGACGAAGAGCGCCGGGCCGACGGTCATCAGGACGGCCGCCGCGCCGTTCCAGGTGGCGTGCCCGATCAGGCTCGTCCAGTACCAGTCGCGGCTGCGGACCTCGCCCCAGCCCTCCTTGAGGTCGGTGAACAGCGAGCGCCGGGGGATGGGTACGTGCCGGACCTCGACGGCGGACAGCAGCGCGGCGCTCACCGCGAAGCTGGCACCGTCCAGCACGAAGGCCCAGCCCGGCCCCGCGGTGAGGATCAGCACCCCGGCGAGGGCCGGGCCGCCGAGCCGGGTGGCGCTGTTGACCACCGCCATCAGGGAGTTGGCGCGCAGCAGCCCGGATTCGGCCACGGTGCCGCGGATCAGCGGTGACACGGTCGGCATCGCGAATGCCCCGGCGGCGCCGCCGACCGCCTCGGCGAGCGCGATCTGCCAGAGCGCGGGGGAGCCGCCGAGCAGCTCCGCGCCGACGAAGAGCTGGGTCGCGCACCGCACGAGGTCCGTGGTGAGTGCGACCGTACGGGCGTTGAAGCGGTCGCCCACGACGCCGCCCAGCGGCAGCAGGAGCAGCTTGGGAACCATCGCGCAGCCCAGAACCAGTGCGAGCGCCCCGGTCGAGCCGGTGGCCAGGTAGACGGCCAGCGAGAGGGCGGTGGGGATGACGGCGTCGCCGAGGAGGGAGAGGGTGCGGCCGATGAAGAGCAGGCGGAAGGCGCGCGTGAGCAGAGGATGCGGCATGCGCCGGAATCTATTTCGTTACCGAACTATTCGTCAACGAAATATTTGATCCCGAAGGGTAGTTGTGGTCCCGGCGTACGCTTTCCCCATGGAGCGACGCGACTGGACCGACGGACATGTGGAGCGCTGGAAGCCCGTCCTTCCCGGCCTCGATCCCGATGTCGAGGGTGCCGTGACCCGCATGAAGAAACTCTCCGTCCACCTGCGCCGGGTACGCGAGCAGTCCCTGGTCGACTTCGACCTGGACCGCCAGGAGTTCGACACGCTCCACAAGCTGGCCGGACGCGGCGGCAAGGCGGCCCCCTCCGAGCTCGCCGCCGACCTGGACCTCGCGCCCGCCTCCGTCACCGGCCGGCTGGACGCGCTCGAACGGCGCGGCTTCGTCCGCCGTACCCCCTCCACCACCGACCGCCGACGGGTCGACGTGGAACTCACCGACGCGGGCCGCTCGACCTGGCTGGGCGCGATGGATGTGCTCGGCCACGAGGAGTACCGGCTGCTCGGCGTGCTCGGCAGGGACGAACGTGCGCTGCTCAACGACATGCTGCGGCGCATCATGGTGGTCGCCGAGGACCGGGGCGCCGCACCCTGGGACTGACGGGCGCTCAGCCGGTCCGCTCCGTGCCGTCGGCTCCGACGTCGTCGGGGCCGGTGACGAGGTGTCCGGCCAGCTCCGCGCGCAGCTCGTCGGGGCTCATCGCGAGTATCTGCCCGAGCGCCTCGTTCCACTGCCCGGCCGCCCGCTCCACCGAGGAACGGAAGCCGCGGCGCAGCGGCACGCCCGCGAGCAGCAGCGCGAACGCGGCGACCGGCCGCAGCAGCAGCCGCCCGTGCACGCTCAGCGTGACATCGACGTGCCACAGGCCCTGCTCCGCCGGGCGCGGCCGCAGATACAGGCGGGCGATCCCCAGCCGGTGCCTCAGCCGTGCCTCGGCCGGTGCGCGGGCCACCGGGGGCGCCCCGGGCGCCAGGGCGGCCGCCGCCCACCAGGCGGTCAGATCGAGCGACGCCCTGCCCGACAGGCGATGCAGCGAACCCGAGCCCTCGGGACCCCGGACCCGACCCGCGATCTCCAGCGCCGCCGGACGGTCCGGGCCGCGCAGCCGCATGGACATCCGCCCGGACAGCTCCGGTGACCGCAGCAGCTGCTCGACGGCGATCGCACTGCCGCGCCGCCACTCCCGTATCACCGTCGTCTCCGTCTCCCCCGTGCCGGAGCCGCTGGACTCGTACCGGGCGCCCGCCCGCAGATGGCGCCCCTTGACCAGGGCGAGGCCGGGGACCTTTCGCCCGTCCGGCAGCACGATGTCCCGGCCCCGGGCCCGGGTGGACTCGGCGAGGTCCCAGAGCAGCGGGGCACAGGCGTGGAGCAGCTCGCGGTCCGGTGCGAGGACGGTGACGGTGTGGCTGAGGCGGGCCATCGCGGCCGGCCGTCAGATGCTCATCGCGCGGGCCGTGTTGAGCTGGGCCATCACCATGGGGAAGGTGTTCTGGTCGGCCGCCGGGATCATCGTCGAGTGGTGCCGGCCGCCGCTGGACACCGAGACCTGGACGAAGCCGGTCGTCTGCTTCTCCTTCATCAGCAGGAACAGCAGACCGACCAGGCAGAACAGCGCGAAGACGATCGCGAGCACGATCGCCACCGTCGGGATCTTCTCCTCGGTGCGGGTGAGGTCGGTCGCCGTCCACACGGCGCCCTTGAGCGGCATCGGGCCGGACGGCGTCACGATCTGGTCCTGCATCACGGCGATGTCACCGAACGTCAGGACCGGCATTCCGGAGCCGCCCATCGGGGCGCCCGGCTGCTGCGGGAAGCCGTGACCGGGCATGGCCGGCTGGGCCGCGACGCCCTGCGGGTAGCCGTAACCGGGGCCGGGTTCGACCGCGGACTCGGGCAGCGGCTGCGGGTAGCCGTACGCCGGGGTGCCCGGACCGGGCTGCGCCTGGCCGTCCGCGACGGTGGGCGGATTGTCCGGCTGCTGGGGAGCCGGCCCCCACTTGTATGAGTCGTCCGCGTACGGATTCGGATCGCTCAAGGTTCCCCGCTCTCGATCAGGCTGTGCGCCCCGGGCCTGCTGCCCCGGCGGCGAACCGGTTCCGGTTCCGCACGACCGTACCGTCAAGACCCCGGCGGCGCACCAAGCGGCCCCGTTCCCCGCGGTGTTGCCGCGGAGAACGGGGCCGGATGCGACTGCTGTGCCGGTGGCGGTCAGAAGCGGCGCGTGATCAGCGCCCGCTTGACCTCCTGGATCGCCTTGGTGACCTCGATGCCACGCGGGCAGGCGTCCGTGCAGTTGAAGGTGGTGCGGCAGCGCCACACACCGTCACGGTCGTTGAGGATCTCCAGGCGCTGCTCGCCGCCCTCGTCGCGCGAGTCGAAGATGAAGCGGTGCGCGTTGACGATCGCCGCCGGGCCGAAGTACTGGCCGTCGTTCCAGAACACCGGGCACGAGGACGTGCACGCGGCGCAGAGGATGCACTTGGTGGTGTCGTCGAAGCGCTCGCGGTCCTCGGCGGACTGCAGGCGCTCGCGGGTCGGCTCGTTCCCCTTGGTGATGAGGAAGGGCATGACGTCGCGGTACGCCTGGAAGAACGGGTCCATGTCGACCACGAGGTCCTTGAGGACCGTCAGGCCCTTTATGGCCTCGACCGTGACCGGCTTCTCCGGGTTGACGTCCTTGATCAGCGTCTTGCAGGCGAGCCTGTTCTTGCCGTTGATCCGCATCGCGTCGGAGCCGCAGATGCCGTGCGCGCAGGAGCGGCGGAACGTCAGCGTGCCGTCGAGGTCCCACTTGATCTTGTGAAGGGCGTCGAGCACACGCTCCTTCGGGTCGATCTCGATCTGGAAGTCCTGCCACTGGGCCTCGTCGGAGACCTCGGGGTTGAAGCGGCGGATCCGGAAGGTGACCGTGATGTACGGGGAGGCGGCGGACTCCGCCTCGACCTTGTCCAGAATCGGGGTAGCCATCAGTACTTACGCTCCATCGGCTGGTAGCGGGTCTGGACGACCGGCTTGTAGTCGAGTCGGATCGACTCGGTGCCGTCGGCCGAGACCTCGCGGTACGCCATGGTGTGGCGCATGAAGTTGACGTCGTCGCGGTTCGGGAAGTCCTCGCGGTAGTGACCGCCGCGGGACTCCTTGCGGGCCAGCGCGGAGGTCGCCATGACCTCGGCCAGGTCGAGCAGGTTGCCCAGCTCGATGGCCTCCAGGAGGTCCGTGTTGAACCGCTTGCCCTTGTCCTGGATGGACACGTTGAGGTAGCGCTCGCGCAGCTCGGCGATCTTGTCGACGGCCGTCTTGATGGTCTGCTCGGTGCGGAACACCATCACATTGGCGTCCATGCACTCCTGCAGCTCCAGACGGAGTGCCGCGACCCGCTCGGTGCCCGTCGAGGAGAGCAGCCGCTCGACCTGGTCCTCGACCATCTGCGCCGGGTTCTCGGGAAGCTCGACGAAGTCGTGCTTGGCGGAGTACTCGGCGGCGGCGATGCCCGAACGACGCCCGAAGACGTTGATGTCGAGCAGCGAGTTGGTGCCCAGCCGGTTGGCGCCGTGCACGGAGACACACGCGACCTCGCCGGCGGCGTACAGGCCCGGGACGACGGTGGTGTTGTCGGCCAGCACCTCGCCCTCGACGTTGGTCGGGATGCCGCCCATGGCGTAGTGCGCGGTCGGCTGGATCGGGATCGGGTCCGTGTAGGGCTCGATACCGAGGTACGTACGCGCGAACTCGGTGATGTCCGGGAGCTTGGCGTCCAGCTGCTCCGGCGGCAGGTGCGTGAGGTCGAGGTAGACGTGGTCGCCCTCGGGACCGCAGCCGCGGCCCTCACGGATCTCCGTGTAGATGGAGCGGGACACGACGTCACGGGACGCGAGGTCCTTCATGACCGGCGCGTACTTCTCCATGAAGCGCTCGCCGTCCTTGTTGCGGAGGATGCCGCCCTCACCGCGGGCGCCCTCCGTCAGCAGGATGCCCATGCGCCAGATGCCCGTCGGGTGGAACTGGAAGAACTCCATGTCCTCCAGCGGCAGGCCCCGGCGCCAGGCGGCGGCCTGGCCGTCACCGGTCAGGGTGTGCGCGTTGGACGTCACCTTGAAGAACTTGCCGGTGCCGCCGGAGGCGAAGATGATCGCCTTCGCCTGGAAGACGTGGATCTCACCGGTCGCCAGCTCGTACGCGACGACGCCGGCGGACTTCTTGACCCCGTCCACCTCCTGGAGCAGCAGATCCAGGACGTAGAACTCGTTGAAGAACTCCACACCCTCCTTGACGCAGTTCTGGTACAGCGTCTGGAGGATCATGTGGCCGGTGCGGTCCGAGGCGTAGCAGGACCGGCGGACCGGGGCCTCGCCGTGGCTACGGGTGTGACCGCCGAACCGGCGCTGGTCGATCTTGCCCTCGGGCGTGCGGTTGAACGGCAGGCCCATCTTCTCCAGGTCGAGGACGGCGTCGATGGCCTCCTTCGACAGGATCTCGGCGGCGTCCTGGTCGACCAGGTAGTCGCCGCCCTTGATGGTGTCGAAGGTGTGCCACTCCCAGTTGTCCTCCTCCACGTTGGCGAGCGCGGCGGCCATGCCGCCCTGCGCGGCGCCCGTGTGGGAGCGGGTCGGGTACAGCTTCGTGAGCACGGCGGTACGGCTGCGCTTCGTGGACTCGATGGCCGCGCGCATACCGGCGCCGCCGGCGCCGACGATGACGGTGTCGTACTTGTGGATCTGCATGATTTCCTCTGGTCCCTCTGGCCCGGCGCCTAGCGGATGTTCGGGTCGAAGGTGAAGATCACCAGCGTGCCCAGCAGGACGGTGAACACCGTGGCGGTGTACAGCAGCATCTTCAGCCAGAAACGGGTGTTCTCCCGCTCGGCGTAGTCGTTGATGACCGTACGGAGACCATTGGCGCCGTGCAGCATGGCCAGCCACAGCATCCCGAGGTCCCAGAGCTGCCAGAACGGCGAGGCCCAGCGGCCCGCCACGAAGGCGAAGCCGATCTTGGAGACGCCGCCGTCCAGCACCAGCTGGATCAGCAGGTGGCCCAGGACCAGGACGACCAGGACGATGCCCGACAGGCGCATGAAGAGCCAGGCGTACATCTCGAAGTTGGTGCGCGAACCCTTGGGGGTCTTGCCGGTCCGCTTGCGCGGCGGCTCGATGACCGGGGCCGGGTTGTCTACGTCGTACAGGCTGACGCCCTCGACGGAGCCGATCGCGGCGGAGGACTCGGTGGACATTGGCCTCAGCTCCCGAATACTTCGCGTACGGCGTGGCCGAGGACCGGGTACAGCGCCCCGACCATCAGCACGACCCAGATGCCCACGACCGACCAGAGCATCTGCTTCTGGTAGCGCGGGCCCTTGGCCCAGAAGTCCACGGCGACGATCCGGAGACCGTTCAGCGCGTGGAAGAGAATCGCGGCCACCAGGCCGTATTCGAGGAGCGCGACGATCGGCGTCTTGTACGTGGCCACGACGTCGTCGTAGGCCTCGGGGGAGACGCGGACGAGAGCGGTGTCCAGGACGTGTACGAACAGGAAGAAGAAAATGAGGACACCGGTGACTCGATGAGCCACCCAGGACCACATGCCTTCCCGGCCGCGGTACAGCGTTCCAGCCGGCACGGAAGAACCCTCCGGGAGCGGGGATTGGGGCCGGCCGGCTTGCTGTCGGTCTGACCCGGCCGGGTACGGTCCACCGGCCCCGGCCATCGTAGCGACGGTTTGTCGGTTCGTTCGCGCGGGGGCCCGCGGTGTGATCAAAGTGGCAATCAAACAGGCACGGACGGGCTAGAAAGAGCCGCTACACGCCTTTACCGAGCCCGTTCCGTTATGAACCCGATACCAGCTCGATGATGCGGCCCCGGGCGAGCCGGCGCATCTCCTCCGCGGTCACCACCCGCTCCTGGTCGGGCTCGTGGGCCAGCCTGGCCCGGATCCCGGCGAGCACCTGGTCCGGCTGCTCGGCCGGCTCCAGGCCGTCCAGGCAGATCACGAAGACATGCCCGAAGCGCGACTCGTACGCGGCGTGCGCGGCCCGCAGCGCCAGGTGGGCGGAGTGCGGCGCGGCGTGGTGCAGCCCGGGGGAGACCTCGGCGGTGAGCGCCTCGGCGAGGTCTGCCGGGGCCAGGTCGTAGCCCGCCTCGTCGGCCGCGGCCAGCAGCGCGTCCAGGTCGGGATAGGGGCGGTGGGCGGCCAGCCGCTGCGCCCAGCGGCGGCTGCCGCAGCACTCCAGCAGGGCGGCCTCGGCCTCGGCGGGCGGCACGGCGTTGAAGTGGTCGAGGCCCGGGACATGGGCGGGGACCTCCTCGGCGGCGGAGTTCTGGACGGGTACGGCCGTCCGGGTGGCCGGCTGGCGCAGTTGCTCCGGGAGGCCGGCGTGGGACTCGCTGGACCTGGACAGCGTGGGCTCCTCGGCGGGTCAACGGCATCTGTGACCCTGGGGGGGGAGGGGGATGAAACCAGGCAGATGCGGGGGTGAAAGGAGAGACGAATGTGCCTCAAAGCTAGCGAGGCGGGGCAACGGACGTCCGACAGATGCGCGAACTTCACCCGGACGGGAAAGTTTCGGACTGTCTGACGCGCCGTATTCCAAGGAGAATGCCCGGCTGTCTCCCTGCTTCTACCTCGTTGTCCGTAAATATCGGAGGTTTCTGACAGATGTCGCCCTCACGTGGCGCTCTCGTGGCCGGTGCGGTCCTCACCGCGGCGGCCGCCGCGACGATCGCCGTCGTCGTCTGGCCGGAAGGCTCCGACAACGGACTCGCCGGACAGTCCTCGAACGCCCGCACCCCCGCGTCCTCCCCGGCCGCCACGCCGACCCCTTCGCCCACCCGGAGCTACCCTCTCTCCACCGCCCCGCGCACCATCCCCGCGGTACGCGAGCACATCGCGGCCCGGGGGCCCGGCTGGCGCCCCGGCCCGGACACCGGGGTCGTCATCGCCCGCGGCAGCGGGACGCTCGTCGACGAGGGACAGCTGCTCGCCCAGGAGCTGAAGATCCGTTACCGGGGCGACGTCCCGGCCCGCGCGGGCGACGTGGAGCTGGCCCTGGTCCCGGGCAAGGGCGCCCCCGAGTCGTACACCCTCGGTGTCCACGACGGACGCGTCACCATCAGCGGGCCCGACCAGGCCGGGGTCTTCTACGGGACCCGCACCCTGAAGCAGTCGGTGCGCGCCGACGGCGCGATGCCGGAGGGCGAGGTGCGCGACCGCCCCGACCGGCCGCAGCGCGGACTCAACCTCGACATCGCACGCAAGTACTACACCCCGGCCTGGATCGAGGACCGGCTGCGGGAGATGGCCGACCTCAAGCTCAATCAGCTCGGCCTGCACTTCTCCGACGACCAGGCCTTCCGCATCGAGTCCCGCACCCACCCCGAGGTGGTGTCGCCGCAGCACCTGACCCAGGCGGAAGTGCGGCGGATCGTCGATCTCGCGGCCCGGCTGCACATCGAGGTCGTCCCGGAGATCGACTCCCCGGGCCATCTCGGCGCGGTGCTGCGGGCCCACCCCGACCTCCAGCTGCGCAATGTGGCGGGGACGCGCTCGCCCGGATCGCTCGACATCTCCGACCCGCGCTCGGCCGAGCTCGTCGACCAGCTCCTCGGCGAGTTCACCGAGCTGTTTCACGGCGCGTACTGGCACCTGGGCGCCGACGAGTACCTCGCCCTGATGGCGCGGGACCCGGCCGCCTCGTACCCGCAGCTGCAACGCGCCGCCCAGCAGAAGTACGGGGCGGGGGCGAGCATCAAGGACCTCGCCACCGGCTGGCTGAACGACCGCGCGGCGGTGGTGCGCCCGCACGGCAAGCGGCCCAAGGCGTGGAACGACGGCTTCTTCCGCGACGGGACCGTGCACGCCGACAAGGACATCGAGGTCGAGTACTGGACGGGCAAGGAGTACGGCGCCCGGCTGCCGGAGGAGTACCTGCGCGAGGGCCGGCGCGTGGTGAACCTCAACGACGAGTACCTCTATTACGTGCTCGGCCAGCCCAACCAGTTCGTCTACCCGACGGGCGAGCGGATCTACGAGCAGTGGACCCCGCTCGTCCTGCGCGGCACCCGGCCGGTACCGGCGCGCTACTCCGGTCAGATCCTCGGCGGCCGGTTCGCGGTCTGGGGCGACCTCCCGCAGGCACAGACCCCGGCGCAGGTGGCGCAGGGCATCCGGATGCCGTTGCGCGCGACCGCCCAGAAGCTGTGGGTCCCGGGCGAACCCGCGCTGAGCTGGGAACAGTTCCGGGCACTGGCCGCACGGATCGACAGGGCGGACTGAGCGCGATCGCCGTGTCCGGCAGGGCGGGATTCCTCGTGGACAGCCAGGTGGCGGGGGGCTAGGTTCCGCATGCCGCGCGTTCCGGGGAGGAACGCGCGGATTCGCGCTTTCGCGCTCAGAACCTTGGGGGGTTCCACTTCATGCTGTGCTCCACCTGCCGTCTCAGACCGCCGGTCACCGACGACGGACGCTGTCTGTCCTGTGCCGGTCCGGCACCTGCCCCGATGCCGCACCCCCCGGCCTTCTTCGCGCCGCAGCAGTACCTGCGTTCGCCCGAGGGGCTCGCGAAGGCCGTCGTCGTACTGCTGGCGGTCGTCGCGGCGGCGGATCTGCTCGCCGTGGCGGCGGGCCTGAACAGCCGCCGTGTGATCGCGGCCGGTCTGGAGAACGACTTCGCGACGTACGACGAGGCGGAGGCGACGCTCGCGGACAATCTGTACGGGGCGGCGGGCGTGCTGCAGAGCCTCGTGAGCCTGGCCACCGCGGTCGTCTTCATCATCTGGTTCCGGCGGGTACGGCTCAACGCCGAGGTGTTCGACCCGAGCACGCAGCCGATGCGCCCGGGCTGGGCCGTCGGCGCCTGGTTCGTCCCTATCGCCAACCTGGTGCTGCCGCGCCGGATCGCGGGCGGCGTCTGGACCGCGAGCGCCCAGACGAACACCGACGGCAGCTGGCGCACGGTCCCGGCCACCGTGATGAACCTGTGGTGGGGGTTCTGGATCATCTCGCTGGCCGGCTCCCAGTACGCGTCCCGGCGGTACTGGGCGGCCGAGCAGCCGCAGGAGATCCTGGACTCGGCGGGCCTGTTGATGGCCACCGACGCCTTCGACATCGTGGCCGCGGTGTTCGCCGCCCTCTTCGTCCGCAAGCTGACCCGGATGCAGGGGGAGCGGGCGGCGCTCGGGGTGTATCCGCTGGGCGTCCCAGGTACGCCGGGGCGCGCCGACTGGGGGCGCGCCCACTGAGGGATGCAATTCGGCCCCCGCAGTGACGGTTTTGAGCCATTCGGCGCTGAACGCGGTAACAGGAAGCGCCTCGTCCCCATGCGCGCGCACGGGGGCGTGCCGACGGGAGACGCCGATGAGCCTGCTGGAACTGATCGCCGCCGCCGACGAGCGAGGGCTCGCGGCGAGCGCGGTCGCCTGCCTCGACCGCTGCCTGCCGCAGCCCGTGGACGGAGCGGACCCGGATCCGCTCCGTCCGCTCTGGGCGGGGTGCGCGGACGCGGCGGTCTGGCCGGACCGCCTCGCCGAGGCCCGTACGGCACTGGACGCCGCGGCCGACGAGGCGGGTGCCGCCCCGCGGATCCGGAAGCTCCTGGGCGAGGCGCCCGCTGACCGGGCCGCGCCGGAACTGCGGGACTGGGCCGACGCGTGCTCCCTGCTGGCCCTGGAGGTCCACCTCGATCCGGACGCGGCGCCGGGCACCACCGCTCGGACGGTGCGGCGCCTCGGCGAGGACGATCCGGACGCGGCGGGCCCGTTGCCGGCCGGCGAGCTGCGCCGGCAGACCCGGATCCTGGAGCTGCTGGCCGAGGCCGCTGACGCCTCGTCGGCGGGCGCCGGGCTGCGCCAGGTGCTGGAGGTGTCCGCGGAGGGACAGCGGGTGCTGCGCGCGGCGGTCTCGCGGCGGGCCCGGGGGCGGTGCTGAAAGGCGCCCGGTCTGCCGGGAAGCCGAGAGGCGCCCGGTGCCGGGGAGAACGAGGACGACCGGGGCCGCCACCCCCCACAGGAGAGGCCCCGGTCGTCTTCCGCGGGGCCGTAGGACGACCCCGTACTCCTCTCAGCGCCGTCGCTGCGTTTTCTGTCACACCGCACGTCGTCCGAGGAACGTTGCGGGTTGTACAAGTCATGGACGCGACCCCCGCCGAAGACGTAGCGTGCTGAGTCGCGCAGGGTGGCGCGGCAGTGATGACCAGCTGCGATTCGGGACAGCAGGGCAGGTTGAGGGAGTGCTGGGGGACGACGCGGAGCTCACTGCCGCGGTACTCGCGGCGCAGGACGGGGACGAGGACGCCTTCCGTACTGTGTACCGCGCTGTGCAGCCGCGGCTGCTGGGCTACATAAGGACACTGGTCGGGGAGCCGGACGCCGAGGACGTGGCGTCCGAGTCCTGGTTGCAGATTGCGCGCGACCTCGACCGGTTCAGCGGCGACGCCGACCGCTTCCGCGGCTGGGCGGCGCGAATAGCCCGAAACCGGGCGCTGGACCATCTGCGGATGCGTGGCAGACGCCCCGCGATCGGCGGCGACGAGTCGGAGCTGTCCGAGCGGCCGGCCGAGTCCGACACCGCCGACGAGGCGATGGAGGCCCTGGCCACCGGCCGCACGATGTCGCTCATCGCCCAGCTGCCGCAGGACCAGGCCGAGGCCGTGGTGCTGCGGGTGGTCGTGGGCCTGGACGCGAAGGGCGCCGCGCAGACGCTGGGCAAGCGCCCGGGGGCGGTACGCACCGCCGCGCACCGGGGCCTGAAGCGGCTGGCCGAGCTGTTGCGCACGGACGGCGACGACGACGGCGACGACCGGGGCGGCGCCGTCGACGGTGCCCCCGAAGGAGATCCGGCGGACCCGTCCGCCCCGCACCGGAGCACAGCTGCCCGGACGGCGGAACTCGACGCGGTGCCCGCCCAGCGCCCCGCCCGCAACGGTCCGGCGGCGCCGGCCGGTGTGACGCATTCGCGTCCGTGGACGCAGAAGGACATGTGATGGCCGACGAGCGGTACGAATGGCTTGACAAGGACGCCGCGGAGAGACTGCTCCGCGGCGAGCCGGTCGATCCCGTCGGCGGTCGGTCGTGCACGGACGCCGAGAGGCTCGTGGCCGCGCTGGACGCCGCCCGCGCCACCCGCCCGGCCACCGGTGAACTGCCCGGCGAGGCCGCGGCGCTCACCGCCTTCCGCACCGCCTCCCGCTCCGCGCGGGCGAAGACGCGGGCGGACGCGCGGCTCAAGGGCGCCGCGGACGGCCGTCCGGCCGGTGCCGAGGTGCTCGACCCGGTCCGTATCGAGGCCGCCGTCGGCGGCTCCGTCCCGCGCGCCACCGCGTCCGCGGTCTCCGGACGTACCCGCCCCTCGCGCTGGAGCAGGCCCGTCCGCTACGGCCTGGTCGCCTCCCTCGCCGGCTGTGCGCTCGGCGGGGTGGCCGTGGCGGCCGGAACCGGAATGCTCCCCGGACCGTTCGGCGGGCACCCCCTGCCGGCCTCCTCCGTCTCGGCCGAGGCGACGCCCGAGGAGCTCGGCTCCGGGATCACCACGGACGAGACAGCCCAGCCGCCGCCGTCCGCCTCCCCGGGAACGGGCACCTCCTCGTCGCCCACGGACCCCTCGGCCCCGCCCGGTGGCCAGGACCGCGGCAGTTCCGGCCGGGCGACGGAGCCTGGCGACACCGACAAGCAAAAGCCCGGCGACGACGCGACCGGCTCCCCGGGCGGCACCCGGAACGGCGAGCGGCCCGAGACCCCCGGGAGCAACAGCTCCGCCGACTGGTACGCCAAGGCGCTCCAGGCCTGCCGCGACTACCGCGACGGCAACCTGAGCGAGAAACGCAGACGCAGGCTGGAGGCGCTGGCCAACGGTGCCGAGAACCTGGACCGGTTCTGCGACCGCGTGATCGAGCGGTCCGAGAACGGCCAGGACAACCAGGGCGGCGACAACGGCGACGAGCAGAACGACGAGGGCTCGAACGGGAGCCACGCCTCCGACTCCGCCGCCGGCACCGCCCCGTCGGCCCGGTTCGCCAGCGGTGTGCGGCTCCCTTCGACCCCGGTCTCCCTGACGCCTTCGGCCCGTACCTCCGGCGTGCGCGCCGGTTCACAGGGCTGAGCGAGGCCGCCCGCGACAGGCTTTTTTCGGCCTGTCATCAGCAGGTGTGACGTTTTTCGAGGCCGCGGCGCAGTACAGAGTGAGCCGACTGGTCATCGGCAGCGCACAGAGCCGGGGTTCCCCCCGTACCTACGGCTCAGCGCACATGGCGCGGGCGGGACACGTTCCCCCGGTCCCGTCCGCGCCCCTTCTCCTTCTCCGGCCGGACCGGCGCTACCCGTAGACCACGACCTTGTCGCCGTTCTCCACCTGGGCGAAGAGCGAGGCGATCTTCCCCTCGTCCCGGACGTTGACGCAGCCGTGCGAGGCGCCGTTGTAGCCGCGGGCCGCGAAGTCCGCCGAGTAGTGCACCGCCTGGCCGCCGCTGAAGAACATCGCGTACGGCATGGCCGTGTGATAGATCGACGACACGTGGTGGCGGGACTTCCAGTAGACGGAGAAGGTGCCCTCGCGCGTCGGCGTGTACTGGGAGCCGAAGCGGACGTCCATCGACGACATGACTTGGCCGTCGATCATCCAAGACAGGGTCCGGCTGTTCTTGCTGATGCAGAGCACCCGGCCGGTCATGCAGCGCTTGTCCGGCTTGGCGACCTGCCGGGTGGTCGGCGGATTCAGCTCGGCGGCCGTCGGCTCGTGCGTCATGCCGAGCAGCTTCTGCCAGGTGAGGGTGTCCGCCCTGCCCGTACGGGTCAGGCCCCGCTTGCCCTGGAAGGACTGGACCGCGGCGACCGTGACGGTGCCGTAGTAGCCGGTGGGGCTGCGGTCGAAGTGGCCGATCTGCCGCAGCCGGGCCTGCAGTTCCCGTACCTGCTTGCCTTCGGAACCGCTCGCCATGAGCGTCGTGCCCTGCGGGTCGGGCTTCGGCGTGGGCGACGCCGTGGCCGTCGGCGGCGCTGTGGACGGCGAGGCGGTGGGCGAGGACACCGGCGTGGCGGGCTTGTCGTCGTCGGTGGCCGTGGTCCGCGGTGACGTCGAGGCCGCCGGTGCGCTGCCGGTGGCCTGCCCTTGCAGCCGGCCGTCGCGGTGGCGACGGTGAGGACGGCGAGCACCGCCGCCGCCCCCGCCCGGCCCCGTTTCGCGTTCCGTTTCGCGTTCCGTGAGGTGCTCCTGGTGGTGCTGCCTGTCATCTCGGCCCCCTGTGTGTCCGGCGCGTCCGGTGTCCCATGGGACGGATTCCCGCTCTGCCCGGTTGCCAAAGCCCGCGCATGATGGGGAAGAGTGGCGACGAGGATTGTGGGCAGGGGCTGTGAGCAAGGTCCCAGCCCCTGCCCCTCCAACGGTCTCGCGCCCACCGCTACAGTCCGTCGCGAGAATCGTGGTTACCAGCAAGTAGCTTTACTGAGCGGCTTCAGCGGGAGGCACAGCAGATGACGCGCGAGTCGGAGTCGGGACTGCCCATCGAACCGGTCTACGGGCCGGACGCACTCGACGGCTGGGACCCCGCCGAGAAATTGGGGGAGCCGGGCGCCTACCCCTTCACGCGCGGCGTCTACCCCACGATGTACACCGGCCGGCCGTGGACGATGCGCCAGTACGCGGGGTTCGGCACGGCCACGGAATCCAACGCCCGCTACAAGCAGCTGATCGCCAACGGGACGACGGGCCTGTCCGTCGCCTTCGACCTGCCCACCCAGATGGGCCACGACTCGGACGCGGCGATCGCGTCCGGCGAGGTCGGCAAGGTCGGGGTCGCGATCGACTCGATCGACGACATGCGGGTCCTGTTCGACGGGATCCCGCTGGACCGGGTCTCCACGTCCATGACGATCAACGCGCCGGCCGCGCTGCTCCTGCTGCTCTACCAGCTGGTCGGCGAGGAGCAGGGCGTCCCGGCGGAGGAGCTCACCGGCACCATCCAGAACGATGTCCTCAAGGAGTACATCGCGCGCGGCACGTACATTTTCCCGCCCGGCCCCTCGTTGCGGCTGATCGCCGACATCTTCAAGTACTGCCGGGCCGAGATCCCGAAGTGGAACACCATCTCGATCTCCGGCTACCACATGGCCGAGGCCGGGGCCTCGCCCGCGCAGGAGATCGCCTTCACCCTCGCCGACGGCATCGAGTACGTACGTACCGCCGTCGCGGCCGGCATGGACGTCGACGACTTCGCGCCCCGCCTCTCCTTCTTCTTCGTCGCCCGCACCACGATCCTCGAAGAGGTCGCCAAGTTCCGCGCCGCCCGCCGGATCTGGGCCAGGGTGATGAGGGAGGAGTTCGGCGCCGAGAACCCCAAGTCGCTGATGCTGCGCTTCCACACCCAGACCGCGGGCGTCCAGCTCACCGCCCAGCAGCCCGAGGTCAATCTGGTCCGCGTCGCCGTCCAGGGCCTGGCCGCGGTCCTCGGCGGAACCCAGTCGCTGCACACCAACTCCTTCGACGAGGCGATCGCCCTGCCCACCGACAAGTCCGCCCGGCTGGCCCTGCGCACCCAGCAGGTCCTGGCGTACGAGACGGACGTCACCGCGACGGTCGACCCGTTCGCCGGGTCGTACGTCGTGGAGTCGATGACCGATGCCGTCGAAGCTGCGGCCGCGGCCCTGATGGCCAAGGTCGAGGACATGGGCGGCGCGGTCAGCGCGATCGAGCGCGGCTTCCAGAAGAGCGAGATCGAGCGCTCCGCGTACCGCATCGCCCTGGAGACCGACAGCGCGGAGCGCGTGGTGGTCGGGGTGAACCGCTTCCAGCTCGACGAGGAGGAGCCGTACGAGCCGCTCCGCGTCGACCCCGCGATCGAGGCCGAGCAGGCGGCCCGCCTGGCGGAGCTGCGCTCCGGGCGCGACCAGGACGCGGTGGACACCGCGCTGGCCCGGCTGCGGAAGGCGGCCGAGGGCACGGACAACGTCCTGTACCCGATGAAGGACGCGCTCAGGGCACGGGCGACGGTGGGCGAGGTGTGCGACGCGCTGCGCGAGGTGTGGGGGAGGTATGTGCCGTCGGACGCGTTCTGAGGGGGGGCGGCTACCCGTGCGGGTGATCTCTCGCTGAATGTCCGCGATCCTGGTTAAGCTCATGAACAGTGGTCCCCGAAAGGAGGATGCCGTGGCCGTAATACAGCACGAGGAGCAGGTGCACGTGCAGGAACAGCCGGAGCTGACGCTCGGCGAGGCAGCCGACCAGCTCGCACGCTCGCTGCCTGGGCATCGCGTGGAGATTCTCCAGGGGAGGCTCACTGTGACACCACCAGCGGACGGAACGCACGCTCTGGCCCTGTCTTGGCTGAGTGAGGAGTTCGGCGCGCGGGCGCGCAAGGCTGGGCTCAGACTCGTCCAGGGCGTTGGGCTGTGGCTGCCCACCGGCCCCGACGACTACGCGATTCCCGACCTGTCGGTCGTCGAGGCGGACTTCCGGGACCATCACGCCATGAAGAACTGCTACGCCGCCCACGTCTTCCGCATGGTCGTGGAGGTGACCTCGACCAACTGGGCGGACGACCTCGGCACCAAGGTCGAGGACTACGCCCAGGCGGGCATCCCGGTCTACGTCGTGGCCGACCGCAAGCACGACCAGGTGCTGCTCTGCACCGACCCCCGGGGCGGCGAGTACAAGAACAAGGCGCACCACAAGCGCGGGACCTCGTTCACCGTGCCGGACGTGGTCGGAGTCGAGATGAAGCTCTCCGTCGACCGCCTCCTCGACGGCGACGAGGACTGACCCCTCGCCTTCCCGAAACCCCGTGGACAGAGTGTCGTATCCGCGTGCGACACTCCGTTTCATGCTGGGTGTCACCGATCTTCCGACCTATCTCGCCGGCCTGGTGCTGATCGTCCTGCTGCCGGGACCGAATTCGCTGTACGTGCTCTCCGTCGCCGCCCGGCGCGGGGTGCGGACCGGGTATGTGGCGGCGGCCGGGGTGTGGACCGGGGACACCGTCCTGATGACGCTGTCCGCGCTCGGGGCCTCATCGCTGCTGCAGACGACGCCGGTGCTCTTCGCCGTCGTCAAGTACGCCGGTGCGGGCTATCTGACCTGGATGGCGATCGGCATGCTGCGGGCCGCGGTGACCATGTGGCGCGAGCGGCACCGGCGGATGGCCGAGCTGACCGAGGAGGACGCGGGGCCCGCGGCCGCGGCGGCGATGGAACGGCCGTACCGGCGGGCGCTGGTGGTCAGCCTCTTCAACCCGAAGGCGATCCTGTTCCTCATCTCGTTCTTCGTGCAGTTCGTCGACCCGCACTACGCCTACCCGGCGCTCTCCTTCCTGGTGCTGGGGACCCTGCTGCAGATCGCCAGCTTCCTCTATCTGTCGATGCTGATATTCGGCGGCACCCGGCTGTCCGCCGCGTTCCGCCGCCGCAAGCGGCTGTCGGCCGGGGCCACTTCGGCGGCCGGTCTGCTCTTCCTGGGTTTCGCGGCGAAGCTCTCGCTCAGCAGCGTGTGACGCCCTTGCTCGCCGGCCGCCAGAGGCGTACGGGCGGCGACCAGTGCGCGCACCCCGTCCGGTGATGTGTCGCCCTCCTCGAACCGGGCGGCCGGCTGGAAGTCCGCCGTGCCGGGCAGCGGGCAGAGCGTGAGGAAGCCCTGATCCCCGTGCGTGGCATGCCGGTTGAGCCGGTCCAGCGCGCCCTCGGCCACCTTGACGTCGGCGACCGGCATCGGCGCCGGGCCGACCTCCTCGCCGGTCAGGGACGAGCGGCGCGAGGGCTACGACGTCGACGAGCGGGCCGCACGCCTGGCCGCGTACCCGCTCGCCGCCGCGGCCGGTGCCGAGATCTTCGCCAACTACTACGAACGCTTCGAGGACGGGCTGCGGCTGATCGTCGCGGGCGTCGAGGTGCGGTACGGGGTGCGCTGAGAAGGCCCGTACCAGCACGGTCGGTGCGCAGTTTCCTGTACCGACAGGGTGAGTTCATCCGGTGGCCGTTCAGCTTTCTTAGCGTGACGCGGAACCGAACCCGCGCGCCGGGCATCCGCCCCCCGACGGGGCGGGGCCCCGGTGCTCTCCGGTGACCGCACGACCGCACACGCCCCCTCCCCCACGGGCACAGACGCTTGGAGCGCCATGAGAGAAGCCCGCACCCGTTGGCCACGGCAACGCGACGCGGACCCGCCCCAGAGCGCCGTCTCGCCGCTCGCCTCCGTCACCCCGACCGACGTGGACGTGTGCCTGCGGGCCTGTGCCGCGCACAGCACCAAGCTGGTGGCCGGGCTCGACCGGCGGCGTACGGCACTCGCCGAGGCGCTGCGCCACCTGCTGGCCGTGCACGCGGCGACACAGCCTGCGGCCGCCGCGGGCGCCGCGTCCTCGATTCCGCTGATGCGGCGGGGCGGCAAGGCGGGTGCGGGCTCCGCCCCGGCCCTCGCCGACGAGCTGCTCGACCCGCTGCTCGCGGTCGGCAACAAGGCGCTGGACTGCGGTTACGAGGACGAGCTGAAGCTCGCGGTGCTCATCGGCGACACCGTGCTGACCCAGCGCAAGGGCTCCCGGGCCGGCTGGCGGCTGCGGGCCAGGACGCTGGAGGCGATGGGTGCGGAGGCCGCGGCCATCGAGGCGTACGAGCGCTACCTCTCGTTCACCGAGGACGACGGATTCGGCGTCGCGGCCAAGGTCGTCGGGCTGCGGGCGGGCGCGCGGCTCCAGGACGAGCTGCTGCGGAGGCTGGAGCGCGACTGCCCCGCCGCCGCCGAGCACGCCGCCCGCCCCGTCACCGAGTCCTGGGCCGAGGGCCTGGCCCTCCAGGCGCGCGGCGACTGGCGCCGGGCCGAGCCCCTGCTGGTCGGCGCCCTGCTCGCCCAGGAACGCACCGGGGCCCCGGTGACCGAGATCCAGGAGGCCACCTCCCAGTACCTCGCACTGGCCATGGAGGCGGCCGGAACGGACCCCGCCGCCGTGGCCGGGCTCACCGGGATCGTCGCCCTCTACGCCGAACAGCGCCGCAGCCGGATGCGCGGCCCGGTCGCGGACCCCACCTTCGGCGGTGTCGAGTGGACCACGGTCGGCGAGTTCCGCAACCGGATCGCGGGCAAGTCGATCTGCCTGGTAGCCAACTCCCAGCGCGTCGGCAGCAGTTCGATGGGCGCCGAGATCGACGGCTACGACCTGGTCGTACGGTTCAACTCGTACCGGATCGACCCGGCGGCGACCGGCCGGCGCACCGACATCCACGCCACCATCCACAAGCACGGGTTCAACTGGGACCAGAAGGTGCACACCCGGCTGGTCTTCGGCGGGGTCCCCGGCGACTGGAAGCACTCCCTGCGCAACCGCCTCGTCCCGGGCGCCCAGCGGTACCTGGGCGACGAGTCGCTGCGCTGGCCACTGCGCGACATCGGGCGGGTCGGCGCCGACGTCTGGCCGGCCATCCCCACCACCGGCTTCAACATGCTGTGGCTCCTGGACCACCTGGACGTCAGCAGCCGGCTCGACCTGATCGGCTTCGACTTCTACGAGAGCGGCGCCTACCGGCTGCCCGGCGCGATGCGGATGCCCATCACCTCCGTGCACGAGTACACCAGCGAAAAGGCGTGGGTCATGGAACGCGCCCAGAGCGTCACCGACATGAGGATCCGACTGCGATGACGACGACGACCGCCACGCCCTCTTCCACCGCACCCCCGTCCGCCACCGCCCCGTCCGCGACGGCCCTCCCCGCCTCGCCCGCGCCCGCCAACCCGCTCACCGGCAAGCGCCGGGTCGCCTTCGCGAGCTTCGTCGACGAGAACTACCTGCCCGGCTTCCTCGCCCTGCTGCGCAGCCTGGCCCTGTCCAACCCGAACGTCTGCGAGGACTTCCTCGTCCTGCACGACGGACTGCGCCCCGCCTCCGTCGCACAGATCCGGGCCCTGCACCCGCGCGTCGACTTCCGCCGCGTCGACGCCGGGCACTACGACTCGTACGCCAAGGGCGACCAGGACAACTACCTGGTCCGCAAGGCCTACTTCATCCTCGACATCTTCCGGGTCCGCGACTACGACACCGTGATCACCCTGGACACCGACATGGTCGTCCTCGGCGATCTCGGTGAACTGCTCGAACTGCGCGACGGGCTGGCCGCCGTACCGCAGTTCTTCTACGGGCAGCACAAGCTCAACAGCGGACTGCTGGTGATCCAGCGCGAGTATCTGAGCGACGCGTTCTGCGCGCGGATCGACGAGGTCGGGCGGGCCGGTACGTACGAGCTCGACAAGCACGACCAGGGCATCCTCAACGCCGTGCTCGACGGCGAATTCGTCCAGCTCGACGCCCGCTACAACTTCGTCAAGCGGCGGCTCTCCGGCGACCTCCCGGTGCCCGACTCCACCGCGATCCTGCACTTCACCGGGCGGCACAAGCCCTGGCAGGGCGGCGAGGCCGGATACCGCGAGGCCGAGGACCGCTGGCACGAATTCGAGCTGTCCGACGCCGAGTTCCACGCCGCTTACCTGGCCCTGCCCGGTGCCAAGCACCACGATCTGCTGGTCCACTACGGCACCCCGCACGTGGCGCGCACCGGCTCCCCGGAGGACGCCCGCAAGGTCGCCGCCGCCCACATCGCGGCGGGCGAGTACCAGGAGGCGGCCGATCTGCTGGGCCGGGTCCGGATCCCCCTCGACGAGTCCTGGCCGCACGAGGTCCTCGGCCACGCCCTGATGAGCGTCTCCCGCTACGAGGAGGCCCGCGCCCGGCTGCTGCTCGCCACCGCCTCGCCCAACCGGGCCGCCACCGCCTTCGCCCGCCTCGCCCAGATCGCCTGGATCCACGGCGACGACGACGGGGCGGCCGGGTACGCGCTGAAGGGCCTCGCGGTCGACCCCACCCACCGCGCCAACCGGCTGATGCACAAACGCACCACCGACCTCACCCCGCCCGTGGAGGGCCCCGCCGCCGGCCAGCTCGCCCATGTCGCCTTCTACATGGAGCGCCAGGGCAACGCCGGGGACAAGCTGCTGCCGGAGAGCGTACGGCTGGCCTTCGGCCGGGACACCGGCCCGCGGCGGTGGCACTCGATCCATGCCCACCGGCTCTTCGACGAGGCCGCGCTGGAACGGGTCAACGAGCGCCGGGGCCTGGTCATCGGCGGTGGTGGCCTCTTCATCCCGGACACCGCGCCCAACGGCAACAGCGGCTGGCAGTGGAACGTCCCCGACGAACTGCTCGACCGGATCGACGTACCCGTCATGGTGTACGCGGTCGGCTTCAACGCCTTCGACGGACAGGCGTACGGGCACGGGCGGGAGAGGTTCCTCTCCAGCCTGCGAAAGCTCGTCGAACGGGCCTCGTTCTTCGGGCTGCGCAACCACGGCTCCATCGAGAAGGTCCGCGAACTGCTGCCCGCCTCGCTCCAGGACAAGGTGCGCTTCCAGCCGTGCCCGACCACGGTCACCAGGCAGCTGGTGGACGGCTGGACGGACCCGGAGCGGCGCGAGGACACCGTGCTCGTCAACGCCGCGTACGACCGTTCCGGGCTGCGCTTCGGGCACGACTACGGGCACTTTTTGGCCGAGATGGCGACCGCGGTGCGGGAGCTCGGCAAGCGGGCCGAGGTGCGGTGCGTCGCCCACTCGCTGGACGACGAGCGGATCGCCTTCGACCTGCGGCGCGAGCACGGCATCGCGCTGCCGGTGATCCCGATGTACGACTTCGACAACGACGCGATCCGGGACACCTACGCCCGGACCAGGCTGGTCATCGGGATGCGCGGGCACGCGGGGATGATCCCGTTCGGCTGCGGTACGCCGATCATCAGCCTGATCTCGCACCCGAAGATGGCGTACTTCCTCGCCGACATCGACCGCCCGGAGTGGGGCATCTCGGTCCACGACCGGCACCTCGGGGCCCGGCTCGCCGAGCGGGCCGCCGGACTGCTCGACGACCACGCGGCGAGCGTCGCCGATGTGCACGGCCGGCAACAGGAACTCTGGAAGGTCACCGAGGCCAACGCGGCGGACCTTCGGGTGATCCAGGGCGGCGTGCCGGTCTGAGGACGCCATGGGTACGGGGAAGGGGCGCCGAATCAGGCGTCCCGCCCCGTACCCGGTGCGGGGGGAAGGGCTCGGCGCCTTGCTCCGCCCCGTACCCGGTGCGGGGGGAGGGGCTCGGCGCCTCGCCTCGTCCCGCCCCGTACGCGCCCCGCCTACCGCCGCACCACCCGGCGCCGCACCGACCGCGCCACCCGGCGCACCACCGCGTTGCGCGGCAGGAACGCGAGCTGGGCCGGCACCGCCCCCGGCAGCGCCAGCGAGGTCAGCCGCTTCCGCTTGAAGTACCGCCAGGTGGAGGCGGACAGGTGGGCGGCCAGATACCGCTCGGCGGCCGGCCGCAGCCCCGGGTAGATCCTCGGCTGCATCGCGAAGCCGACCGCGGTGACCAGCCCGGTCAGGTCGGCCGAATCGACTGCCCCCGCGTCCACCGCCCCCGCGCCCGGTGCCGTCCCCGCCCGCTCGACGGCCGCCCGGTCCGTGACCTCCGGCAGCAGCGCGTCCACCAGCGTGACCGGGACGCGGTTGCTGTTCTCGTACGGGGCGAGCCGGTCCAGGAGCATCCCGGTGCCGACCCGGGCCACCGGCAGCCCGTACAACCGCGAAGCGGTGAACAGCGCCGTCGAGAAGCAGCCGACGACCAGGGCCGGCCGCATCCGCTGGTAGAGCACCTCGGCGAGGACCGGCGCGGTGAGCACCGCGTCGTCCAGCACCGTCAGTTCCGCGCCCAGCCTCTCCGCCTCCTCGCCCATCGCCCTCGACCACTGCGCCGGGGCCGTGGGATGCGGCTTGAAGACGATGCGGGTGTGGCCGAGCGTGACCGCGCCGCGCATCATCCGCAGATGCAGCTCCTCCTCCTCGGCCGCGCTGATCAGCCCGAGCGCCGACAGGTACTGGCCGAGCAGCAGCGCGGGCGCCTCCACGGCCGGAATCCCGTCCTGGGCCCCGGGCGCGTCCGCCAGCTCACCGAGCACCTTGAGGAACACCTCGTCAGGCACGATCTGTGGCGCCACCCCGAACTCCGTGAGCAGCAGCGGCTTCAGCCCCGGCACCAGATCGAGGTGGAGCAGCCGGCGCACCCGGGTACCGACCAGCGGGTCGATCTTGTTGCGGGTGGGGCCGTAACTCATCAGCCCGTCCGCGTACACATCGAGCGGCGCGCCGGTGAAGATCTGCGCGACGGCCATCGCGGGGTTGACCTGGATCGACTCGACCGCGAGCTCGATGTCGTCGTCGCCGAGCTCCCAGGCGAGGCGCAGATGGCGCTCCCACAGGGGTACGTCGTCGGGGCGCGGCGCCCAGCCGCCCGGGTGGAACGGGGCGATCGTCGTGTTCCACGACACCACGTCGTCGAACCGGCCGCGCAGCGCGTCGAAGCCGGGCATCGTGTCGAGGGAGGCCGTCGTCTCCGGCACGGCCGCGTTGTTCGAGACGAGCAGGATGCGGCGGTCCGCGTCCGGGAAGCAGCCCGCATCGAGCGCGGCGGCGAGCGTTGCGGCGCCGTAGAGCGTGGAGGCGAGGAAGATCTGCGTGGTGCGGGTCCGGGCGGTGTTCACGCGGCCGACACCTCCTTGGCGCCCGCGGCGGCCGGACGGCGGCGCAGCCGGCGCAGCACGGTGGCGCGCTGCGCGTCCATCGAGTCCAGGGCGTCGTCGAGCACCTGCTGCGGCATTCGCCTGAGCGCGGCCGCACTCATGGACTTCAGGGTGCGGGCCACGGCGGGTTCGAACCTTTCGATCGAGCTCATGTGGTGAAAAATGATTGCGCAATAGGTACGGACCGCTTTCGGCAGCAGCACCTGCGCGTCGCGGTCTTCCGAGGTTTCCCGAATGACCTGGTCGAACGAGCGAATGAAATCGAGCTGGCGTACGTCGCCGATCTGAGTGAGAGAAGAAGCGACACCGCGCCGGTAGAAAATTCCGAGTATCCCCAGCACCGCGAAGGAATCGGCCTCACGGTGCAGCCGCCAGATCCACGGTCGGTCCTCAGCGGTGCGCAGGCCGTCCGTGAAATGCAGCAGCCCGCGGTCCAGCAGTCGCCGGTGGTACAGCCCGGCCCAGGCGTACGGATAGTCCACCGAGGTGGACCGCTCGGCGGGCAGGATCGCGTCCCGCGGGTCCAGCACCTCGCCGCGCCTGCCGTGCGGGACGCGGTGCACCGTGCGGTTGCGGCCCTCGACCTGGACATGGTCGGTACGGACGAAGTCGCAGCCCAACAACTCGGTACGGCCGAGGAGTTCGGCGTAGTACCCGGGGGCGAGCCAGTCGTCGCCGTCCAGGAACGCGAGGTACTCGCCGCGCGCGGCGTCCAGGCCGGTGTTGCGGGCGGTGGCCAGTCCGCCGTTCTGCTTGTGTCTGCGTACGACCACCCCCGGAATCTCGTCCTCGGCGCGGCGCAGTACGTCCGCGGTCCCGTCGGTCGAACAGTCGTCGACGAGGATGAATTCGAAGTCCTCGCGGGCGTTCGCCCGCAGGCTTCTCAAGGTGTCGGGGGCGTATGTCTGCACGTTGTAGAACGGCACGATGACCGAGAGCTTAACCACCCGTCTCACGCTAGGCGTGAGCCCGTCATTTGCCTTGGCGCCGGGAGGGACGGCGGGTGAACGGCGAATGTCGGAATGATGAACCGGGTCGAATCATGAGTGATTGCGTCCCCTTTGTGGAGGCGATTCGCCAAGCGTCGGCGGGCTGTTAACCAGCTGTTGCCGTCACGTTGGGCCGCGAATCGAAATGCCTTCCTAAGTTCTGGGACGTGCCCCCACGTACCGAAAAGACGACCGCCCTCCGGGTAGCCGTACTCGCCGACTCCGACACCCGGTGGAAATGGGGCGCGCTCACCGCGCGCCGCCTCACCGCCGGTGCGTCCGGGACGTCGGCGCAGCGCGTCGAGATCAGCGGACTGCTGCTGCGCGGCCGGGCCACCCCGACCCCGCGCCAGCTCGCCGAGGTCGGCGACGTCGGTATCGAGGCCGGCCGGGTCCGCGAGGTGACAGCCGTCGAATTCCTGCACACCGTGCGGGACGAGGGGTACGACGTCGTCGTCCTCGCACTCGTCGGCGGAGCCGTCCAGGCGATGCTGCACGGACTCGCCGCACTGCGGCTGCCCGCCAGGCCCGTCGTCGTCACCGGCTATGTCGGCGTCGTCTACGAGAAGCTCGCCGACGGGCTGCTGCTGCGGCACGGCGCGGACATCGTCCTCGCCAACTCCCGTCACGACGCGGAGCGTTTCCGCGCGGTGTACGAGGGAGTGGGCGCCGACGCCTCGGCGGTCACCGAGGCCGCGCTGCCGTTCCTCGGCGGCGAGCCGCACCGCCCGCAGGAGGGCCGCGACACCGTCGTCTTCGCCGCCCAGCCCTCCGTGCCGGCCTCCCGCGACGACCGCATGTACCTGCTGCGCAGGCTCGTCGAGCACGCCAGGCTGCACCCGGACCGCGAGGTGCTGCTGAAGCTGCGCTCCAAGCCCGGCGAGCACACCACGCACATCGAGGAGCTCCCGTACCAGCGGCTCGCCGAGAAGCTGCCCGGCGGACTGCCGCCCAACTTCCGTCTGGTGTACGGGCACATGGGCGAGGTCCTGGACCGCACCGATCTGCTGGTCACGGTCTCCTCGACCGCCGCGCTGGAGTCCCTGCACCGGCGGGTCCCGACCGCGGTCCTCACCGACCTCGGCGTCCGCGAGGCGCTGGGCAACCACCACTTCATCGGCTCCGGCCTGCTCACCTCCTGGGACCACCTGGACGGCGGCTTCCGCCCGGAGCCCGATCCGCGGTGGCTGGCGGGCCAGGGCGTCGCCGCCGACGGCATGTACGCCACCGCCTACGACCACGCTCGCGACCGCGTCGACGCGCTGCTCGCCGCGGCCCGGCTGCCCGACCTCGCCCCGTACTACACACCCGCCACGGCCCCCGGTTACCTCCCCGGCATCCTCGCCCGCCACCACCTCGCCCCCGACGGCCATCCGCTCCCGGGCGCCGAACGGCCCCGCGAGACCGGCGGAGTGCGCGGCGCGGTCCGCGAGGCGGTCCGGGAGGCGGCGCGCGGCGCGTACCGGCAGGGCGTCCAGCGGGTCGCCCCGGTGATCCGACGGATGGGCGAGCTGTGAACACCACTTCAGGAGCAGAGATGACCCCGACCCCCACCGTGCTCGCCGTGATCCCCGCCCGCGGCGGATCCAAGGGCGTACCGGCCAAGAACCTCGCCCAGGTCGGCGGCGTACCGCTGATCGCCCGCGCCGTGCGCGCCTGCCTGGCCTCCCGCGAGGTCACCGACGTCGTCGTGACGACCGACGACGCGGCCATCGCGGACGCGGCCCGCGCCGCCGGCGACACGCTCGGCGCCCCCGAACGGCTGCACATCGTCCAGCGCCCCGCGGCCATCGCCGGCGACAGATCCAGCAGCGAGGACGCGGTGCTGCACGCCCTGGACGCCTACGAGGCGATGCGCGAGCGGGCCGCCGACGTGGTGCTGCTGGTCCAGTGCACCAGCCCCTTCGTGCTGCGGGAGGACATCGACGGGGTCGCCGCCGCGGTCGCCCGTGACGGCGCCGACACGGCGGTCACCGTCGCCCCCTTCCACGGCTTCCTCTGGCGCGACGGCAGTGCGATCGAGGAGGACAACTACGGCGTCAACCATGACAAGTCCGTACGCCAGATGCGCCAGGACCGCCCCGAGGACCTCCTCGAAACGGGCACCGCGTACGCCATGGACGTTGCGGGCTTCCGTACCCACCGCCACCGCTTCTTCGGCCGCACCGCCCTGGTGCGCACCGACGCCGCACGGGTCCTGGAGGTCGACGACCCGCACGACCTGGCCCGCGCCCGCGCCCTCGCGCCGCTGCTCGACCCCGCGCCGCTGCCCACCCTCGACGACATCGACGCGGTCGTCCTCGACTTCGACGGCACGCAGACCGACGACCGGGTCCTCATCGACGCCGACGGACGCGAGATCGTCGCCGTCCACCGCGGCGACGGCCTGGGCATCGCCGCCCTGCGCAAGGCCGGACTGCCGCTGCTGATCCTCTCCAGCGAGCAGAACCCGGTCGTCGCCGCCCGCGCCCACAAGCTGCGCATCCCGGTACTGCACGGCATCGACCGCAAGGACCGGGCGCTCAAGCAGTGGTGCGACGAACAGTCCATCGCTCCCGAACGTGTCCTCTACGTCGGCAACGACGTCAACGACCTGCCGTGCTTCGCACTCGCCGGCTGGCCCGTCGCCGTCGCCAGTGCCCACGACTCGGTACGGGCGGCCGCACGCGCCGTCACGACCACCCCCGGCGGCTTCGGCGCCATCCGCGAGATCGCGGCCTGGCTGCTCGGCCCCACCCTCACGACTCCCACCGCCCAGTCCCCCAAGTAACCCCCGGGTCCCCCAAACCCGTTCTAGCTAAGGAAACACACCTCATGAACACCTCCCGTCTGCGCACCCTCGGCACCCGCACCGCCGGCCCCGGCAACCCCGTCTACGTCACCGGCGAGATCGGCATCAATCACAACGGCGACCTCGACAACGCCCTGGCTCTGATCGACGTGGCCGCCGAAGCCGGCTGCGACGCCGTCAAGTTCCAGAAGCGCACGCCGGAGATCTGCACCCCGCGCGACCAGTGGGACATCGAGCGCGACACCCCCTGGGGCCGGATGACGTACATCGACTACCGCCACCGCGTCGAGTTCGGCGAGGCCGAGTACCTGGCCATCTCCGAGCACTGCGCCAAGCGCGGCATCGACTGGTTCGCCTCCCCGTGGGACACCGAGGCCGTCGCCTTCCTGGAGAAGTTCGACGTCCCCGCCCACAAGGTCGCCTCGGCCTCCCTCACCGACGACGAGCTGCTGCGCGCCCTGCGCGCCACCGGCCGCACGGTCATCCTCTCCACCGGCATGTCGACCCCGCGCCAGATCCGCCACGCGGTCGAGGTCCTCGGTTCGGACAACATCCTGCTCTGCCACGCCACTTCGACGTATCCGGCCAAGGCCGAGGAGCTGAACCTCCGGGTCATCAACACCCTCCAGCAGGAGTACCCCAACGTCCCGATCGGCTACAGCGGCCACGAGACCGGCCTCCAGACCACGCTGGCCGCCGTCGCGCTCGGCGCCGCGTTCGTCGAGCGCCACATCACCCTGGACCGCGCCATGTGGGGCTCCGACCAGGCCGCCTCCGTCGAGCCGCAGGGCCTGACCCGCCTGGTCCGCGACATCCGCACCATCGAGGCCTCGCTCGGCGACGGCGTCAAGAAGGTGTACGAGTCCGAGCTCGGCCCGATGAAGAAGCTTCGCCGGGTCGCGGGCGTCGTCGCCCAGAGCGCCGAGGCGGCCCCGGCCGCCGAGCCGGTCGCGGTCTGACAGGCCGACCGGTGAACCTCGCCTTCGTCGAGAGCCCGGTCCAGCTCCTGAACGTCCTGGAGTGGGCCTACGCAGAGGGAGGCGGCGACCGGGTCCTCACGGACATCACCGTCGTCGTCCTCCCCCCGGTCGACCCGATGTCGCGCGGTCAGCTGCGCCGGATGGCGGAGCTGGCCCGCGACGAGGGCATCAACGTCCGCTGGCAGGAGGCGCGCGGCGGCGCGGGCGCGCCCCTCAAGAGCCTGCGCGACCTGTCCGGACTCGTCCGCAGGGCGCAGCACATCGTCATCGGCGACCCGTTCTCCCGGTACGTACAACTCCTGCTCACCATGGTGCGGGCCCGCCGCCTCACCGTGGTCGACGACGGCACGGCCACCATGGAGTTCGTCGCCCAACTGGCGTGCGGCGAACGCCTGGTGCGCTGGCATCGCAAGGGCAGCTCGGGCCCACGCGAACTGGTCCTGGCCCCGGTCACGGCCCGCGCCCGCAGCCGCTTCACCCCGTCCGCCACCCGCACGGTCGAGGTCTTCACGGCCATGCCGGTCGAGGCTCCGCCCGGCGTGAGGGTCACCCGCAACGCCTTCGCCTGGACCCGCGCCCGCTTCGGCCCGCCGCTGCTCACCAAGGGCGCCGACCTGGTCGGGACCTCGCTGGTCGAGACGGGCGTGGTCGACCGGGACCAGTACCTGGAGGCCGTCGCGGCCCTGGCCCGCACCCACGGCGCGACCCGCTACTTCGCCCACCGCCGCGAGTCCACCGAGAAGCTCCACGCACTGGAGGCCGCCACCGGCCTGGAGATCGTCCGCCCCGACCTCCCCCTGGAACTCATCGCCCGCCGCGGCCCCATCGGCCGCACGGTCCTCAGCTTCCCCTCCACGGTCGTCCACACCCTCCCCCTGGCCCTGGCCGGAACCGAGGTGAAGGTCGCGGTCTGCGACATCGCCCCGGAATGGCTCCGCGAAACGGCATCCCCCCGCGCTCAGGGCTTCCTGAGGGGCGTCACCGAAACCGCCCGCGACGTCCAGCGCCTGGCCCCCTGGCGGGCGACCGCGGTGACGGAGGCTTAGGAACCGCGGGAGACGGGGGTGGGGTGCCGCGGCAACGTGACACCGGCACCACGAACTGCCACGTCCGTGCACCACCGTGCTGCCTCGGGGGCCAGGTGCCGGGGCGGCACGAGGTGGATCCGGGTGAGGCAACGGGACGGTGCCCGGCGTCTGCCCCGCAAGGCGGGGACAACGGGAAAGCAGCGGTTCTCCGCCGACCTCGCCAGTGGGTTCGGGCCGGTGTGCCGTTCGGCCGTCCGGCATGTTCGGCCGGTGCCGGGTTCCAGCGCGGCCGGCGGGCCCGGACGGTTCGAACGTGTCAGGTGCCCCGGCGGTCCAGCATGCGGTTCAGGAGGTTCCGGGTGGCCCGCTGCACCCGGGGGTCGAGGTGCTGGGGGTCGCCGAGGGCCAGTGGCCAGTGGAACGTCCCGGCGGCGAAGACGAGCGTGCCCCGGACGTTCTCGCACAGGCTGGTGTTCTGGACGGTGCGGCCGTTGCCCATGCGGTCGATGTACGGGGACGCGGAGAGCAACGTCTGCTCGGTGTCCGCGGGCCGGGGCATGGACGGGTCGAAGCCGTCGGCCTCGACGGCGACCAGGTCCGGGATCTCGTCGCCGTCCCGCAGGCCGGTGCCCGACCAGAACCAGTGGTCGCTCCGGCGGACCACCAAGGGCACCGGCTTGTCGACGATGCCGTTGTACTGGACGCCGAGCAGCCCCTGCTCCGCCTTCAGGTGCTTCGTGCCGAGCTGACGCCACCGCACGGTGGGGCCGGTTGCGTCCGGCTCGGGGTCCGGGGTCTCCTTGTAACAGGTGACCGTGCGGCCCGGACGGCCGTCGGCGGAGCCCTCGACACGTATGTGGAAGTAGACGTTGTTCGAGGCGAGAAAGGCGAGATGGGTGCCGGCGGCGACGGCACGCTCCGCGCACTCGCGCATGTTCCGGGACCAGTACTCGTCATGCCCGGAGAACATCATGACGCGGTAATTCGACGGATCGATCCGCCCTTCGTGCAGGTCCAGGCTGCTGGCGTACGTGATGTCGTAGCCCGCGCTCTCCGCCCACCACGCGGCACTGGTGTCCAGGTCGAACCAACGAGGCAGGCCCGATCGGGGATAGGGCCGGTCGAAGGAGACCTTGAAGGCGCGGTCGTCGATTCCGCCCCACTTCCCGTCGGCGTGCCCCCGGTACAGGTTCTTTCCGACGTACCCGTCGAACGGCCAGAAATTGTAGGCCTGGTAAGTGGTGAAGGGCACCACCATCAGGATGTCGGAGCGGCGCGCGGTGTCACGTACGACGAAGGGCGTGTGGCTGCGGTAGCCGTCCGCGGACGTGAACACGGCCAGGAACAACCCCGACACCCACGCCTCGGGGACGTCCAGCGTCCACGTGACCGGCCAGTCGCAGGCGATGAGTCCGGTGCCGGCGACCGCGGCGGGCTTGTCCCGGGGCTGTACGGGTATCCGGTCACTCGTCACCAGGTGCCGGGCGCCCGACCCGCTGTAGTGGCCGATGCGGTAGATCGCCACCGTGCACTCCTGGGCGAGGTGCGACGACAGATGGAAGTCGATCGACTCACCGCGACCCACCGACGTCTTGGAGGCGTAGCCCTGGATCTGGACCAGCTCGTCCATCACGCCCTTCGTGCCACCCCGGCCCACGGACCACTCCCGCGAGCCGGCCGCGCGGTTCTCCTGTGCCACGAGGGTGTTCCCGGTGTGCGCGGCCGAGCCGGAATCGCCCAGCAGCCGGTACCCGGTGATCGCGGTGGCGCCGATCCCGAATGCTCCCAGAGCTGTACGGCGAGACATCTTCGACACGGGACACCCCAAGGCCTGGACGCCAGGCCTCTTGCCTTGCGCGTCATGGACATACGTGAGCGGCGACGCGCGAGTCCTCTCGGCGTGCCCGATGACGATCACTCACCCTGCTCAATGTGAACGTCCGGGGTGCGAGATGCGAAGAAAGGGTGTTGGGTTCCATTTCGTGATTCATGACCTGCTGGATGGCGTGAATGGGGCGCTCTGTGGCCAGAAGGGACCCGCGTGCAGGGACTGTTGGGGGTGAGTCCCCATGCTGGGCAGGGCTGCTCGGCGCGGTGGCGGCGGCGGTGGTGCGGGCGGTGACCGGCCTTCGGGCAGGGTTCCTCGCGGCAGCCGGGCCGGGCGACGGAACCTGATGCCGACCTGTGCGGCCGGAGTGGCCGGAGTGGTCGGAGCGGTCGGAGCGGTCGGAGTGGTCGGAGCGGTCGGAGCGGTCGGTCATGGCACAAAAAGGGGCGAGTTTACCCGCCCCGCCGTCAGCTCACACGCCACGGCGCAGTCATTTATTCGTCTATGTGGCTGAACTTTTCTTGTTTCATGGTCAGTTGAAGGGGGAAGGGCCTTACCCTTCACCAGGTGAACCAGTTGATGTCCCGCGATTCCGATGCCCAGCCGTCCGGTGACGAGGCACTGCCCGGCGCCCTGCCCGAGGACCTGCGTGCCGAGCTCATCGCCTTCCGGCGAGACCTGCACATGCATCCCGAGCTGGGCAACCAGGAGTTCCGCACCACCGCGGCCATCAAGGCCCGGCTGGAGAAGGCGGGGCTGGAACCCCGGGTGCTCGACACGGGGACGGGGCTCATCTGCGACGTGGGGAACAGGGAGGGTGAGCGGCGCCCGATGCTCGCCCTGCGCGCCGACATCGACGCCCTGCCCATCCCGGACACCAAGACCGGCGTCCCGTACCGCTCCACCGTCCCCGACCGGGCGCACGCGTGCGGGCACGACATCCACACCACCTCGGTCCTCGGCGCCGGGCTGGTGCTCGCCGAGCTCGACCGGCGGGGGCTGCTCCCGAATCCCGTACGGCTGATCTTCCAGCCGGCCGAGGAGGTGCTGCCCGGAGGGGCGTCCGACACGATCCTGTCCGGGGCGCTGGAGGGCGTCGGGCGGATCATCGGGGTGCACTGCGACCCGAAGGTGGACGTGGGGCGGATCGGGCTGCGGGTCGGGGCGATCACCTCTGCCTGCGACCGGCTGGAGGTGTCGCTCGACGGTCCGGGCGGCCACACCGCCCGCCCGCACCTGACCACCGACCTGGTCACCGCCGCCGCCAAGGTCGCCACCGAGGTGCCCGCGCTGCTGGCCCGCCGGATCGACGCGCGGGCCGGGCTCGCCGTCACCTGGGGGCGGCTGGAGGCCGGTCACGCCTGCAACGTGATCCCGCAGCACGCCGAACTGTCGGGCACTGTCCGCTGCCTGGAGCTGGCCGCCTGGCGGGATGCCCCCGACCTGGTGCACGCCGCCATCGACGAGGTGGCCGGGATGCACGGCGCCAAGACGGTGATCAACTACGTCCGGGGTGTCCCGCCCGTCGTGAACGATGCCGCCGTGATCGATCTGCTCGCCACGGCGATGACCGCGCGCCGCGGATCGTATGCGATCGAGGACACCGAACAGAGCCTGGGCGGCGAGGACTTCTCCTGGTACCTGGAACACGTCCCCGGCGCCATGGCCCGGCTCGGGGTCCGCACGCCCGGCGACACTGCCCGGCTCGACCTGCATCGGGGTGATTTCGACGCGGATGAGGAGGCGATCACGGTCGCCGTGGAGCTGTTCACTGCCTCCGCGTTGCTCGACCGCAACCATCCGTAACCGGAGACGTCACCACTGGTTCGCGACGATCCGATAACGGCTTCCGTACAGGGCTTTATCTGACATCTACGCGCGTTACGATCGCCGCGAAACCAGCGCCGGAAGAGGCGCTTCGGTCAGGTTTGAAGGAGCCTTCCCTTGCGCCGGGTATCCAAGATCACCGCTGCGTGTACCGTCACTGCGGCCCTCGCGTTCACCGCCACCGCGTGCGGTGAGTCCTCCACCGAGAGCTCCGGCTCCGACAAGGGCAAGATGAAGATCGGCATGGCCTACGACGTGGGCGGCCGTGGTGACAACTCGTTCAACGACTCCGCCGCGCGTGGTCTGGACAAGGCCAAGTCCGAGTTCGGTGCCGAGACCAAGGAGCTCACCGCCAAGACCGGTGAGACCCCCGCCGACCGTGAGCAGCGCCTGGAGTCGCTCGCCGAGGGCGGCTACAACCCGGTCGTCGCGGTCGGCTTCGCGTACAAGGACGCGGTCGACAAGATCGCCGCCAAGTACCCGAAGGTGAACTTCGGCCTGGTCGACTCGGTCGCCACCGCGAAGAACGTCGACAGCATCGTCTTCACCGAGGAGCAGGGCTCCTACCTCGCCGGTGTCGCCGCCGCGCTGAAGTCGAAGGACGGCCAGGTCGGCTTCATCGGCGGTGTGGACCTTCCGCTGATCAAGAAGTTCGCCGCGGGCTTCCAGCAGGGCGTCATGGAGACGAACCCGAAGGCCAAGGTGCAGATCCAGTACCTGTCCACCGGTTCGGACCTGTCCGGCTTCGGCAGCCCCGACAAGGGCTCGTACGCCGCCAAGGGCATGCTCGACAAGGGCGCCGACGTCATCTTCGCCGCCGCGGGCGGCTCGGGTGCCGGCTCGATCGAGGCCGTCGCGGGCAAGAAGGGCGCCTGGTCCATCGGCGTCGACTCCGACCAGGCCCTCGACCCGTCGCTGTCGAAGTACAAGGACACGATCATGACCTCGGTCGTGAAGAACGTCGACGGCGGTGTCTACGACCTGGTCAAGTCCGTCAAGGACGGCAAGCCGCTGACCGGCACCCAGACGTACACCCTGGCCAAGGACGGCGTCAGCCTGACCACCACGGGTGACCACATCAAGGACATCCAGGCCAAGCTCGACGAGGCGAAGAAGAAGATCGCCGACGGCACCATCAAGGTCAAGACCACGACCTGATCCACCGTCGATCGGGGCCCGGGTGAGCCGCTTCGGCTTCACTCGGGCCCCGATTTCACGTACCGGCCCGGCCGACTTGCCGTAGCCGTACGCACACGGTCCGCCACCTGTCATCAGGTGGCCAACGATTCGGTGGCGCTACGCGCGTAGCATCCACCCGGCGCGATACCTTTCACGCTCCCACCGCCTCCGCCCTCCGCTCCTGCCAAGGAGAGTGCGCCATCAACGCGTCCAGCAGTCCCAATGCCGTGGAGCTCCGCGGCATCACCAAGCGGTTCCCCGGGGTCGTGGCCAACCACGACATCGACATCACCGTGCGCCGCGGCACCGTCCACGCCCTCGTCGGCGAGAACGGTGCCGGCAAGTCCACTCTGATGAAGATCCTTTACGGCATGCAGAAGCCGGACGAGGGCACCATCGCGGTGGACGGCGAGCAGGTCTCGTTCCACAACCCCGGTGATGCCATCGCGCGCGGCATCGGCATGGTGCACCAGCACTTCATGCTCGCCGACTACCTCACCGTCCTGGAGAACGTCGTCCTCGGCTCGGAGAAGCTGTACGGGATCGGCGACCGGGCCCGCGCGAAGATCAAGGAGATCTCCGACTCGTACGGTCTCGGGGTCCGCCCGGACGCCATGGTCGAAGACCTCGGGGTCGCCGACCGGCAGCGCGTGGAGATCCTCAAGGTCCTCTACCGCGGCGCCCGCACCCTGATCCTCGACGAGCCCACCGCCGTCCTGGTGCCGCAGGAGGTCGACGCGCTCTTCGACAACCTGCGCGAGCTCAAGGCCGAGGGCCTGACCGTCATCTTCATCTCGCACAAGCTGGGCGAGGTCCTCTCGGTCGCCGACGAGATCACCGTCATCCGGCGCGGTACGACGGTGGGCACCGCCGACCCGAAGAGCACCACGACCAAGCAGCTCGCCGAGCTGATGGTCGGCAGCGAACTCCCCTCGCCCGAGACCCGCGAGTCGACCGTCACCGACGTGCCGATGCTGACCGTCGACGGGCTGCGGCTGAGCGCCACCGACCCGGACGGCGTGGTGCGTTCGGTCCTCGACGGGATCGGCTTCACCATCCACAAGGGCGAGGTCCTCGGGATCGCGGGCGTCGAGGGCAACGGCCAGTCCGAACTCGTCGACGCGATCATGGGCATGCGCCAGCTCGACGCCGGGGTGCTCACCCTCGACGGCGCCGACATCTCCCGCACGCCGACCCGCAAGCGCCGCGAGGACGGCATGGGCGTCATCCCCGAGGACCGCCACCGGCACGGACTGCTGCTGGAGGCCCCCCTCTGGGAGAACCGCATCCTCGGCCACGTCACCGAACGCCCCAACAGCAAGGGCGCGTTCCTCGACCTCAAGGGCGCCCGCGCCGACACCGAGCGGATCGTGCGCGAGTACGACGTGCGCACCCCCGGCATCGACGTCACCGCCGCCTCGCTCTCCGGCGGCAACCAGCAGAAGCTGATCGTCGGCCGCGAGATGAGCCACGCCCCCAAGCTCCTGATCGCCGCGCACCCGACCCGGGGCGTGGACGTCGGCGCGCAGGCGCAGATCTGGGACCAGATCCGCGAGGCGCGCCGCGAAGGTCTCGCGGTGCTGCTGATCTCCGCCGACCTGGACGAGCTGATCGGCCTCTCCGACACCCTGCGCGTCATGTACCGCGGCCGGCTGGTGGCGGACGCCGACCCGGCGACCATCACCCCGGAGGAGCTCGGCTCGGCGATGACGGGTGCGGCCACCGGCCACCTGGAAGCCCCGGACGAGTCACCGGCACCCGAGGACACGGCCGCCGACGGCGCGGACAGCACCGACGGCGCCGACAGCACCGACACCGACCCCCGGGACGGGGGAGAGGACCGATGAAGAAGATCGACAAGGAGCGGCTGCTCCTGGGGATCGCGGCCCCCGTACTCGCGATCGTGGTCGCCTTCCTGGTGACCGCACTCGTGCTGGCCGCCACCGGCAAGGAGCCGTTCAGCGCCTTCGGCATCATGTTCGACTACGGGATGAAGTCGGACAGCCAGGTCTACATCCTCAACAAGGCGACGACGTACTACCTCGCGGGTCTCGCGGTGGCCGTCGGCTTCCGGATGAACCTCTTCAACATCGGCGTCGACGGCCAGTACCGCCTCGCCGCCTTCTTCGCCGCCGCGGTCGGCGGCGCGCTGACGCTGCCCGGCGCCCTGCAGATCCCGCTGATCATCCTCACCGCGATGATCGTCGGCGCGATGTGGGCCGGCATCGCCGGTGTCCTCAAGGTCACCCGGGGCGTCAGCGAGGTCGTCTCGACGATCATGCTGAACGCCATCGCGACCGCGATCATCGGCTACCTGCTCCAGCAGGGCCGGCTCGGCCACCTCGACGAGGCCGGCACGAAGATCTCCACCAAGCCGATCCCGGAGTCCTCGCACTTCTTCGAGTTCCCGACCACCCCGTCGCCCGTCTGGGGCTTCATCGTGGTCGCGGTCGTCGCGGGCGTCGCCTACTGGTTCACGCTCTCGCGCACCCGCTTCGGCTTCGACCTGCGCACGGTCGGCCAGTCCGGCTCCGCGGCCGAGGCCAGCGGTGTCGACGTCAAGAAGATGGTCATCACCTCGATGCTGATCTCCGGCGCCGTCGCCGGTCTGATCGGCATGCCGACCCTCCTCAACGACAGCTACGAGTACAGCGGCGACTTCCCGGTCGGCATCGGCTTCACCGGTATCGCCATCGCCCTCCTCGGCCGCAACCACCCCATCGGCATCGCGCTCGGCGCGCTGCTCTGGGGCTTCCTGGAGCGCGGCACCGGCAAGCTCGAATTCGAGGGCTACGACAAGGAGATCGTCGGTGTGATCCAGGGCGTCATCGTCCTGTGCGTCGTCATCGCGTACGAAGTCGTCCGCCGCTACGGACTCAAGCGCCAGCAGAGCAAGGTCGGCGCGGAACTCGCCGCACAGGCCGCCGCCCGTAACAACGACCAGCAGGAGGTGTCGGCGTGAGCGCCACGGCGACTTCCACCCCGCCCCCCGCGGCCCCCAAGGTCGCCGGCGGCAAGGGCGGCCGCACCCGCCTCTCCTTCCCCGTCGTCCTGCTGATCATCGCGGGCGTGCTGCTCGCGCTGTCCGCCGTGCGCGCCATCACCGGGGCCGAGGACGTCACCTCCGCCGGCCAGATCAGCGCGGCCCTCGCCATGGCCGTACCGATCGGCCTCGCCGGTCTCGGCGGCCTCTGGGCCGAGCGGGCCGGCGTGGTCAACATCGGCCTCGAAGGCATGATGATCCTGGGCACCTTCTTCGGGGCCTGGGCCGGCTGGCAGACCAACCCGTGGCTCGGCGTACTGGCCGGGGTCGTCGGCGGCATGCTCGGCGGACTGCTGCACGCGGTCGCGACCGTCACCTTCGGCGTCGACCACATCATCTCCGGTATCGCCATCAACATCCTGGCGCTCGGCTTCACCACCTACTTCGCCAAGCTCTGGTTCAATTCGGGCGAGGCGGCGGCCAAGGGCGGCAGCCCGAAGCAGTCCCCACCGGCCGACGAGATCACCTCGGTGACGATTCCGGGCCTCTCCGACTGGCTGCACTCCATCGAGAAGCACCACTGGTTCTTCGTCTCCGACCTGGCCGGCGTCCTCGGCGGCCTGGTCACCAACGTTTCGCTGCTGACGATCCTGGCCATCGTCCTGTTCGTGCTCACGTTCTTCGTGCTCTGGAAGACCTCGTTCGGGCTGCGGCTGCGCTCCTGCGGCGAGAACCCGGTCGCCGCCGAGTCGCTCGGCGTGAACGTCTACACGTACAAGTACATCGCGGTGATCGTCTCCGGCGGCATGGCCGGCCTCGGCGGTGCCTTCCTCTCGCTCGTCACCTCGCACATCTACAACGAGGGCCAGACCGGCGGCCGCGGCTACATCGGTCTCGCCGCGATGATCTTCGGCAACTGGCGGCCGGGCGGGCTCGCCATGGGCGCCGGGCTGTTCGGCTTCGCCGACGCGCTCCAGCTGCGCAACGGCGGCGAGTCCGTCCACGCGCTGCTTCTGCTGCTCGTCGTCGTGCTGGCCGCGCTCGCCGCCTGGAAGCTCTACCGCAAGAGCTTCGTGCAGGGCGTGGTCAGCGCGGTCATCGCCGCCGCGGTGCTGGTCTGGTACCTCGGTACGGACACCGTGCCCACCGAGTTCGTGAGCGCCACCCCGTACATCGTCACGCTGCTCGTCCTTTCGCTCTCCGCCCAACGGCTGCGGATGCCGAAGGCGGACGGTATGCGCTACCGCAAGGGCCAGGGCAAGTGACGGCCGCCGCGGAGGTCGACTGGGCGGCGCTGCGGAGCGCCGCACGGTCCGTGATGACTCGCGCGTACGTCCCGTACTCGCACTACCCGGTCGGCGCCGCGGCACGCGTGGACGACGGCCGTACGGTCTCCGGCTGCAACGTCGAGAACGCCTCGTACGGCATCGGGCTGTGCGCCGAGTGCGGGCTGGTCTCCCAGCTGCACGCCACCGGTGGCGGCCGGCTGACCCACTTCACCTGTGTGGACGGAGCGGGCGAGATCCTGGTGCCGTGCGGCAGGTGCAGGCAGCTGCTGTACGAGTTCGGCGGCCCCGAGCTCGTCCTGGAGACGCCGGACGGGCTGCGCACGCTCGACGAGATGCTGCCGCAGGCCTTCGGCCCCAACCATCTGAAGTAGACGGTGGCCCTCCCGCACGTCGGGAGGGCCATCCCCGTTTCCACCCTCTATGCGCGTAGAGTCATTGGGGACTCCTGCGTACGCACCGGCCGGAAGGAATTCCAGGACATGGACGCCATCTCCGTCATCCGCACCAAGCGGGACCGAGGCGAGCTGACCCCCGAGCAGATCGACTGGGTCATCGACGCCTACACCCGCGGCGAGGTCGCCGACGAGCAGATGTCCGCACTGGCCATGGCGATCCTGCTGAACGGGATGAACCGTACGGAGATCGCCCGCTGGACCGCCGCCATGATCGCCTCCGGCGAGCGCATGGACTTCGCGTCGCTCTCCCGCCCCACCACCGACAAGCACTCGACCGGAGGTGTCGGCGACAAGATCACCCTGCCGCTCGCCCCGCTGGTCGCCGCCTGCGGCGCCGCCGTGCCGCAGCTCAGCGGCCGGGGCCTCGGCCACACCGGCGGCACGCTCGACAAGCTGGAGTCCATCCCCGGCTGGCGCGCCCACCTCTCCAACGAGGAGATGCTGAACGTCCTGGACACCACCGGCGCGGTGATCTGCGCCGCCGGTGACGGGCTCGCCCCCGCCGACAAGAAGCTGTACGCGCTCCGCGATGTCACCGGCACCGTCGAGGCCATCCCGCTGATCGCCAGCTCCATCATGTCCAAGAAGATCGCCGAGGGCACCGGGGCGCTCGTCCTGGACGTCAAGGTCGGCTCCGGCGCCTTCATGAAGACCATCGAGGACGCCCGCGAACTGGCCTCCACCATGGTCGCCCTGGGCACCGACAGCGGAGTGCGCACGGTCGCCCTGCTCACCGACATGGCCACCCCGCTCGGCCTGACCGCGGGCAACGCCCTGGAGGTCCGCGAATCGGTCGAGGTGCTGGCCGGTGGCGGCCCCAAGGACGTCGTCGACCTCACCCTCGCCCTGGCCCGCGAAATGCTGGACGCGGCCGGGCTCAAGGACGCCGACCCGGAGAAGGCCCTCGCCGACGGCTCCGCGATGGACGTCTGGCGCCGGATGATCTCCGCCCAGGGCGGCGACCCCGACGCGACGCTCCCGGTCGCCCGCGAGCAGCACGTCGTCACGGCCCCCTCCACCGGCGTACTGACCCGCCTGGACGCCTACGACGTCGGCGTCGCCGCCTGGCGCCTCGGCGCGGGCCGGGCCCGCAAGGAGGACCCGGTCCAGGCCGGCGCGGGCGTCGAACTGCACGCCAGGCCGGGCGACACGGTGACGGCCGGCCAGCCCCTGCTGACGCTGCACACCGACACCCCCGAGAAGTTCGACTACGCCCTCAAGGCCCTGCCCGACGCGTACGACATCGCGCCCTCCGGCACGGCGTTCACCGCCACCCCCGTGGTGCGGGAACGTATCGCCTGACCTGCGGTTTCCTCGTACGGGTGAACGGGATCGGTGGACCGCCACCGATCCCGTTCGGCATGCTGGACTCGGTGACGCACCGATAAGAGGAGACCGCCATGAGCGCACTCACCGTCGACCCCGCCCCCGGCCGCGGCCAGGACTGGGACGACCTCGTCCGGATCTGGGAGGAGACGGACGCACCCGAGGGCTGCAAGGTGGAGATCATCGAGGGGATCGTCACCGTGTCGCCACCGCCGTCCAAGGACCACAACACCACTGCGGCACTGCTGCAACGCAGGCTCTACTCCGTGATTCCGGAGGACTGGGAGATCTATCAGACCCTCGGCGTCTCGGTACCCGGGCGGGCCGGGCTCTACATCCCCGATCTGGTCGTCGTACCGCGTGCCGTGGCAACCGGACCGGGCAACCGCATCCCGGCCGAGGAAGCGCGGCTCGTCGTCGAGATAACCTCGCAGGCCAACGCCAATCACGACCGCATCGGCAAGGTGCACGGCTACGCGCAGGCCGGCGTCGGGCTGTTCCTGCTGCTCGACCCGTGGCACTCGGGCCGCCCCACCGCCACGCTCTACGGGAAGCCCGACGGCGGTACCTACCGGGTGCTGGACACGGTCGAGTACGGGGAGAAGCTGACGCTGCCCGAGCCGTTCGGGCTGGACCTGGACACCGGGATCTTTCCGGTCAGCTGAGAAGTGCCGCCGGACGCGGCCCGGAAGACGCGAGCGGCCCGCCGGGGCGGAGGAATCCGTCCCGGCGGGCCGCCGTCGTGAGGTCGGGGTGGGGCTACGTGCTCACTTGCCGAAGTAGGCGTTGTAGATCGACACCGACGACTTGTTGCCCTTCTTGTCCGTGACGTTCGCCCGGTAGGAGATGGACTTCCCCTTCGCCGGGTTCTTCACGGAGATCTTGCCCGCCTTGACCGTGGACTTCTTCCAGGTCTTGCCGGCGTCGTAACTGACGTACACCGTCAGCGACTTGAGGTTCTTGCCAGCGGCGGCGCCCTGCACCTTCACCGGCACCGAAGCGGTCCGGCCCGAGGTCACCTTGCCGTCCAGCGTCACATTGGGCGTGAAGCGGACCGTGGAGATGGGCAGCAGGGTCTCCGTGGCGGTCTTCTTGGAGCGGAAGGTCCAGCTCGCGTCGATCCGGGTGGAGAGGGCCGTGGCCTTCGGGTCGAGCCGGACCGAGCTCGTCAGCCGGTAGTCAGCGGCGGCGGCCGGCACGGTGAAGGGCACGCCCTCCAGCGGGTCCGCGTTCTGGGCGAGCTTCGCGCCGTTGCGGTACAGGACGGTCTTGACCGAGCTGTACGCCTGGGAGCCGGTGTTGCCGTTGCCGTCGGCCGAGATCGGCAGCATCGGGACGATGGAGTCGCCGTCGCGGATGATGCCGTTGCCGGAGCCGAGCGCAGGGCCGAACACCGCGGTGTTGGCCTTCTTCGCGTAGGTCTTGCCCGCCTTGAGGGTCTGCGGGGAGCCGATGGTGTACATCGCGTCGATGCCCGGGATGCCGTCGGCGTCCGGAGCACCGTCCTGGATGAAGTCGAAGGACCACTTCGCCTTGTCGGCGGTCGAGACGTACGCGGTGGTGGTGCCGGGCACCTTGTGCAGCGACCAGGCCGCCCAGCTGCCGGTCGAGCCGGGGAACGTGCTCCAGGCCGCGACCTCGCCGGTCTTGCCCTTGCGGGACGCGCCGAGGGCGATGTTCACCTTGGCCAGCTGACCGGAGGTGAACTTCCGGCTGTAACCGGTCGAGGCCCGGGTCACCGGACCGTCGAGAGCGATGTCGTACCGGGTGGAGGCACCCTTGGTCCAGGAGCCGATCCACTGCTCGGAGAGCGAACCGTCGGTGACCGCCGGGCCGAAGTGCGCGGTGCGGAAGCCCTGGAACGAGTCGAGCACCCAGCCGTAGCCGTAGGACGTGTCCTTGGTCGCGAACCGGAGTTCCGACGTGCCCAGTTGGGCCTTCGTGCCGGTGGTCGGCAGGGTGAAGCCCACCGGCTTCGCCTTGCGCGCGTCGAGGGTCACCGTGACGTTCTTGGTGATGTCCAGCTTCGGCTGGGAGAGCCAGTCGGTGCCCTTGGCGCCGTTCTCCGGGTCGACGTACACGGCCGCGTTGAGCGCGTAACCGCCCCTGGGAACACGGACCTTTCCGGTTCCGCCCCTGCCGGTCGGGGCGACCCAGGTGCCCAGCGCCGGGCCGGAGAGGCCGTAGAGGTCGGACTCGGTGAACTCGGCGGGCTTGCCGTCGCGCCCGATGGTCTTGACCGTGAGGTCGTACGACTCGATCTCGCGCTCGACCGCGGCCGCCGTGCGCACGCTCTGGCCGCCACCGGTCCCGACGACGTACGCGGAGTACGTGCCGTCGGCCGTACCGCCCAGCTTGGTGTTCACGGTCAGCGGCACATCAGCGGTGCCGCCCGCCGGGACGGTCACCTTGTCGGTGCCGAGGGCGAAGAAGCCGGCCGGGGCGGGCTCGCCCTTCGGGCCGGTCGCAGTGACCGCGAGGTCGAGGGTGACGTCGCTGCTGCCGAGGTTGCGGTACGTCACCGTCTTGGTGACGGGGGCGTCGTCGGTGTGCGGCCACTGCTGCAGCCCGAAGTTCAGCGAGACCGGCTCGGCGACGACGGTCTGGGCGATCGCCCGGTCGACCGCGATCCGGCCCGTGCCCTGCTGGAACGGCGTGTACGCGCCCGGCTTCGTCGAAGCGGTCAGCGCGCCCTTGAGCTCGGCGTACTTCCACTCGGGGTGCTGCTGCTTGAGCAGCGCGGCGGCGCCCGCGACGTGCGGGGTCGCCATCGACGTACCGGAGATCGTCAGGTAGCCCGGCGGGTTCTGGCCGACCTCCTGGTCGATGGCGGAACCGGGGGCGGCCGCCGCCGTGATGTCCACACCGGGGGCGGTGACATCGGGCTTGATCGCGCTGTCGCCGATGCGCGGACCACGGCTGGAGAAGTCGGCCAGCTCGTCCTTGTCGTCGACCGCGCCGACGGTCAGCGCGGCGTCCGCGCTGCCCGGGGAGCCGATCGTGCCGGCCGCATCGCCCTCGTTGCCCGCCGCGATGGCGAACAGGACGCCCTTGTCGGCCGACAGCTTGTTGACCGCCGCTTCGAGCGGGTCGACCTCGGGGGTGTCGCCGCCGCCGAGGCTCAGGTTGATGATGTCGGCGCCCTGCGCGACCGCCCACTCCATGCCGGCCAGGATGCCGGCGTCGTCGCCGAAGCCGTCGTCGTCGAGCACCTTGCCTTCCAGCAGCTTGGCGTCCGGGGCCACACCCTTGAACTTGCCGCCCGACTTGGCGCCGGTGCCGGCCGCGATCGACGAGACATGGGTGCCGTGGCCGACCCGGTCCTTGGCGTCGGGCGAGGCGGTGAAGTTCTTCGTGTCGAGGATCTGGCCCGCGAGGTCGGGGTGGGTGGCGTCCACGCCGGTGTCCAGGACGGCGATCTTGACGCCCTTGCCGGTGTAGCCGGCCTTCCAGGCGGCCGGGGTGCCGATCTGCGGGACGCTCTTGTCGAGGCTCGCCCGGCGTACGCCGTTCAGCCAGACCCGGTCGATCCCGGCGGCGGTGGTGCGCTGGGCGTTGCGCGAGTCCTTGCTGGTGAGCGCCTGCCAGATGTCCTGGGCATCGCGCTGCGGGGTGATCACCGACTGGGCGTTCAGCGTCTTCAGGGTCCGGTCGACCCGGGTGGAACCGGCCGCGCGGACCTCCGCCTTCGCGTCGGCGGCCTTCGCGCCCCGGTAGGAGACGATCAGCTTCAGGCCCGACTTCTGGGCCCGGCGGTTCTCCGCGCGGCTCAGCTCGGTGACGTCGAACAGCCTGCGGTCCAGCTTCCCGGAGCTGATCAGGCGGTGCGCGTCGGCGGGGACGAGCAGGGTGTGCCCGTCGATTATCTGCCGCTGCACGGGTATGTGCTCGCGCCCCTCGGCAGCCCGGAAACCCATGACCCGGCCCTTGGCGTCCACCGTGACGACGTCACCGGTGATCAGCGTCAGCCGGTTCTGGGCCGGGGGCCACTGGGTCCTGGCCCCGGTGCCGGACGGCTGGGCGGCGTCGGGCTGTGCGACGGCCGGGCTGGTCATCCCGGCCGCGAGTGCCACGGCTGCTGCCGCGGCGATGGTCGAAACACACGCGTTTCTCACGTGTTTGCGCAACTCTCCCCCTGGAGAATCGGGCGGCCCGCGAGAGGGCCGCTGGTCAGTCGGTGTGACGGGGACGCCGCACCGGCCGGTTCACGTACCTAGAGGGGGAATTGAGCGGGCTGGTTCACAGGAGGCCCACAAATAACCGGAGTTGACGGAAGATCACCGGTCGGAGGCCGTCGGAGGCTGTCGGGGTGATCGGAGGCGGACGAGGGGCGATGCGGGCCCCGCCCGGCCGCGCACGGTGTCCCGGGCCGCGGCGTCCGCCGGGAAGCACGCATCCGGGCAGCGATGAGTTTCGGCCGCCGGGCCGGTCTCTGTGATGTGGAAGCCATGACCCCGATCGTTCTCGTCGTCACCGGCCGCGTCACCAGGGACGTGGTGCCGGGACTCTGCGCCGAGCTGGAGGCGCTGCTGTACGGCCCCGACGGCGCCGCCCGTGATCCGGGTGCCGGGGTGGACTGCGACGTGGGCGGGGTCGTACGCGCGGATCTGGCCCTGGTCGAGGCGATAGCCCGGCTGGGGCTCGTCGCACGCCGGGCGGGGGGCCGAAGGCTGCGGCTGCGCAATGTGCCGCCCGAGCTGCAGAGCCTGCTGGACCTGGTCGGGCTGGCCGACGTGGTGGACCTGGAGTGCGGGACAGGGGCGAGACCGGGGAGCGGGACAGGGCCCCCCGGCCCCGCCCCGTTCAGTCCGTGATCCTGGCCACGTCGCAGGCCACCGCCCGAAGCCGGACGGTCACGCCGTCGACCGGGTCCGACTCCGCCGACGCCTTGAGGAGCGGGGCAGGGGTGGCGGTGGGCCGCGGCGACGAGGCACCGGCGAGGTCGTCGCAGACGGACTCGGGCTGCGGCCCCGGCTCACGGCCCGGCCCGGAGGGCCGGGCCGTACCGGGCTCGGGGCCACCGGTGGCGGACGGCTCGCCCATCCACTGGGTCACCCCCCAGCCACCGGCCGCCAGCACCACCCAGCCGGCCACCAGCCCGTTGCGTATACCGCGTCTCATGCCCGGTCTCACACCGCCGCGTCGTCGTCGAGGTGGTCCGGCAGCCCGAAGAGCGGGAACCAGCGTGGCGTGTCCAGGAAGCAGTGCATCCCGGTGATGGCCCCGTCCGAGATGTCGATGACCTGGACCGCCCACGGCACGAATCCGGGCCCGTCCGGATTCGGCTTGTAGTGGGCGAACGCAGGGGTGCCGTTCGCCGACGTCGCCACCAGGCGGGAGCCGGCACAGCCCGCGCCGATGGAGAGCATGAAGCCGGTGATGTCGTCGTGCCCCTGGAGCCACAGGTCGAACGGCGGCATGGTCATCACGGCGTCCTCATGGAGCAGCGCCGTCAGCGCCGCCATGTCGTAGCCCTCGAAGGCCGCCACGTACCGCTCAAGGAGCTTGCGCTGCTCCTCGTCGAGCGGATTCGCGGCGTCGGCGGGCCTGCCCTCGTGTTCGGTGAGGGTGGCCCGCGCCCGCTGGAGAGCGCTGTTGACCGAGGCGACCGAGGTGTCGAGCAGCTCGGCGACCTCGCTCGCCTTCCAGGCCAGCACCTCGCGCAGGATCAGCACGGCACGCTGCTTGGGCGGCAGATGCTGGAGCGCGGCGACGAACGCCAGGCGCACCGACTCGCGCGCCACGGCGGCCTCCGCCGGGTCGGCCACCGTCGGCAGGATGCGGCCGTCCGGCATCGGCTCCAGCCAGGTGTTCTCCGGCAGGGGGTTGAGCGCTGCCTGGGCGAGCGGGGTCGGGCCAGTCAGATCGACCGGACGGGCCCGCTTGTTGCTCGCGTTCAGCATGTCCAGGCAGACGTTGGTGGCGATGCGGTACAGCCAGGACCGCAGCGAGGAACGCCCCTCGAACTTGTCGAAGTTGCGCCAGGCACGCACCAGCGTGTCCTGTACCGCGTCCTCCGCCTCGAAGGCCGAGCCGAGCATCCGGTAGCAGTAACCGGTCAGCTCGACCCGGTGTCCCTCCAGACGGCTGTCGATGTCCGTCGTCGCTGTCAGATCACTCATCGCTCCACCCCTGTTGCGCTGTGACACCGCTCACCCGGCACTCCGGAAGCTACCGCAGGCCACTGACAGCGGGGGTGTGAAGCACTGAAGCCGCCCTGTTTCAGGTCATGTTCCGGGCTTGCGTCCGTACACGTATACGTCGTCGCCGTTCTTCAGCAGTTTCCAGTACGACTTGGCGTCGGCGGTACGCATGTTGACGCAGCCGTGCGACCCCGGCGGGTTCCACATCTTCAGGCCGACCGCGTGGAACGCCTGACCCCCGTCGAAGAACTGGGAGTACGGCATCGACACGTGGTAGATCGACGAGACGTGGTCGATGTGGCGCCAGTAGATCTTCTTCGACCCGGTGCGGGTCTCGTACCCGTTGCGCCCGGTCCGCACCGGCACGGGGCCGAACTTCAGCTTGCTGCCGTCCTGGATCCAGCTCAGCTGCCGGGTCAGGTCCACGCACGCGATGCGCCCCTTGTTGGTGGGGCACTTCTTGTCCTTGTTCGGATTCTTGCCGGCCGCCTTCTGGGCGGTGAGCGTCTTCATCGTGCGCCAGGTGACCGGACCCGCGTACCCGATGGTGGGGGTGACCCCGTAGGTGCTCTGGAACGCCCTGATCGCCTTGCAGTCGGCCGCCGACTGCTTGCCGTCGACCGGCCGCTTCAGGTACTTCTCGACCTGTTTCTGGTACGGCCCGGTGGACGTCGTGCAGGACGCAGCCTGCGCCGACCCGCCGGTGGCCAGCACCAGCGCCGGTACCGCGGTCATTCCCGCGACCGACAGTGCGAGCCCGCGCCGCAACCGGACTCCCCGCATGTTCCCCGCGACTCCCATGTACGCCAACTCCCCTTCGCGCGCCGTGAGGTGGTTCCGCCTTCTAGACGCGCGTCGGGGAGTGGATGGTTGTGCGCCGTATGTCTCAGTTCTGTACGGAGGCCGTGCCCCGGTGCCGCACGGGGGTCGCCGGAACCGTCCGGCAGGCGCGGGCGGCCCGCGTCCCGTAAAGGGTGATCGAGACGACGCCGAGGACCGCGAGCAGTCCCAGCGAGACGGTCCCGGCCCAGCCCCCGGCGTGGAAGGCGACCGCGCCGAGCGTGCCGCCCGCGCTGGAGCCCAGGTAGTACGCGGACTGGTAGAGCGCCGACGCCTGGGCGCGGCCCTTCGTCGCGGCCCGGCTCACGGACGAGGAGGCGACCGCGTGCCCGGCGAAGAAGCCCGCCGTGATCAGGACCAGGCCGAGGAGCACGGCGGCCAGCTGGCCGGCGAGCGAGAGCAGCAGACCGGCGGCCGTGGTGGAGACGGCCAGGTACAGCGCGCCCCGGCGGCCGAGCCGGGCGACCAGCTTGCCGGCCGCGGCGGAGGAGACCGTACCGACGAGGTAGACCAGGAAGATCGAGCCGACGATGCCCTGCGGGAGGTTGAACGGCGCCTCCACCAGGCGGTAGCCGATCACCGTGTAGACCGCGCCGAACACCGTCATGAACAGCGCGCCGATCGCGTACAGCCGGCGCAGCAGGGGATCGGCGAGGTGCCCGCCGACGGTCTTCGCGAGGGCCTTCGGGCTCAGCGTCCCGGGAGTGAAGTTCCGGGCCCGGGGGATCATGAAGTGGAAGACCACCGCGCAGACCACGGCCAGCAGGCCGACCGCGCCGAGCGCCGCGCGCCAGCCCCAGAGCTGGGCGATCCAGCCGGTGAGGATGCGGCCGCTCATGCCGCCGATGCTGTTGCCGGCCACGAACAGTCCGATCGCGGCGACCAGTGCCTTCGGCCGCACCTCCTCGGCCAGGTACGCCATCGCGGAGGCGGGCAGCCCGGCCAGTGCCGCACCCTGGACGGCGCGCAGCGCGATCAGCCAGCCCAGCGAGGGAGCGAAGGGGACGAGCAGCCCGACCAGTACGGCGACCGTCAGCGAGGCGGTCATCATCTGCCGCCGTCCGAACCGCTCGGAGAGCGCGCTCATCGGCAGTACGCACAGCGCCAGTGCGCCGGTCGCCGCGGAGACCGTCCAGCTGGCCTGTCCGGCCGTGGCGCCGAAGGAGGCGGAGACGGCGGGCAGCAGGGCCTGCGTGGAGTAGAGGAGTGCGAAGGTCGCGACACCTGCGGCGAAGAGCGCGAAGCTCATCCGGCGGTAGCCGGGGCGGCCCGGTTCGAGACGGTCCGTCGCGGCGGAGTCGGTGGTGGCCACACGGGCGGCGACGGGGGACGGCTGGGGCGAGGCGGCCACGGTGAGGGTGGACGCCCCGGTACTGGCAGGAGGCATGTATCGAACGTAGGCCCCTCACCTTTCATGCGTCCAATGCACAAACCGGCGATAATCGATCCCATGGCGCATCAGCACAGCTCACAGCCTCGGCTGTCACCGAGCAGTTACGAAGAAGACATTCGCGCGGTCCTCGCGCCGCGCCTCGCCCACTTCGAGGCGGTGGCCCGCCACGAGCACGTCACACGCGCCGCGCAGGAGCTCGGCGTCCCGCAGTCGACGCTGTCGCGGGCGATGGTCAGGCTCGAACAGGACCTGGGAGTCGCCCTGTTCGCCCGCAAGGGCCGTACCGTCTCGCTCACCCCGGCGGGCCGCACCTTCCTCGGCTCCGCGGAGCGGGCCCTCGCCGAGGTCGAGAAGGCCGCCGACTCGGTACGGGCCGACGCCGACCCGGCCACCGGCAAGGTCGCCTTCGGCTTCCTCCACACCATGGGCTCGGAGACCGTTCCGGCCCTCCTGCGCGCCTTCCGCGCCGACCACCCCCGGGTCCGCTTCCAGCTCGTGCAGAACTACGGCGAGGCGATGATCGAACGGCTGCGGGCAGGCGGCCTCGACCTCTGCCTCACCTCACCCGTCCCGGACGCCCCCGACCTGGTCGCCCGCCGCCTGGACGAACAGCGGCTGCGCCTCGTCGTACCCGAGGACCACCGCCTGGCCACCCGCCGCCGCATCCGCCTCGCGGAGGCCGCCGACGAGAAGTTCGTCACCCTCGAACCGGGATACGGCCTGCGGCGGATCACCGACGACCTGTGCGCCGAGGCGGGCTTCACGCCCCGGGTCGCCTTCGAGGGCGAGGAGGCGGAGACCCTGCGCGGCCTGGTCGCGGCCGGGCTAGGCGTGGCCCTGCTGCCGCCGCCCGCGGTGGCCCGCCCCGGCGTCGTCGAACTGACGGTCACGGCCCCCAGGGCGGCCCGCGAGATCGGCGTCGCCTGGCTGGACGGCCACCCGGACACGCCGCCGGTCGCCGCCTTCAAACGCTTCCTGCTCTCGCGCCGGGGGCACCTGCTGCCGGACTGACCCGGACTGGCCCGGACCGGCCTGGCCCCACCCGGACGCCCCGGAGCCGTGCCATGATCGATTTCGGCCGGTACGGAGCGCCTGACCTGCGCATCCCGTGCCGTCCGGTTCCTGAGCACCCAAACGAGGGAGAGCACATGAAGCGCGTCATGCGCGGCCTGACGGGCGCCGCCGCCACCGCGGTCCTCGCCGGCGGCCTGATCGTCGCCCTGCCGGGCGCGGCGAGCGCCAACGACTACGGCTACACGTGCAAGAACTGGAAGACCGGCAGCTCCGCCTGGACCGCCTCCTGCGCCGTTACGCGCGGCAAGGCCCGTACGGTGACGGAGTGCTCCAACAGGACGATCTACGGCGCCTGGGTCGGCAAGGGTCACTGGAAGTTCGGCGGCGACTGCGGCCAGTACGCGCTGCGGGCCTACGACGTCCAGTGGAAGAAGGCCTGACCTCTTTCGCCCCGGCTCCCGGCGCGGTCCCCGCGGGCCGCGGCGGGAGCCGCGCCTGCCGGCCCCCGCCCGGAGACGGCGGGCGCCTCGCGAACCTGCCGCCCCGTGCCCCGGAGAAGGCGGACACCCCACGCGCCCGCCTGTCGGTCCGTCAACTTCCTCAGCCGCGCAGCGACTTCCCGAATCCGGCCGCCAGCGGCATCCGCAGCCCCAGCGGCGGTGGCGCCGCCAGCGCGTCGGCGACGGGCCGCGCGTACGCCCGGCCGAACAGCGAACCGCACACGAAGTCGGCGGCCAGGGCAGACACTTCGGCCCGGTGCTGGCGCAGCCCGTGGCCGTCCGAGTGGACCTCGAAGCGGCAGGTGTCACGGTTGGCCTTTTTGGCCCGCTCGGCCAGGCGGAAGGACAGCTCGGGGTCGGTACGGGCGTCGTTGGTGCCGTGGACGAGCAGCACCTGGCGGCCGAGCAGGTGCTTCACCGGCTCCGCTCCGTCCGCTCCGTCCGCCCCGTCCTCGGGCAGCCAGGGGGCCATCGCCAGCACGGAGTCGACCGCCGCGTGGCCGCCCGCCCGGAGTGCGGCCCGGCCGCCCATGCCGTGGCCGACCAGGCAGACCGGGACGTCGCCGTAGCGCCGTACGACCTCGTCCACCGCCCACTCGGCGTCCGCCGCGAGCTGCGCGTCCGTGGCGTTCCAGCCCCGGCAGCGATAGCGCACGACATGCGCGGCGAGCCCGTCGTCCTGCCCGGCGCGGGCCAGGGCGCGGGCCAGCGGCAGCTGGAGTGCGTAGGAGAGAGGGGAGGGGCGGCGGTGCGAATCGGCCTCGCCGTCCGGGAGCAGCAGAACAACGCCGCTGACCGCGGTTGGAGCTCCGGCCGTCCTGACGGCCCGTCCCAGCCTTGCGTCGGGCAGGGGGAGTGCGCGCTGTGCCATGACAGAACAGTGTCAGAAGGACAGGTGTACTCCACCCGTATTCGCGGTCACTGTTACGCATCGGCGAGCGACAATCTACGCGCGTAGGCGTTAGAGTGCGCAAATGATGAGCCCGACCCTTCATGTGCCCGGCCAGGATCAGATCCGGCGCGCACCCAAGGTGCTTCTGCACGACCATCTCGACGGCGGCCTGCGCCCGGGGACGATCGTCGACCTCGCCCTCGCGAGCGGATACGAAGGACTTCCCGAGACCGAGCCCGACAAGCTCGGCAGCTGGTTCCGGGAGGCGGCCGACTCCGGTTCGCTGGAGCGCTATCTGGAGACGTTCGCCCACACCTGCGCCGTCATGCAGACCCGCGAGGCGCTGGTCCGGGTCGCCGCCGAATGCGCCGAGGACCTGGCAGCGGACGGCGTCGTCTACGCCGAGGTGCGGTACGCCCCCGAGCAGCACCTCGAGGCCGGACTGACCCTCGAAGAGGTCGTCGAGGCGGTCAACGAGGGCTTCCGCGAGGGTGAGCGGCGCGCCCGCCGGGACGGGCACCGCATCCGCGTGGGCGCCCTCCTCACCGCGATGCGGCACGCCGCGCGCTCCCTGGAGATCGCCGAACTCGCCAACCGCTACCGCGACCAGGGCGTCGCCGGCTTCGACATCGCGGGCGCGGAGGCCGGCTTCCCGCCCACCCGGCACCTCGACGCGTTCGAGTACCTCAAGCGCGAGAACAACCACTTCACCATCCACGCGGGCGAGGCCTTCGGCCTGCCGTCGATCTGGCAGGCGCTCCAGTGGTGCGGTGCGGACCGGCTCGGGCACGGGGTCCGCATCATCGACGACATCGAGGTGGCCGACGACGGCGGTGTGAAGCTCGGCCGCCTCGCCTCCTACGTACGGGACAAGCGCATCCCGCTGGAGCTGTGCCCGACCTCCAACCTCCAGACCGGCGCCGCCGCCTCGTACGCCGAGCACCCCATCGGGCTGCTGCGGAAGCTGCATTTCCGGGCCACCGTGAACACGGACAACCGGCTGATGAGCGGTACGAGCATGAGCCACGAATTCGAGAAGCTGACCGAGACCTTCGGATACACGCTCGACGACATGCAGTGGTTCACCGTCAATGCGATGAAGTCGGCATTCATTCCTTTTGATGAGCGTCTGGCGATGATCAACGATGTGATCAAGCCCGGATACGCCGAGCTGAAGTCTGAATGGCTCTTCGAGCAGACCGCTGCGACCAGCGTTTCTTCCGCTTCTGCGGGCTGATCGACGTCATCGCGGAGAAGGGCCGGGGCGCCGAACTCCCGGCCTTTCCCGGTGTGTCGGCATGTTTGCGGGAAGGGCGGTGGGCTGGCTACTTTTCGGAGCCCCCACATCCCTATCCCCAAGGATGAATTTCACATGAAGCAGTCTGCTGTCAGGACTCTCGGCGTCGCCGCTCTCGGCGCCGCCTTCGCCGCCGCCGCTGCGGGCACCGCCTCCGCCGCCGTGCTGCCGACCGACGCCGCGGGCACCGCACTGCCGGTCGCGAGCGCGGCGCTGGGAACGGCGACCCAGAGCCTGCCGGTGCAGGAGACGGGCACCAAGCTGCTCGGCACCGACCAGCAGAAGCTCGTCGGCGAGGTCACCACCCCGGCCAAGGGCCTGCTCGGCGGCATGCCCGCGGGCGGCCTGCAGACCGGCGGCCTGTCGGCCAACGGTCTCCCGCTCGGCGGCTGATCCCCGCACACACGCCCGTGGGGCGGGCACCCGGACCGGGTGCCCGCCCCACGGGCGTGTGCGTACGAGGTCACCAGGCGGCGGCCGACGACGTCTTCTCGGACGGGAACAGCAGCCACAGCGCCAGGTAGAGCAGGAACTGCGGCCCCGGCAGCAGGCAGGAGACCAGGAAGATGATGCGCATGGTCCCCGCGGAGGTGCCGAAGCGCCGTGCCAGCGCTGCGCACACTCCGCCGATCATGCGTCCGTCACGGGGGCGGGCAAGTGCGGCCATGGTGGGCTCCTTCGCGAACCGTTGCTGGGGAGCAGCTCCGTCGTGCTCCCGATGGCTCCATGGTGGCCCGCCGAACAGGGGCAAAGCGTCGCTCTACGGGGCGATCCCGACCCTGGGAATCGTCGGGGTCGAACCCTGGCCGGCCTCGTCCCTCGGGTGGGGTACCACCCCGACCCGCTCCTGCTTCCGGCGGCGCAGCCGCGCCCGGCACATGGGTACGACGAGCAGATGGGCGAGGGCCACGCCGATGGTGTTCAGCAGCAGCGAGTCGACGTCGACGACCTGACCGGGCACTCCGGTCTGGGCCAGTTCGATGGTTGTCGAGATCAGCGCACCGGCCGCGACGGTACGGGCCAGCGAGGCCCACGGGGAGACGGTGAGCCGGCCCCCGGCCATCGGCAGCAGCACACCCAGCGGGGCGAGCAGCAGCAGCCCCTCACCGATCCGGCGGGCGGCCTCGACCGGGCCGAGGGACAGGTCGGCTCTGATGCCGGCGAAGGGTCGGAGATTCGAGGCGCCCATCCATGGCACATCGAGCGGGCGCAGGGTCAGCCACCCGACGAGCAGCAGATGCGCGATGAGGAGAGTGACCCCGGCCGCGCGGAAGCGGATGACGGCTGTACCGTCCGAACCTTGACGCACGCCCCCCAAGACGCCACGAACGGCAGGATCGGTTCCGCCGCCCCGGAATCCGGCCCGTCCGGCGCCGCGGCGCGGACCGCCGGACGCCCAGGCCCCGTACGTGCCGGGCGCTCAGGCCCCCGTACCCACCCCGAGCGTCGGTACCGCCTTGGGGCGCGCCTTCATCTCCGAGGTGCACAGGTACCCGCGCGGCGGATAGTTCCCGGGCCCGCCCAGCACCACCGTGCCCTCCGGGGCGAGCGAGTCGCTCTCCGCGTACGTGCACACGATCTGCGCCAGCGCCTCGGACCGCAGGTCCTCCGGCTGCTCGCTTAGCCGCAGCGTGCCCGACCGGTCGCCGCCGCGGGCCCCGCCGACCCGCAGGGTCTTCGGGACGGCCGTGGAGTACCCGGCACTCCGTTCGGCGGCGGGCGGCTTCAGCAGCAGCTCGTCCAGGAGCGCCTGCGCGATCCGGACCCGGTCCGAACCGGTCTCGTCGACCTGGACCGTCCGGTCCACCGTGACCAGCTGCGAGGAGCAGACCAGATAGATCTGTACGGGGATGCCCTTGAGGGCCTGCGTCGTGATGTCCTTTGCGGACATCGTGCACGGCACCTGCGACGGCGCGGCCCCCGCGTCCACCGGCACCGTGGTGGACCTGATCCCGCAGCCCGCGGCCAGCAGTGCCCCGACCACGGCCCCGGCCAGTGCCGCGGCCGTGCGGCGCGCCCGGCGGTTGCCGCCACCCGCCGCGCCACCCATCACGCTGTCCGTCACGTCGCTTCGCCCTCCTCGTCCCGGTCCCCGGCGTCGTGCCCACCGTCGGAACGGGTGAGCGGCTCGGCATCGCGCGGCAGCCGCAGTACGAACACCGCGCCGTCGCCGTCCGGCGAGTTCGCTGCCGTGATGTCACCGCCGTGGATGTGCGCGTTCTCCATGGCGATCGACAGCCCGAGACCGCTGCCCTCGGAACGCGGGCGCGAGGCGCTGGCCTTGTAGAACCGGTCGAAGACGTGCGGCAGCACGTCCTCGGGGATGCCGGGGCCGTGGTCCCGGACCTCGATGACGAGCTGGTCGCCCTCGGTCCGCACCGCGACCCGCACCGGCGAACCGCCGTGCTTGAGCGCGTTGCCGATCAGATTCGCCAGGATCACATCGAGCCGGCGCGGGTCGAGGCGGACCATCATGCCGCGCTCGGCGTCCAGATCCACCGCGTCCAGCCAGGCACGGGCGTCGATGCAGGCGGTGACCTGGTCGGCGACGTCCACGTTGTCGAGGACGAGCCGTGCCGTACCCGCGTCGAAGCGGGTGACCTCCATCAGGTTCTCCACCAGGTCGTTCAGGCGCCGGGTCTCGCTCACCACCAGGCGTACCGCGGGCGCGATCATCGGGTCCAGGCTGTCCGCCTCGTCCTCCAGCACCTCGGTGACAGCGGTCAGCGCGGTGAGCGGGGTGCGCAGCTCGTGCGACATGTCGGCGACGAACCGTCGGCTCGCCTCGTCCCGCGCGCTCATGTCCGCGACCCGCTTCTCCAGCGAACTCGCGGTCCGGTTGAACGTACGGGAGAGATCGGCCAGTTCGTCCGTGCCGGACACCACGAGCCGGGTGTCGAGCTTGCCCTCGCCGAGCTTGCGGGCGGCGTCGCCGAGCCGCTGCACGGGCCGCAGCACGGTCGTCGCCGCGGCCTGCGCGAGCAGCGCCGAACCGATCAGCGCGAGCCCGGTGGCGATGCCCAGCGACCAGGCCAGCGAGTTGAGGTCCTGCCGTTCCTGGTCGAGCGACTTCAGCATGTAGCCGGTCGGGCCACCACCGATGATCTTCGTACCACCCACCAGGTACGGCGTGCCGCGGATGCTCGTCCGCTGCCAGAACAGGTGGTACTCGTACTTGTTGCCCGCCTCCACCGGCTGCTTCTTGTTGACCGCCTTCTGCAGCGACAGCGGGACGTTGTCGAGCGTGAAGGTGTCCAGGTCGGAATTGCCGACGATCGGCTTGCCGGTGTCGCGCTCGTCGACCAGCAGCACGCTGTAGCCGGGCGAACTGCTCGCCATCTGCACCGCGGCGTTCTGCAGATCGTCCCTGGTGGGGTGGAGCGGCAGCGAGGCCGCCCGGCCCTGCATCTCCTGGCGGAAGTCCCCGAGCGCGGAGTCCTGGGTGCGGGTCAGCACGGCCTCGCGGTTCAGCCAGTACGCGATCCCCGACGCGGACACCGCGGCGGTCAGCGCCACCAGGGCGAACACCACGACGAGCCGCAGCCGCAGGCTGGTCCAGCGAAGCCCGGTGAGCAGGTTCCGTTTGACGGCGTCGCTCACTGAGGCGAGTCCAGCCGGTAGCCCACACCCCGGACTGTACGGATCAGGGTCGGCGAGGACGGCACGTCCTCAACCTTGGCCCGCAGCCGCTGCACACACGCGTCCACCAGCCGGGAGTCACCGAGGTAGTCGTGCTCCCAGACCAGCCGCAGCAGCTGCTGCCGCGACAGGGCCTGGCCCGGCCGGCGGCTCAGCTCCAGCAGGAGCCGCAGCTCGGTCGGCGTGAGCTGCAGGTCCTCGCCGTTCTTGGTCACGGTCATCGCGGAACGGTCGATCACCACGCTCCCGAACGACGCGGAGTCGGTGGACTCGCGCTCGCCGCGGCGCAGCACCGCGCGGATCCGGGCGTCGAGCACCCGGCCCTGCACGGGTTTCACCACGTAGTCGTCGGCACCGGACTCCAGCCCGACCACGACGTCGATGTCGTCGCTGCGCGCGGTCAGCAAAATGATCGGCAGCTGGTCGGTGCGCCGGATCCGCCGGCACACCTCGAAGCCGTCGATCCCGGGCAGCATCACATCCAGCACGATCAGGTCCGGCCGCTGCTCACGCAGCAGTTTCAGGCCGTCCTCTCCCGTCGCCGCAGTGGCCACACGGTGGCCCTGGCGCGACAGCGAGAGTTCGAGGGCCGTGCGGATGGCGTCGTCGTCCTCGATCAGCAACAGGAAAGGCACGCTGGTCATTCTGACCCATGGTGGCGCCCCAGTTCGACAGTTGGGGTCGACTCATACATCCCGTGGGCCCCAGGGGCACGCTCGGCAGGCCCTGTGACAGGCCTGTGACAGTCGGCGGACAGCGCCATGAAACTGCCCCGGCAAGCTTTTGGGCACAAGGAACGGACGGACTCCACCGATGGGGGGCGCGAGATGAACGCAACTCACAGCACCACCGCAAGCGCAGTTGTCACGCGTCTCCACGACGTCGGCCGGAGTATCGAGAAGTCCGGCGCCGGGAACGGGCGGGGGTGCGTTCGTGGCGCCGGGCGTCAGCACCTGTCGTACATGACGGTGGTTGACGCGCCTGTGGGGGGCAACGGGGGAAACAACGGGGGCAGCGCGTACGGGGAGGTCACGGGGGAGCGGAAGGCCCCGGCGCAGGGCGAGGACGCCGAAGCGGCGTTCACGGCCTACGTCCGGGAGCGCCGCGCCTCCCTGTACGCAACCGCCTATCACCTGACCGGCGACCGGTTCGAGGCCGAGGACCTGCTGCAGAGCGCCCTCTTCTCGACGTACCGGGCATGGGACCGGATCAGCGACAAGGCGGCGGTCGGCGGCTATCTGCGCCGCACCATGACCAACCTGCACATCAGCGCCTGGCGCAGGCGCAAGCTCAACGAGTACCCGACCGAGGAGCTGCCGGAGACGGCTGGCGACACGGACGCGATGCGTGGCACGGAACTGCGCGCCGTGCTCTGGCAGGCGCTGGCGCGGCTGCCGGAACTCCAGCGCACGATGCTGGTCCTGCGTTACTACGAGGGCCGCACCGACCCGGAGATCGCGGCCATCCTCGACATCAGTGTCGGCACGGTGAAGTCCAGCATCTGGCGGTCGCTCCGCCGGCTGCGCGAGGACGAGGTCCTCAGCTTCGGCCGTGACGAGGAGGAGTCCTTCGGCGAGCTGGTGGCCTGAGGCGAGGGGGAACACGGGGGAGAACGGGGCCGCTGCTTCGGGGGAGGCGGCGGAGTACGGGGGAAGTGCTGCGGGGTCGGACGGGCCGGGGGGTCCTGTCCGGCCCCGTTCGTGTTCGCGAGCGGGGAGGTCCGCTATGCCGTCCCGCGTGCGGCCGGCGCGCGGCGGCACCGGCCCGCTGCCGCCGCGGCCAGGCGGCCCAGGGCCTCTTCCTTGCCGCAGGGGTGGGCGCCCAGGGCCGCCTGGCGTGCCACGATCCGGCGCTCCGCACGCATCAGCCGCCAGCCGCGCCGCAGCAGGAACGGCACCGACTTGCGGCCCTCGCGCAGGTCCCGCAGCAGGCGGCGGCGGAACGTCGTCGTCGGGCGGCCGCGCAGGCACAGGGCGTCGGCCAGGACGCCGAGTTCCTGGCACCGCTCGACTATGTCCGCCGCGAAGATCCCCTCCGCCACGAACAGCGGCGTGCGCTCGATGTGGAAGGCCTCCCGGTCGACCCGGGAACTGGTGGCGATGTCGTAGACCGGGACGTGGGTGCGGCCGGTGCGGCACAGCTCCGTGATCGCGGTGACCGCCGCGTCGGCGTCCCAGGACTGTGCGGAGTCCCAGTCGATGTCCGTACTGCCGGGAACGAGCGGCAGCGTGGGATCGTCGCCCTCCTTGTAGAAGTCGTCCAGGCGCAGCACCGGCAGGTCGGTGCGGGCGGCGAGGGAGGACTTGCCGGAGCCGGAAGGGCCCGCGAGCAGTACGACGCGCGTCGGGATCGGTTGGGAATTCACAGGATACGAGTGTGAGGCATTGACCGGCGCAGGGGATCCCCCGGTGCCCTTGTTGGTATCGAGCATCACACCTCAATTACTCTACGCACTCGGATGGTTACTGGATCGTCTCGATCAGGTGGGAATTCCATGGCACGTCATGCACTTTCCAAGTCCCGTCGCCGCGCCCTGCTGAGGGCAGGTCTGACCGTCACCGCGGTGGGTGCCGCCCTCGGTGCGGGGGGTGCGGCGGCCCAGGCGGCGCCGCTGTCCCACGTGCCGGTCGTGGGCGGCGACACCGGCCTCGGTGCGGCCGGGGAGGCCGCGAGCGGCGCGGTGACCGGGGCGCTCGGTCACTCGCTCAGCAACGGCATCGCCCCGGTGACGCATCTGCGGCTCGACCCGCTGGCCGGCACGGGCACGGACCCGCTGGACAACGTGGTCGGGACGCAGGTCGCCGACTTCAAGCCGCTCTCCACGGCCGCCGTCACCGACCCGCTGACCGGCGGTGGGGCGCTGAAGGACCTGCCGTCGGCAGGGCCGTTGGCGCAGGCGCTGCACGGCGGCTGAGCAGCCGGCAACGGCCTGTTCCTCCGGGGTGCCGGAGGAACAGGCCGTTGCCGTGCGGGGAGCCGGTCAGTACGAGGAGCCCGAGACGCCCAGGGCGCCCGTCGGGTGCCAGACCGTCTTGGTCTCCAGGAAGGCCGTCAGGCGGTGGGTGCCCGGATCGGTCGTCCAGTCCGCGACGCCGTCGTCGTCCACAGGCTGTGGACGCAGAACCCGCTTCAGGTTGTCGGCCGCTGCGATCTCCAACTCCTTCGCGAGGGCCGTGTCGGCGCCTGTGAGGTCGATGGCGTTGACGTCCTGGTGGGATGCGAGCGGCGTCGCGATCTCCGCCGTCCTGCCGGACAGGATGTTCACCACGCCGCCCGGCAGGTCGGAGGTGGCCAGCACCTCGCCCAGGGACAGGGCCGGGAGGGGAGAGGCGGTGGAGGCGATGACGACGGCCGTGTTGCCGGTCGCGATCACGGGGGCGATCACCGAGACCAGGCCCAGGAACGAGGACTCCTGGGGGGCCAGGACCGTGACGACACCGGTCGGTTCGGGGGTGGACAGGTTGAAGAACGGGCCCGCGACCGGGTTCGCCCCGCCCACGACCTGGCCGATCTTGTCGGTCCAGCCCGCGTACCAGACCCAGCGGTCGATCGCCGCGTCGACGACGGCCGCCGCCTTGGACTTCGACAGACCCTCCGCGTCCGCCACTTCCCGTACGAACTGGTCCTTGCGGCCCTCCAGCATCTCCGCGACGCGGTAGAGGATCTGGCCGCGGTTGTACGCGGTCGCTCCCGACCAGCCGCCGAACGCCTTGCGGGCGGCCACGACCGCGTCGCGCGCGTCCTTGCGGGAGGACTGGGGGGCGTTCGCCAGCCACTTGCCCTTCGAGTCCGTCACCTCGTACACCCGGCCGCTCTCGGAGCGGGGGAACTTGCCCCCGACGTACAGCTTGTAGGTCTTGAAGACGCTCAGACGGTTATCGGACATCGAGGTACGCCTCCAGGCCGTGACGGCCGCCTTCGCGGCCGAAGCCCGACTCCTTGTAGCCGCCGAAGGGCGAGGTCGGGTCGAACTTGTTGAACGTGTTGGCCCAGACGACGCCCGCCCGGAGCTTGTTCGCCACCGCGAGGATGCGGGAGCCCTTCTCCGTCCAGATGCCGGCCGAGAGGCCGTACTGGCTGTTGTTGGCCTTGGCGACCGCCTCGTCGGGCGTACGGAAGGTCAGCACCGACAGCACCGGGCCGAAGATCTCGTCGCGGGCGATGGTGTGCGCCTGGGTGACGTTGGTGAACAGCGTCGGGGCGAACCAGTAGCCGGCGGAGGGGAGTTCGCAGGGGGCGCTCCAGCGCTCCGCGCCCTCCGCCTCGCCCGTCTCGGTGAGTGCGGTGATCCGGGCGAGCTGCTCCGCGGAGTTGATCGCGCCGATGTCGGTGTTCTTGTCCAGCGGGTCGCCGAGCCGGAGCGTGGACAGCCGGCGCTTCAGCGCGTCCAGCACCTCGTCGTGGACGGACTCCTGGACCAGGAGCCGGGAGCCCGCGCAGCAGACCTGGCCCTGGTTGAAGAAGATGCCGGTGACGATGCCCTCGACGGCCTGGTCGATCGGGGCGTCGTCGAAGACGATGTTGGCGCCCTTGCCGCCCAGTTCGAGGGTGACCTTCTTGTCCGTGCCGGCGACCTGGCGGGCGATTGCCTTGCCGACCGCGGTCGAGCCGGTGAAGGCGACCTTGTTGACATCCTCGTGCGCGACGAGGGCGGCGCCCGCGTCCCCGTAGCCGGGAAGGATGTTCACGACACCCTTGGGCAGCCCCGCCTGGCGGCAGATGTCCGCGAAGAACAGCGCGGAGAGCGGGGTCGTCTCGGCGGGCTTGAGGACCACCGTGTTGCCGGTGGCCAGCGCCGGGGCGATCTTCCAGGCCAGCATCAGGAGGGGGAAGTTCCAGGGGATGACCTGGCCCGCGACGCCGAGGGGTGCCGGATTCGGGCCGTACCCCGCGTGGTCGAGTTTGTCGGCCCAGCCCGCGTAGTAGAAGAAGTGCGCGGCGACGAGGGGGAGATCGGCGTCCCTCGTCTCCTTGATCGGCTTGCCGTTGTCCAGGGTCTCCAGGACGGCGAGCTCGCGGCTGCGCTCCTGGATGATCCGGGCGATCCGGAAGAGGTACTTGGCGCGCTCGGAGCCGGGCAGCGCCGACCACTTCTCGAACGCCTTGCGGGCCGCCTTCACGGCCCGGTCGACGTCGGCCGCACCGGCCTGCGCGACCTCGGAGAGCACCTCCTCGGTGCTCGGCGAGAGGGTCTTGAAGACCTTGCCGTCGGCCGCCTCGGCGAACTCGCCGTCGATGAACAGCCCGTACGAGGGCGCGATGTCGACGACCGCGCGCGACTCGGGGGCGGGGGCGTACTCGAATGCAGATGCCATGGGGATCAGTCCACCGTCACGTAATCGGGGCCGGAGTAACGGCCGGTGCTGAGCTTCTGGCGCTGCATCAGCAGATCGTTCAGCAGGCTGGAGGCGCCGAAGCGGAACCAGTGGTTGTCCAGCCAGTCCTCGCCCGCCGTCTCGTTCACCAGCACCAGGAACTTGACCGCGTCCTTGGACGTGCGGATGCCGCCGGCCGGCTTCACGCCGATCTGCACGCCGGTCTGCGCGCGGAAGTCGCGCACGGCCTCCAGCATCAGCAGGGTGTTGGCGGGAGTGGCGTTCGTGCCGACCTTGCCGGTCGAGGTCTTGATGAAGTCGGCGCCCGCCAGCATGCCGAGCCAGGAGGCGCGGCGGATGTTGTCGTACGTGGACAGCTCGCCGGTCTCGAAGATCACCTTCAGTCGGGCGTCGGGGCCCTCGGCCCGCGCGCACTCCGCCTTCACGGCGAGGATCTCCTCGTACACCTTCAGGTAGCGGCCGGAGAGGAACGCGCCCCGGTCGATCACCATGTCGATCTCGTCGGCCCCGGCGGCCACGGCGTCGCGGACGTCCGCGAGCTTCACGTCGAGCGCGGCGCGGCCGGCCGGGAAGGCCGTCGCCACGGAGGCCACCTTCACGCCGGAGCCGGCCAGCGCGGCGACGGCGGTCGCCGCCATGTCGGGATAGACGCAGACCGCCGCGGTGCGCGGGGCCGTGCGGTCGGTCGGGTCGGGGTTGACGGCCTTGGCGGCGAGAGCCCGGACCTTGCCCGGGGTGTCCGCGCCTTCCAGCGTCGTCAGGTCGATCATCGAGATGGCCAGGTCGATGGCGTACGCCTTGGCCGTCGTCTTGATCGAACGGGTGCCGAGGGACGCGGCGCGCGCTTCGAGGCCGACGGCGTCGACGCCGGGCAGCCCGTGCAGGAAGCGGCGCAGCGCACTGTCGGACGCGGTCGCGTCGCTGAGTGGGGCACCTCCCTGCTCGAACGAAGCTGAGAGCTTGGGGGAGGGAGCTGTGGTGGGCATGGTCACCAGAGGAGCATATCTACGCGCGTAGCGACCTGTACAGGGGGACCACCTCTCCGCGCGGGGCGCGGCCTGGGGGCGGCCGCCCCGGCGCTCCTTGCGCCCGTCAGGCAGAATCGGGCCCATGACGAGCCCCACACCACCCGCCGAGCCGGTCTACGCCGACCGGACCTTCCGCTCGCCCGCCGGGATCGTCGGGGGTGTTCTGCTGCTCCTGCTCATCTGCTGGATCGGCGGGGACGCCCTGATCCGGGGGGCCGGCCGGGTGCCGTGGCTGGCGCTGGCGGGGATGCTGACCGCGGTGCCGCTGGTCGTCGCCTTCACGCTGCGGCCCGTCGTGCTCGCCAACGAGCAGCGCATCCGGATCCGCAACCCGTTCCGGACGATCGGCATGCCGTGGACCGAGGTCGCGGATCTGCGGGCCGGGTACTCCTGCGAGCTGTTCACCGAGGGCGGCGCCAAGTACCAGCTCTGGGCGGTGCCGGTGTCGCTGCGGCAGCGGAAGAAGGCGGCCCGGCAGCAGTCCCGGCGGTCGCTGGACGACCCGTACGACCGTACGTCCGTGCACGCCGATGTCCGTGACACCAAGGCCCGGATGGCGTCGGCCGACCAGACCATGGTGGACCTGCGCGAGCTGGCGGAGCGGGCGAGGACGGGCGGTGCGGGCGCGGCTGCGGGGTCCGCGGAGCCGTCGTCGGTGTCCGTGCGCTGGGCGTACGAGGTGATCGCACCGGCGGTGGTGGGCGCGGTGCTGCTCGTGGTGCTGTTCGCGACCGGCTGAGGGCGGACCGCCGGATCCGACGAAGCCCGCACCGGGTTGCCGGTGCGGGCTTCACCCATGCTGCAGGGGTCTACTTGACGTCGACGTAGTCCCCGGCGGCGGTCGCGCCGCCCGTCGTGGACGTCTCGCCGAAGGTCCAGCGCCAGTACCCGTCCGAGGCCGCCTTGACCGCGGTCTTCAGGTCGCCCGTGGAGTTCGCCTCGACGATCTTCACCGTGGAGTAGGTGCTGGTGCCCGCCTTGCGGAACTGCAGCTTCGCCGCCTTGCCGCTGTAACCGGCGTAGGAGTGCTTCACCCAGTCGGCGCGGGTGAGCCGGCCGGTCACGGTGATCGTCCTGCCCTTGGCCACCGGCTCGGGCGAGGCGTTGACGGTCGCCCGCGCCGCGCGCTTGACCTGCGCCGTGCCGAGGGCGGGCAGGTACTCCTGGCTCTTCGGCTGCCCGCCGGAGCCCCAGATGCGTGCGGCCGCGCCGACCTTCCAGGTCGTGGCGTCGCTGTTCGAGTCCAGGGTGTAGCGCGGCTCGATGTACAGCTCGCCCTCGCAGTCGGCGGCGCGCGAGCCGTCCTCGTAACAGGTCATGCTGCTCAAGTAGATGCCGCCCTGGTCGGCACCCTTGCTCGCCGTGGTGTCGTGGTACAGGTACGGACTGGCCTCCACCTCGGAGAGCGAGTGGCCCGCGGACCACGTGACGTGGAAGCTGATGCCGGGGAGCTTCTCCTCGGTGGTGCCCACGACGATGGGCCTGCCCGAGTTCACGACCATCTTCGACACCGTGATCCCGGTGTCGGCGGCTTCCGCGGCCGGGGCGGTGAACGCCGCAAGGACGAGCGCTCCCGCGAGGGCGGCCACGGTGCCGGTTCTGCCTGTGCGCATGCACGGCCTCTCACTGGTAGGTATGCGAGTTGCCGCAGGGTACCGCCCCGGCACCGGGCGGAACGCCCCCGTGGATACCGGGCGCACTGGGGCGACGCCCCCGGGGGACCGCCGCGCTCACCGCCGCGCACCTGCCGGTGCGTGAGTGAGGGCGGCGGTTCCCGCTCAGATCCCGGCCGCGGCCGCCAGATCGCGCTTGATCCCGTCGAGCAGCTCGGTCCCCCTGGCCCGCGCCGCCGGCAGCTCGTCCGCCGAACCGACCGGCACCACGACCTCCAGGTAGCACTTGAGCTTCGGCTCGGTGCCGCTCGGGCGGACGATCACCCGGGCGCCTTGGAGCCGGTAGCGGAGCCCGTCGGTGGGCGGCAGCTCGGCCGTGCCCCGCGCCAGGTCCTCGGCCGAGGTGACCGCGAGGCCCGCCAGCGCGGTCGGGGGCTGCTCGCGCAGCCGCGCCATGGCGTCGGAGATGACCGACAGGTCCTTCACCCGGACCGACAGCTGGTCGGTGGCGTGCAGCCCGTGGTCGAGCGCAAGGTCGTCGAGGAGATCGAGCAGCGTACGCCCCTGCTCCTTGAGCACGGAGGCGAGCTCGGCGACGAGCAGCGCGGCCGTGATGCCGTCCTTGTCGCGTACTCCCTCCGGGTCGACGCAGTAGCCGAGCGCCTCCTCGTACCCGTAGCGCAGTCCGTCCACCCGGGCGATCCACTTGAAGCCGGTCAGCGTCTCCTCGTGGCCGAGCCCCGCTTTCCGGGCGATCCGGCCGAGCAGCGAGGACGACACGATCGACTCGGCGAAGACGCCGCTCACGCCCCGGTCCACCAGATGGGCGGCGAGCAGCGCCCCGACCTCGTCGCCGCGCAGCATCCGCCAGCCGCCCCCGGTGGCGGGGTCCGGGACGGCGACGGCGCAGCGGTCGGCGTCCGGGTCGTTGGCGATGACGATGTCGGGCTCGGTGCGGCGCGCGGTCGCGAAGGCGAGGTCCATCGCGCCGGGCTCCTCCGGATTGGGGAACGCGACGGTGGGGAACGCCGGGTCGGGCTCGGCCTGTTCGGCGACGAGCACCGGCGCGGGGAACCCGGCCCGGTCGAAGGCGGCGGTCAGCACGGACGTACCGACACCGTGCATCGCGGTGTACACGACCCGGGCGGTACGCGGCGACCCGGCGGCGAGCACCGCGTCCGTACGGGCCAGGTAGGCGTCCAGAACCTCCTCGCCGAGGGTCTCCCAGCCGTCGTCGGGGCGCGGCACGCCGTCGAGCGGGCCGACCGCGGCGATCTCGGCGGCGATCTCGCCGTCCGCCGGGGGGACGATCTGCGAGCCGTCGCCGAGATAGACCTTGTAGCCGTTGTCGCGCGGCGGGTTGTGGCTGGCGGTCACCTCGACGCCCGCGACGGCGCCCAGGTGCCGTATGGCGTACGCCAGCACGGGGGTGGGGAGCGGGCGGGGGAGCACGGCCGCCCGCAGGCCCGCGCCGGTCATCACGGCCGCGGTGTCCCGGGCGAAGTCGGCGGACTTGTACCGGGCGTCGTACCCGATGACGACGAGCCCGCCGCCCTGCCCCTGCGCCTTGAGATATGCGGCGAGCCCGGCCGCGGCGCGGATGACGACACAACGGTTCATCCGCATCGGCCCGGCCCCCAGTTCACCGCGGAGCCCGGCGGTGCCGAACTGCAGGGTGCCGGCGAACCGTGCGGCGAGCTCGTCGGCACTCCCGGATTCGATGAGCGCGGCGAGCTCGTCGCGGGTCTCGGGATCGGGGTCCTCCGCGAGCCACGCCCTGGCCTGCGCGATGAGGTCCTGCTGCACGGTGTCCGCCTTCCTGCGGGTGCTTCGTGGGTGGGTGCGCGGATCCGGCCGTGGCCGGATCAGATGCGTTCGAGGACGCGGGCCAGCAGCGCGCCCATGCGCGTGGCGGAGTCCCGGCCCGCCTGGAGCACCTCTTCGTGGTTGAGCGGCTCCCCGCTCAGCCCCGCCGCGAGGTTGGTGACCAGCGAGATGCCCAGTACCTCGGCGCCCGCCTCGCGGGCGGCGATGGCCTCCAGCACGGTGGACATGCCGACCAGGTCGCCGCCCATCACGCGGACCATGTTGATCTCGGCCGGCGTCTCGTAGTGCGGGCCGGGGAACTGCACGTACACACCCTCTTCGAGGGTCTCGTCGACCTCCTTGCACAGCGCGCGCAGCCGCGGCGAGTACAGGTCGGTCAGATCGACGAAGTTGGCGCCGACGATGGGGGAGGCCGCCGTCAGGTTGATGTGGTCGCTGATCAGCACCGGCTGACCGGGGCGCATGCCCTCGCGCAGTCCGCCGCAGCCGTTCGTCAGGACGACGGTCCCGCACCCGGCCGCGACGGCGGCACGGACTCCGTGCGCTACGGCGGCGACGCCCCGGCCCTCGTAGAAGTGCGTACGGCCGAGGAAGACCAGGACCCGCTTCTCGCCGATCTTGTACGAGCGGATCGTCCCGCCGTGCCCCTGCACGGCGGGCGCCGGGAAACCGGGCAGCTCGGTCACCGGGAACTCGGCCTCCGGAGCGCCGAGCGCGTCGCCCGCGGGCGCCCAGCCGGAACCCATCACGAGCGCGACGTCGTGGGTCTCGGCGCCGGTCAGCTCGCGAAGGCGGGCGGCGGCGTCGGCGGCGGCGGCGTACGGGTCGCCCTGGATGTTGTCCGGAATAACTGATGCGTTCACGCGGATGAGGGTAGCCGGTGATTCCCTACGCGCGTAGATGCCCTTGTGCAGAGTCTGTACACGCTTGCTCGTACATTCACACAAAAGCGCTGGCCGGACCGGTCAGCAGGGACGCTTGCGGAGTTCCATCACATAGTCGTGCGGCGCGCCCGCGGACTCGGCGCCGTCGGCGATCTCGCCCAGGTAGCGGGCGGACGGCAGCCCGCCCTCGTAGCCGTTCAGCACATACATCCAGGCCGGCTCCTCGCCGTCCAGGGTGTGCACCCGCACCCGCATCCGCCGGTAGATGTCGAGGCCGACACCCTCCCACCGGTCCATGGAGTCCTCGTCCATCGGCGCCAGGTCGTACAGCGCCACGAAGACCTGGGAGCGGGGCGCCTCCACCACGGTGGCCAGCGCGCCTTCCCAGCCCATCTGCTCCCCGCCGAAGGTCAGCCGCCAGCCGTTGAGCCAGCCCGTGCCGCGCAGCGGGGAATGCGGTGCGCGGCGCGTCATCAGCCGCGCGTCGAGGTTGCCGGCGTACGCGGCGTAGAGCGACATGGGTCCGAGGGTACGGGAGGTGACGGCGGGAACGTCGATTCCGGTGCGGAAGACCACTCGCCGGGTTCCGCTTCCCGCCCCCGGGCCCCGGCGCGCACGCCCCGGCGCACGTATGGAGGGCCCCGGGGCGAAGCACCTTGGCGCGTGCGGGACAATGAAGTACGTACTGCATTCCCCCGGGGCGCTCCCCCGGACCCCCGGCCGGGGCAGCAGACGGCCGCGGGATGACATACGCGAGGCGGACTTTTCGTGACCCGGATCGTGATCATCGGCGGCGGACCCGGCGGCTACGAGGCGGCACTGGTGGGCGCCCAGCTCGGCGCGGAGGTGACCGTCGTCGACTGCGACGGCCTCGGCGGCGCGTCCGTGCTCACCGACTGCGTGCCCTCGAAGACCCTGATCGCGACGGCGGAGGTGATGACCACCTTCGACTCCTCGTACGAGGAACTGGGCATCATCGTCGCGGACGACACCCCGCACATCGAGCAGGCCGCCCGCGTGGTCGGCGTCGACCTCGGCAAGGTCAACCGACGGGTGAAGCGCCTGGCGCTCGCCCAGTCCCACGACATCACCGCCTCCGTCACCCGGGCCGGCGCCCGCGTGATGCGCGGCCGGGGCCGTCTGGAGGGCCTCCAGGCCGCCGACGGCTCCCGCAAGGTCGTCGTGACCGCCGCCGACGGCACCGAGGAGACGCTCACCGCCGACGCCGTGCTGATCGCCACCGGCGGCCACCCCCGGGAGATCCCGGACGCGCTCCCCGACGGCGAGCGCATCCTGAACTGGACCCAGGTCTACGACCTCGACGAGCTGCCCGAGGAGCTCATCGTGGTCGGCTCCGGCGTGACCGGCGCCGAGTTCGCGGGCGCCTACCAGGCGCTCGGCTCGCGCGTCACCCTCGTCTCGTCCCGCGACCGCGTGCTGCCGGGCGAGGACCCGGACGCCGCCGCCGTGCTGGAGGACGTCTTCCGGCGCCGCGGCATGAACGTCATGGCCCGCTCCCGCGCCCAGGCCGCCAAGCGCGTCGGCGACCGGGTCGAGGTCACCCTGGCCGACGGCCGGGTCATCTCCGGTTCGCACTGCCTCATGGCGGTCGGCGCCATCCCCAACAGCGCGGGGATGGGCCTGGAGGAGGCCGGGGTCCGGCTCAAGGAGTCCGGCCACATCTGGACCGACAAGGTCTCCCGCACCAGCGCGCCGGGCGTGTACGCGGCCGGTGACGTCACCGGGATCTTCGCCCTCGCCTCGGTCGCCGCCATGCAGGGCCGGATCGCGATGTACCACTTCCTCGGTGACGCGGTGGCCCCGCTGGACCTGAAGACGGTCTCCTCGAACGTCTTCACCGACCCCGAGATCGCCACCGTCGGCTACACCCAGGCCGACGTCGACGCGGGCAAGATCGACGCCCGGGTGGTCAAGCTGCCGCTGCTGCGCAACCCGCGCGCGAAGATGCAGGGAATCCGCGACGGATTCGTCAAGATCTTCTGCCGGCCCGGCACCGGAATCGTGGTCGGCGGCTGTGTCGTCGCGCCGCGCGCGAGCGAACTCATCCACCCCATCTCGATCGCGGTCGACAACAATTTGACGGTAGAACAGATCGCAAACGCTTTCACCGTGTATCCGTCCCTGTCGGGTTCGATCGCGGAAGTGGCCAGGCAGTTGCACACCCGAAAGCGCGCGGGTGAGGCGTAAGCGCCTTCGAGGACGCTGTATTCCCCGGCATCTCCCGGCAACTCGGGCGCTCCGGCGATCGCCGTCCGGTCAGTACCGAACAACAATGGGGCCGCCTATATCACTTGTCGGCCCCTTGTATGTGCAACTTCCGTTATTCGGAGCAAACTGCTGAAGACACTCGGGCGGTCACGTTACTGTCAGTTTTGTGTTCGCTGCAGAACGTCGTCAGTTGATCCTCGAAATGGTGCGCGCCAACGGGGCGGTATCGCTCCGTGAGCTCGCCCGCGTCGTCCAGACCTCCGAAGTGACCGTACGGCGGGACGTGCGGGCGCTGGAGGCAGAAGGACTCCTCGACCGCCGGCACGGCGGTGCGGTACTGCCGGGCGGTTTCACACGGGACTCCGGCATTCCGCAGAAGTCCCATCTCGCCACCGCGGAGAAGACGGCCATCGCCGACCTGGCCGCCGGTCTAGTGGAGGAGGGCGAGGCCATCGTCGTCGGTGCCGGTACGACCACGCAGGAGCTGGCCCGCCGGCTCGCGCGGGTCCCCGGCCTGACCGTCGTCACCAACTCCTTACTGGTCGCGCAGGCGTTGGCCCATGCCAACCGGGTGGAGGTGGTGATGACCGGCGGTACGCTGCGCGGTTCCAACTACGCCCTGGTGGGCAGCGGTGCCGAGCAGTCCCTCCAGGGGCTGCGGGTCTCGCGCGCGTTCCTCTCCGGGAGCGGGCTCACCGCGGAGCGCGGCCTGTCCACCTCCAACATGCTCTCCGCGAGCGTGGACCGGGCGCTGGTACAGGCCGCCGCCGAGGTGGTGGTCCTGGCGGACCACTCCAAGCTCGGTTCCGACACCATGTTCCAGACGGTGCCGACCGACATCATCACCCGACTGGTGACGGACGAACCCCCCGGCCACGACGACCGCGCCGCCACCGAACTGCAGGCCCTCGCCGACCAGGGGGTCCATATCGCGGTGGCAGGTTCGGGCGGCGGCCCCGCATCGGCCGAGCCCCTCCCGCACGGCCGCCAGGGCCGCCGCGACATGCCCCTGCCCGGACAGCGCCGGACGCACGGGGGCGGGCCCGGGGGGCCAGGCCCGCAGCAGCTGCGGAGCGCGGCGGCGATGGCGGAGCAGGGGGACCGGGCGAGGGTGGCGGACCTGCGGCGCCGCTAAAGGGCTGTCCCGTAATCAGCGTGCGGCGTCAGACGCGGTGCGTCGCACGGCACTGGACCCCCGCTCCCTGATCCGGCCTGATCCAAACGGAAGACCCCAGGCCCCCCGTGCGCGGCGGAGCCGCATGTCGGTGACGTCGGGAAGGGACGGGCAGGGGAACAGCCCCGCGCAGCGGACCACACGGCCTGCACACCCCCCGCTCAACCCTCCTCCGCGCGCGTCCCCTTCAGCCCCTGCAAGGTCAGCATCAGCAACCGCTCCGCCAACTCCGGGTCCTCCGGCGACTGTTCGGCAGCCAGCGCGATCGCGTTCGTCAGCTGCAGCAGGTCGTCGATCGACACCTCCGAGCGCACGGCCCCGCTCGCCTGCGCCCGCCCCAGCAGCACCGTCCCCGCCTCGCGCAACGGCACATTGCACTGTGCCAGGGCGGAATTCTCGTCCCGTGACGTCGACATGAGCGCCTGCGCGAGCCCCCGGTATTCACCCGCGTGGGTGATGATCGCGCTCAGCCACTCCACCAGGGCCCGGCACGGCTGCTCCGCACCCGCGAGTTCACGGGAACGGGTGATCAGTGACGTCACCGCCTCCTGGAAGACCGCGTTCATCAGCGCGTGCCGGTTCGGGAAATGCCGGTACAGCGTGCCGATCCCCACGCCGGCGCGCCGCGCGATGTCCTCCAGGGACGCGTCGGTGCCGTGCTCCGCGAAGGCGGTCCGCGCCTCGCTCAGCAGCCGGTCGTAGTTCCGGCGCGCGTCGGCCCGCATGGGCCGGGGCGGCGTCTGTGCCGTACTGATCGTCATGGCGCGGTCATCCCTTCTTCCGCCTCGGGTCCAGGATGCCACCACGCTTCCGAGGGAGTGACCGCACGACTGGGTCCCCCGGGAAGATGTACGTCTTCCCGGGGGACCCGGTCGTGCGGAACAACGTGTCGGTCAGTCCTTGATCTCACAGATCACGGCGCCGGAGGAGACCGAGCTGCCGACCTCGGCGGCGAGGCCCTTGATGGTGCCGGAGCGGTGCGCGTTGAGCGGCTGCTCCATCTTCATGGCCTCCAGGACGACGATCAGGTCGCCCTCCTGGACCTCCTGGCCCTCCTCGACGGCGATCTTGACGATGGTGCCCTGCATCGGGGACGCCAGGGTGTCGCCGGAGACCGCGGAGCCGGACTTCTTGGCGGCGCGGCGCTTCGGCTTGGCGCCCGCGGCGAGTCCGGTGCGGGCCAGGCTCATGCCGAGCGAGGAGGGCAGGGAGACCTCCAGACGCTTGCCACCGACCTCGACCACGACCGTCTCGCGGCCGGCCTCCTCCTCGGCCTCCGTGGCGGCCGTGGCGGTGAAAGGCTTGATGTCGTTGACGAACTCGGTCTCGATCCAGCGGGTGTGAACCTGGAACGGTTCGCTGGTGAAGGCCGGGTCGGTGACGACCGCGCGGTGGAACGGGATGGCGGTGGCCATGCCCTCCACGTTGAACTCGGCCAGCGCACGGGCCGCGCGCTGCAGCGCCTGCTCACGGGTCGCACCGGTCACGATGAGCTTCGCCAGCAGCGAGTCCCAGGCCGGGCCGATGACCGAGCCGGACTCCACACCCGCGTCGAGGCGGACACCGGGGCCGGTCGGCGGGGCGAAGGCGGTGACGGTGCCCGGGGCGGGCAGGAAGCCGCGGCCCGGGTCCTCGCCGTTGATCCGGAACTCGAAGGAGTGCCCGCGCACGGCCGGGTCGTCGTAGCCCAGCTCCTCGCCGTCGGCGATGCGGAACATCTCGCGTACGAGGTCGAGGCCGCTGACCTCCTCGGTCACCGGGTGCTCGACCTGGAGGCGGGTGTTGACCTCCAGGAAGGAGATCGTCCCGTCCGTGCCGACGAGGAACTCCACCGTGCCGGCGCCGACGTAGCCGGCTTCCTTCAGGATGGCCTTGGACGCCGCGTACAGCTCCGCGTTCTGCGCATCGGACAGAAACGGTGCCGGGGCCTCCTCGACCAGCTTCTGGTGGCGGCGCTGGAGCGAGCAGTCACGGGTGGAGACCACGACCACGTTGCCGTGGCTGTCGGCCAGGCACTGCGTCTCGACGTGGCGCGGCCGGTCGAGGTAGCGCTCCACGAAGCACTCGCCCCGGCCGAACGCCGCGACGGCCTCACGGACCGCGGAGTCGTACAGCTCCGGGATCTCCTCCAGCGTGCGGGCCACCTTCAGCCCGCGACCGCCGCCACCGAAGGCGGCCTTGATCGCGATCGGCAGCCCGTGCTCCTTCGCGAACGCCACGACCTCGGCGGAACCCTCGACCGGGTCGGGCGTGCCGGCGACCAGCGGAGCCCCGGCGCGCTGCGCGATGTGCCGGGCGGCGACCTTGTCGCCGAGGTCCCGGATCGCCTGCGGCGGCGGGCCGATCCACGTCAGGCCGGCATCCAGCACGGCCTGCGCGAATTCGGCGTTCTCCGACAGGAAGCCGTAGCCCGGGTGGATCGCGTCGGCACCGGAGTCCTTGGCAGCCTGGAGCACCTTGGCCATGTCCAGGTAGCTGGCGGCCGGGGTGTCACCGCCCAGAGCGAATGCCTCGTCGGCCGCACGCACATGCAGAGCGTCGCGGTCCGGGTCTGCGTAGACGGCCACGCTCCCGATCCCGGCATCCCGGCATGCCCGAGCAACACGGACAGCAATTTCGCCACGGTTGGCGATGAGCACCTTGCGCACGATGGCTCCCTCCTTGAAACAAGCTGAGTTTAGGGACTACCGACACGGCCCTACGACCCGTCCCCAATGGTGAGCTTGCCCACACGGAGTGTGATTCGAGGCTTGCTCAAGTCGCGAAATCCCTTGTGGCACCACGGTACGCCGGGTTTCATGACCGCACAGTAGCCACGAGGTGTGGTCCAGGTCTCTGTTCGGGCGAGCTGTGACTCCGCGCGTTTCTTTGTCGAGTCCCCACTAATGGCCGAATGATTCTTTGCCCGACGCGCCCGGGCCGCGACAGCGGGGTGCGTGACGGGTGCGCCCCCGTGCGCCACGAGCGCGGGGCGGAAGAAGAGATCGCCGGGCCCTTGTCCGGAGCGTTACCGGTTAGTAGGGTCCGCGCTATCTCACGTACTGCAGGTAACAGGGGGTGAACACCGTGGTGCGCAGACCGGTGGCGTTCGTGGCTGCGATCGTGCTGTTCGCGGAGGCCGTGGGCATCGTGCTCATCAACGGCATCCTGGCGACGGTCGTCAAGAACCAGGACATGTCACTGGCCGGGATGGACCCCGCCGTCATGTCGAACGGAACCTGGGTGATGGGCGGCGTCTTCGGCCTGTACCTGCTGCTGTGCGGGCTGTTCCTGCTGCTGGCCGGCGCCCGCGACCGGGCCCCCGGCAGGTTCGCCCGCATCGTCCTGATCCTCTGCGCCGTGGTGCACGCGGTGCTGGGCGCGCTGACGGTCGGGCTGGTCGGCTGGGCCGCGTTCGCGAGCATGATGGTGGTGCTCGGGCTGATAGTGCTCACGTTGGTGGCGTACGGCGCCCGGTCCGAGGAGCCCCGGCCCGAGGAGCCCGCCGACGACGCCGGAGCGGGCGCTCCGGCGGCCGTCTGAGCGGTCTGTCCCGAGCCGGACCCGGCTCGTTCCCGGGCCGGGCCCGTCGCGCGTCAGTCCCAGAGCTCGGTGACGGAGATCCCCAGCTCGCCCAGCAGCCGGCGCAGCAGCGGCAGCGAGAGCCCGATGACATTGCCGTGGTCGCCCTCGATGGCGTCGACGAACGGTGCCGAGCGGCCGTCCAGGGTGAAGGCGCCCGCGACGTGGAGCGGCTCGCCGGTGGCCACGTAGGCGGCGATCTCGGCGTCCGTCGGTTCGCCGAAGCGGACGGTCGTGGAGGCGGTCGCCGAGGCGGTACGTCCGGTCGCGGTGTCGATCACGCTGTGGCCGGTCCGCAGCACGCCGGCCCGGCCGCGCATGGACTTCCAGCGGGCGATGGCCTCCTCCTCGTCGGCCGGCTTGCCGAGCGCCTCGCCGTCGAGTTCGAGCACCGAGTCGCAGCCGATGACCAGGGCGCCCGCCGCCTCCGCCCGGCCCGCCACCGATGCCGCCTTGGCCTCGGCGAGCACCAGCGCCAGCTCGGCCGGGGTCGGGGCGCTCAGCGCGTCCTCGTCCACCCCGCTGACGATCACCTCGGGCGTGAAGCCGGCCTGCCTCAGCAGACCGAGACGGGCGGGGGAGGCGGAGGCGAGCACGAGACGGCGCTGATCAGTCATACGGGCCATCGTAGAAGAGCCGCACCGGCCCCGGCCCCGTACGGCGGCCCCCATGGACAGGCCCCTCAGCGCATCCCGATCGCGATCATCGCGACCACCATCGCGAGAGCGAGCACCAGCCCCGCACGACGCATCATGTCCTGGGCGTCGCGCAGTTCCTTCGGCGGCTTGTTCTCGGGGTCGGACCACAGCATGGAAACGATCCTGCTGCCGTGGCGGACGGGGCGCCTGAGTACGGGTACTCAGCCGCCGTGGTGCGTACGGACCAGATCGCCCCCCACGCACCGGAGGCCCGGACCCAAAGGGGACCGGACCTCCGGAAACGTGCGCGAAGGGATGCTCCCGCGCCTAACCGGGCCAGTACGTCCGCGCCCAGGCCCGGGGTCCCGGCAGATGGCGTGTGCGCCGGGCGATGCGCCCCGGGTCGGACCACTGGCCGGGCAGCGCCGACCCGGTGGCCGGAGCACCGGCCGACTCGTCGGACGACATCGTCGCGGCGGCGCGCGCCCGCACCACCGCAAGTGCGGCTGCCAGCTCCTCCGGGGTCGGGTTGCCCCGTACGACCTTGATCATGGCCAGGACCCTTTCTAGAGGGGGATGTTGCCGTGCTTCTTCGGGGGCAGCGACTCCCGCTTGGTGCGCAGCTGGCGCAGCCCCTTCACGATGTGGGCGCGGGTGTCGGACGGCATGATCACCGCGTCGACGTAACCGCGCTCGGCCGCCACGTAGGGGTTGAGCAGGGTGTCCTCGTAGTCGGCGATCAGTTCGGCGCGGGTGGCCTCCTGATCCTCGGCCGCGGCGATCGTCCGGCGGTGCAGGATGTTCACCGCACCCTGCGCGCCCATCACCGCGATCTGGGCAGTCGGCCAGGCGAGGTTGATGTCGGCGCCGAGGTGCTTGGAGCCCATGACGTCGTACGCGCCGCCGAACGCCTTGCGGGTGATCACCGTGATCAGAGGGACGGTCGCCTCGGCGTACGCGTAGATCAGCTTGGCGCCGCGGCGGATGATGCCGCCGTACTCCTGGTCGACGCCGGGCAGGAAGCCGGGTACGTCGACGAAGGTCAGCACGGGCACGTTGAAGGCGTCACACGTACGGACGAAGCGTGCGGCCTTCTCGCTCGCGTTGATGTCCAGGCAACCGGCGAACTGCATCGGCTGGTTGGCGACGATGCCGACGGGGTAGCCCTCGACGCGCCCGAAGCCGGTGATGATGTTCGGCGCGAAGAGGGCCTGCGTCTCCAGGAACTCGCCGTCGTCCAGCACGTGTTCGATGGCGCAGTGCATGTCGTACGGCTGGTTCGCCGAGTCCGGGATGAGGGTGTCGAGCTCGCGGTCCTCGTCCGTGGTGGCGAGATCGGCAGCCTCGGGGAAGGCGGGCGCCTCGGACAGGTTGTTCGAAGGGAGGTACGACAGCAGCGACTTGACGTACTCGATGGCGTCCTTCTCGTCGCCCGCCATGTGGTGCGCCACCCCGGAGGTGGTGTTGTGGGTGCGGGCGCCGCCGAGCTCCTCGAAGCCGACGTCCTCACCGGTGACCGTCTTGATGACGTCGGGGCCGGTGATGAACATGTGCGAGGTCTGGTCGACCATGACCGTGAAGTCGGTGATCGCGGGGGAGTAGACCGCGCCGCCCGCGCACGGTCCGACGATCAGCGAGATCTGCGGAACGACACCCGAGGCGTGCACATTGCGGCGGAAGATCTCGGCGAACAGGCCGAGCGCGGCCACGCCCTCCTGGATCCGGGCGCCACCGCCGTCGTTGATGCCGATGACCGGGCAGCCGGTCTTCAGCGCGAAATCCATCACCTTGACGATTTTCTCACCGTAGACCTCGCCGAGCGAGCCGCCGAAGATGGTGAAGTCCTGCGAGTACACGCAGACGGGGCGGCCGTCGACCGTGCCGTAACCGGTGACGACGCCGTCCCCGTAAGGGCGGTTCTTCTCGATGCCGAAGTTGGTCGAGCGGTGCCGGGCGAATTCGTCGAGCTCCACGAAGGAACCTTCGTCGAGCAGCAGTTCGACCCGTTCCCGCGCGGTCAACTTGCCCTTTGCGTGCTGCTTCTCCACCGCGCGCGCGGAGCCCGCGTGCGTCGCCTCGTCGATGCGGCGCTGCAGGTCCGCGATCTTGCCCGCGGTGGTGTGGATGTCGGTCTCTACCGGCTCGGACATCGGGTGGCGGCTCCCTGCCTGGTCACGGGGACGACTGTGCTGCTGAACAGGTACTGAAACACCTACTGATCCGTAGCGTATCGGCGCGCATACGGTTCGGCAGTGCGTCGTTTGCCACACCTAGTCTGGCTTGCATGACACCTTCGGATGCGCCACAGAGCCGTTGGTCGGACCTGGACCGACCGCCCCTGAACGTCGCCGCGCTGCGCCGCGGACTGCTGCGGCCGGGCGGGCTGTGGACCTCGCTCGACGTCGTGGAGACGATCGGGTCCACCAACTCCGAGCTCGCCCGGCGGGCGGCGGCCGGCCTCGACGAAGGCACCGTGCTGGTCGCCGAGGAGCAGACCGCGGGCCGCGGCCGCCTCGATCGCACCTGGACGGCTCCGGCCCGTTCGGGCCTGTTCTTCTCCGTCTACCTGAAGCCGGGCGACATCCCCGCCGAACGGTGGGGCTGGCTGCCGCTGCTCACCGGCGTCGCCGCGGCGACCGGCCTGGCGAAGTCCGCGGGCGTCGACACGGCCCTGAAGTGGCCCAACGACGTCCTGGTCACGGTGGAGGGCGTCGAGCGCAAGACGGGCGGCATCCTGGCCGAGCGCGCCGGGGACGGCGTCGTCGTCGGCATGGGCCTCAACGTCTCCTTGCACGCCGATGAGCTGCCCGCCCCCACGGCCGGCTCGCTGGCCCTGGCCGGTGCCGTGTCCACCGACCGCGAGACGCTGCTGCGGGGCGTGCTGCGCTCGCTGGAGCACTGGTACGGCCAGTGGCGCGCGGCGGACGGCGACGCGGCGGCGAGCGGCCTCCAGGCGGCGTACGCGGCGGGTTGCGCGACGCTGGGCCGGACGGTACGGGCCCAGCTGCCCGGCGACCGCACCGTCGTGGCCGAGGCCGTGGCGATCGACGGCGACGGCCGCCTGGTCCTGTCCACCGAGGACGGCCTCCAGGAACCGGTATCGGCCGGCGACATCGTCCACCTGCGCGGCATGGGGGGCGGTCTGGTCTGAGGACGGGGAGCCCTGCTGCCACCCGGGGGTTGTTCCGGGAGGCGTTGTGGCTTGAAAACCGTGCCCTCCTGGAAACCCCCACCGGCCGTAACCACCCACGCCCCCTGGCTCACCCAGGAACATTCCGGGACGACCCGGGACGACCTGGAAACCGCCCACCGGCCGCAACCACCCACGCCCCCGGCTCACCCAGGAACATTCCCGGACGCCATAGGGGCGTGAGCTTCGGCACACCTGCCGTATCGTTGAGGCGATCCACCGACAGATCGGCAGGGCAGTGCGCAGGGAACGGGCAGGAGGCGGCTGGTGACCGTCGACGACACGACCTCCGGTGCGGGCGCACAGCCCCCGTCGGAACCCTCGGTCCACGCGACACCGCATCACGAAGTCGACCATACGGTGGAACCGACCGACGACCCCCTCGCGATCCGGCTGGAACAGCTGATCCTGGGCGCCGACCGTCGTTACACGCCGTTCCAGGCGGCACGTACCGCCGGTGTCTCGATGGATCTGGCCTCCCGGTTCTGGCGGGCCATGGGCTTCGCCGACATCGGGCAGGCCAAGGCGCTCACCGAGGCCGATGTGCTGGCGCTGCGCCGGCTCGCCGGTCTCGTCGAGGCGGGGCTGCTCAGCGAGCCGATGGCGATCCAGGTGGCCCGGTCCACCGGGCAGACCACCGCCCGGCTGGCGGAGTGGCAGATCGATTCCTTCCTGGAAGGGCTGACCGAGCCGCCCGAGCCCGGAATGACCCGTACCGAGGTCACGTACCCGCTGGTCGAGCTGCTGCTTCCGGAGCTCCAGGAGTTCCTGGTCTACGTGTGGCGGCGCCAGCTGGCCGCCGCGACCGGGCGGGTCGTCCAGGCCGCCGACGACGAGGAGATGGTCGACCGCCGCCTGGCCGTCGGCTTCGCCGACCTCGTCGGGTTCACCCGGCTGACCCGGCGGCTGGAGGAGGAGGAGCTCGGCGAGCTGGTCGAGGCCTTCGAGACCACCTCGGCGGACCTGGTGGCCGCACACGGCGGCCGCCTCATCAAGACCCTCGGCGACGAGGTCCTCTTCGCCGCCGACGACGCGGGCACCGCGGCCGAGATCGCGCTGCGCCTGATCGAGGCGATGACCCAGGACGAGACCATGCCGGCGCTGCGCGTCGGCATCGCGTTCGGCACGGTCACCACCCGGATGGGCGATGTCTTCGGCACGACGGTGAACCTCGCCAGCCGGCTGACGTCGATAGCGCCGAAGGACGCCGTGCTGGTGGACGGGGCGTTCGCGGAGGAGCTGACCCGTACCGGCGACGCCCCGGCCTCCGAGGCGCAGGCGGCCCAGGAGGCCGCGGTGGCCGAGAAGGAGCGCCAGGAAGGCGTGGAGCCGACCGCTGTGCCCAAGTACCGCTACGGGCTCCAGCCGATGTGGCAGCGCCCGGTGCGCGGGCTCGGCGTGGTGGAGCCCTGGCTGCTGGCCCGCCGCGGCACTTCCTGAGCCCGGCACCCGCGGGGCCGGGAAGCCGGGCCGGGCGCACCCTGACCCCTGACCGGGCCGCGCCATAGGATCCCTCCGGTAACGATCGTTAACCGGAGGGGTGCAGTCATGACCGTCACGTCCGAGCAGCGGTTCGGGGAGTTCGTCGCCGTACGGGTCCACGAGGGGCAGGAACACGTGGCCGAGCTGGTGCTCGACCGGCCCAAGGCGATGAACGCGGTGTCCACCGACATGGCCCGCTCGATCGCCGCCGCCTGCGCCGCGCTCGCCGTCGACCCCGGCGTACGGGTCACCGTCCTCACCTCCAGCCACGAGCGGGCCTTCTGCGTGGGCGCCGACCTGAAGGAGCGGAACTCCTTCACCGACGCCGAACTGCTGCGCCAGCGCCCGACCGCCCGCGCCGCGTACACCGGGGTGCTCGAACTGCCGATGCCGACCATCGCCGCCGTGCACGGCTTCGCGCTCGGCGGCGGGTTCGAGCTGGCCCTGTCCTGCGACCTGATCGTCGCCGACCGCACGGCCGTGGTCGGTCTGCCCGAGGTGTCGGTCGGTGTCATCCCGGGCGGCGGGGGTACGCAGTTGCTGCCCCGGAGGATCGGCGCGGCGCGCGCCGCCGAGCTGGTCTTCACGGCCCGGCGGGTGGAGGCGGTCGAGGCGCTCGGCCAAGGGCTGGTCGACGAGCTGGTGGAGGCCGGGCAGGACCGGGCGGCCGCACTGGCGCTCGCGGGCAGGATCGCCGCCAACTCCCCGGTGGGGCTGCGGGCCGCGAAGCGGGCGCTGCGGCTGGGGCACGGCCTCGATCTGAGGGCCGGTCTCGAAGTCGAGGACGCCGCCTGGCGGTCGGTGGCCTTCTCCGGCGACCGGGCCGAGGGCGTGGCCGCGTTCAACGAGAAGCGCAAGCCGAACTGGCCCGGCGAGTGACGCAGTGTGACGTTACGCAAGTGAATAGACACGCAGTGAAGGTGATCGATACCCGAAACTGATCAAATCACTACAAAGCTACATAAGCTGTAGCGATGGGTGGTGATGATGCACGGCTGCGGGCCGTGGTTTCGCTTGCGCAGACGATGGCGGCGGCACACACCCCGCGGGGGTCGTGGCGAGCGGCTGCGCTGGGGGCGTGCGAGGCGCTGGGCGGCAGCTTCGCCGCGCTCTCCGTGTGGGAGCGCGGGCGCGGGCAGCTGCGCGTGCTGGTGAACGCGGGCGAACGGGCCGAGGGGGAGGAGGAGTTCCCCGAGGCGGAGGCGTACCCGGTGCACCAGTTCCCGGAGATCACCGAGTTCCTGCACGAACGGTGGGCCGGGGGCGGTGAACCGGACGCCTGGGTGGAGACCGCCGACGGCACCGCGGGCGCGGGCGCCGGGATGCGGGAGTACGGGAGCGGGTACGGCCGGGAGCGGGTGGCCGCGCTGCGCCGGCGCGGGCGCGGCTGCTGCGTGGTCGCGCCGATCGTGCTGCACGGGCGGGCCTGGGGCGAGCTGTACGTGGCCCGCCCGACGGGGGCGCCGGTGTTCGGGCGGGAGGACGCGGACTTCGCGACCGTGCTGGCCGCGGTCGTCGCCGCGGGGATCTCCCAGGCCGAACGGCTCGAAGAGGTCCGCAAGCTCGCCTTCACCGATCCGCTCACCGGTCTGGCCAACCGCCGCGCCGTCGATGTGCGGCTCGACGAGGCGGTGGAGCGGCACCGGGAGGACGGGGCGGTGGTCAGCCTGGTCGTCTGCGACCTCAACGGGCTGAAGCAGGTCAACGACACCCATGGCCATGCGGTCGGCGATCGCCTGCTGGAACGTTTCGGCTCGGTGCTGTCCCGCTGCGGCGCCATGCTGCCCGGTGCGCTCGCGGCGCGGCTCGGCGGCGACGAGTTCTGTCTGCTCACGCTGGGTCCGGAGGCCGACGACGTGGTCCGGGTTGCCGGCGAACTCTGCGAACGGGCAGCCGGGTTGGAGCTCGGGGACGGGGTGGCGTGCGGGATCGCGTCGACCGGTGATCCGATCGGCCCGGTGGTGTCGGCGCGGCGGCTCTTCCGGCTGGCGGACGCGGCCCAGTACCGGGCGAAGGCGGCCCGTTCGGTCAAGCCGGTGGTGGCGGGGCGGGACGACGAGGTGCTCCGGCTGGCCGACGCGCCGCCCAGGTCCCCGCACGACCGTCGCCACCTGCGTGGCAGCCGGCCCTGAGCGCACCACCGGCCGGTAAGGAGTCGATCGCGCGACCACTGGTGAAATGAAGGGATTCAATCCGTACGCTTTTGGATAATCCGTACGCTTTTGAATATGGATAAGCACACAGTCGTGGTGGGGACGTCCGGTACCACCGCTCGGGACGTCATCGCCGTGGCCCGCGGCAACGCCCGCGTCGAGCTCTCCGCAGCCGCCGTCGACGCGCTCGCCGCCGCCCGCGAGATCGTGGACGCGCTCGCCGCCAAGCCCGAGCCGGTCTACGGTGTCTCCACCGGGTTCGGGGCGCTGGCCAGCCGGCACATCAGCCAGGATCTCCGTGCCCAGCTCCAGCGCAACATCGTCCGCTCGCACGCCGCCGGCATGGGCCCGCGCGTCGAGCGCGAGGTCGTCCGCGCGCTGATGTTCCTGCGGCTGAAGACGGTCGCCTCCGGGCACACCGGCGTACGCCCCGAGGTTGCGCAGACCATGGCCGACGTCCTCAATGAGGGCATCACGCCCGTCGTCCACGAGTACGGCTCGCTCGGCTGCTCCGGCGACCTGGCGCCGCTCTCCCACTGCGCGCTGACGCTGATGGGCGAGGGTGAAGCGGAGGGCCCCGACGGCACCGTGCGCTCCGCCGGCGAACTGCTCGCCGCCCACGGCATCGCCCCGGTCGAGCTGCGCGAGAAGGAGGGCCTCGCCCTCCTCAACGGCACCGACGGCATGCTCGGGATGCTCGTCATGGCCCTGGCCGACCTGAAGACCCTCTACATCTCCGCCGACATCACCGCCGCGCTCTCCCTGGAGGCGCTGCTCGGCACGGACAAGGTGCTCGCCCCGGAGCTGCACGCCATCCGCCCGCACCCCGGTCAGGGCGTCAGCGCCGACAACATGCTGCGGGTCCTCGCCGGCTCCGGCCTCACCGGCCACCATCAGGATGACGCGCCCCGCGTGCAGGACGCCTACTCGGTGCGCTGCGCCCCGCAGGTCAACGGCGCGGGACGGGACACCCTCGACTATGCCGGGATCGTCGCCGCCCGCGAGCTGGCCGCCGCCGTCGACAACCCTGTCGTCCTTCGAGGGGGCTCCTCCCGCTCGAACGGAGTTGAGAGTGGGGGAGGCCGGGTCGAGTCCAACGGCAACTTCCACGGCGCCCCCGTCGCGTACGTACTCGACTTCCTGGCGATCGTCGCGGCCGACCTCGGCTCCATCACCGAGCGCCGCACCGACCGGCTGCTGGACAAGAACCGCTCGCACGGGCTGCCGCCGTTCCTCGCCGACGACGCCGGGGTGGACTCGGGCCTGATGATCGCCCAGTACACCCAGGCCGCCCTGGTCAGCGAGATGAAGCGGCTCGCCGTGCCCGCCTCGGCCGACTCGATCCCGTCCTCCGCGATGCAGGAGGACCACGTCTCCATGGGCTGGTCGGCCGGGCGCAAGCTCCGCACCGCCATCGACGACCTCACCCGGATCGTCGCCGTGGAGCTGTACGCGGCGACCCGGGCCATCGAACTGCGCGCCGCCGGGGGCCTCACCCCCGCGCCCGCCTCGCAGGCCGTCATCGAGGCGCTGCGGGCCGCGGGCGTCGAGGGCCCGGGACCGGACCGCTTCCTGTCGCCGGACCTGGCCGCGGCGGACGCGTTCGTGCGCGCGGGGAAGCTGGTCGCGGCGGCCGAGCCGGTGACGGGCCCGCTCCACTAGCTGGTCCGTCAGGCGGGCCGGGTTTCGGCGCGGCGTGCCGAGTGGGAGACGAACGCCGCGCCGATGCCCAGGAACGCCACTCCGCCGAGCAGGTACGGGGTGGTGTCGATGCCGGTCCCGGTGTCGGCCAGCCTCGGACCGGCCGCGGTGTCCCCGGCGGAGGCGGTGGCCGGTCCGCTCCGGTTGCCCGATGGAGCGGCCGGTACGTCCGTCGCGTTGGCGGACGGTACGAACCAGAGGGCGGCCAGCAGCATGCCCGCGGCGGTTGCGGTCAGGAGCGGGCGGCGAGCGACGACCACGGAATCGATCCCCTTGTCACGGCCGTGAGTTAGTCATGTGCGCCGATGCTAATGAAAGCAGCGGGTCGCGGGAAAGCCGGAAGCGCGGGGAGCTTACGCTCCGGCACATGAGCACTTCTGAGACCTCACAGTTTGTTCGGCTTCGAGTCGAAATGGTGTTGGAGATCACCGACCCCGCCGCCCTCAGCGGCACAGCCTTGGAGTCGATCGCCGCCGAGTACGGGGAGCCGGGCGGCGAGTCCGCCGAGGAACGCATGCACGCCGAGGCCGCCGTACGGGAGGACGGCGCGGAGGCCCTCGCCTCCCTCATCGACCCGTTCGACCTGGTCAGCGAGGTACCCGGGGTCGAGCTCGCGCAGGCCTCCTGGAGCAGCGAGACCGTCGACTACGACCCCGACGACCCGGACGCCTGGGACCTCGACGACGAGGACGGCGAAGAAGAGTACGAGGAGGACGGCGTGGGGAGCGGTGGCGGCGTCCCGCACAATGGGTGAGGACGACGACGGTCACGTCGCCGCGAGCGGCGGGACCAGCAGCTGGTGAACACCGGCCCCGGACCGTTTTCGTACGCGGTCCGGGGCTGTTTCGTTCGCCGGTCGCCCCTACGGGACCGGCGTCGGGAACCACCGCGACCGCGGACGCGTCGATGAGTGTTGTTCCCCACATCTTTCGTGGATGTGGAACGGAGGACCCTTTCCATGGGTTCTAGGACCAATGACGGGTTTCGCCGGTCGACGGCGGCTCCGCTCGGGGTTTTTGGGGATTCGGCAACGATGGAGAAGCGTGTGATGACGGACAGCAAGCGGCGCAGGGGCCTGATGGCCGCGTCCGCACTGCTCGGCGGCGTTCTGGTGCTCACCGCCTGCAACGACGGCGACAGCAGCGCCGAGAGCTCGAAGAAGTCGCAGGCGGCCGAGGTCGACAAGGCCGCGGCCCAGGACGCCTCGGAAGCTCAGATAGCGATCTCGCCGAAGAACGGCGCGACCAACGCGAGCATCAACAACGACGCCAAGGTCACCGTCGCCAAGGGCACGCTGTCCGAGGTCACCATGACCACGGCGGCCGGGGACGCCGTCAAGGGCACGCTCGCCGCCGACGGCAAGAGCTGGAAGCCGGACGTCCAGCTGGAGCGCTCGACCACGTACAAGATCAGCGCGACGGCGAAGGACTCCAAGGGCCGCGAGGCGCACGAGAACTCCTCCTTCACCACCGTCTCGCCCGCCAACAGCTTCATCGGGAACTTCACCCCCGAGGACGGCTCCACTGTCGGCGTCGGCATGCCGGTCTCGATCAACTTCAACAAGGCGATCACGGACAAGAAGGCCGTCCAGGCCGGTATCACCGTGACGTCCAGCAGCGGCCAGGAAGTCGTCGGCCACTGGTTCAACTCGCAGCGTCTCGACCTGCGTCCGGAGAACTACTGGCAGGGCGGCTCCACCGTCACGCTGAAGCTGGCGCTGGACGGCGTCGAGGGCGCGGACGGCGTCTTCGGCGTCCAGCAGAAGACGGTCACCTTCAAGGTCGGCCGCAACCAGGTCTCGACCGTCGACGCCAAGACGAAGACGATGACCGTCACCCAGGACGGCAAGACGATCAAGACCATCCCGATCTCTTCCGGCTCCGCCGAGAACCCCACGTACAACGGGCAGATGGTGATCTCCGAGAAGTTCAAGGAGACCCGGATGAACGGTGCGACGGTCGGCTTCACCGACGACGACGGCAAGGGCGAGTACGACATCAAGGACGTGCCGCACGCCATGCGGCTGTCCACCTCGGGCACCTTCATCCACGGCAACTACTGGGGCGCGCGGTCGATCTTCGGCAGCGCCAACACCAGCCACGGCTGCGTCGGCCTCGCCGACGTGAAGGGCGCGGGCGACGCCAACCAGCCCGCCGCCTGGTTCTACAACAACTCCATCGTCGGCGACGTGGTCATCGTCAAGAACTCCCCGGACAAGACCATCACCCCCGACAACGGCCTCAACGGCTGGAACATGAGCTGGGCGGAGTGGACGGCGGGCTCCTCGGCCTGACCCGGCCACGCGCCCATCCCCGGCGCGGCCCGAATCCCGTACGGAGGGCGGCGGCACCCGGATCCCCTCGGATCCGCGGTGCCGCCGCCTTGGGCGTTCGTAGGACTTCGCATCGCACTTTCATGGTGGCCCTGTCCCGCCGTCACCAGCACTCCATGGCGTCGCGTCATCCATGATCTCGCGAGGGGACTCCCCCGCTCCGGCGTGGTGGGGGACCGGGCCCGTGGGCAGGTGCCGGGGCTGCGGACCCGGCCTCAGCGGTGGGCACGGGCGGCCACGGTGGCGGTCCGGTGGGCGGCGAGGTCGCTGCGGCGGACCTGGCGCAGGCCCAGCGGATCGGCGCGCAGCTCACCGTTCCCGCCGTTCCAGAGCGCGGTGCGGGGCAGGACATCGGGGCCCGAGAGGAGCGAGCGCAGCCCGTACCAGGGTTGCAGCGGCAGCCAGCAGAGCCCGTACAGCCAGCGCAGCAGCAGCGGCCAGGGCCCCGGCCGCCCGGCGTCGGGCAGTCCGACCACCCGTATCCCCATGATCAGTTTGCCCGCGCCGGCCCCGGTGAGCGCGGTGAGGACCACATGGTTGAGGAACGAGAACACGAGCGCCGGACCGAGCAGCAGGCCGGCCGCCTCGGCGGAATCGGACCTGTCCACGTACGGCCGGGCCAGGATGCCGACGGAGACCAGGCAGAGGTAGCAGTCGAGGCCGACGGCGAGGTAGCGGCGCATGTCGCCCACCCGTGGCGGTAAGCACGCCGTGTGCGGCGCGGTCCGGTACCCGGGCGAGGGCTGGAGGGCCGGGCGAGCCGCCGGCAACGGTGATCCGGCGAGGTTCCGGGTGCGTCTCGCCGCCCGTGGAATTGTCATGACGGCATCATGTCTGATGAGCCGTCACCATGCCTCCGGGAACCGTGCGTACGCCGCCCGGCGGCCCGCATTAGTCTCGCTGCCATGACCACCGCCATCACCGCCATGATCACCGCAGTCGTCGGGGTGCTCGGCACCCTCCTCGCCCCGGTGTTCGCGCAGCGGCTGACCGTGCGCCAGCGTGCCGAGGAGACCCGACTGGCGGAGGAGCGGCGGAAGTTCGAGGAGCGGCGCACCCAGTACACGGCCATGAACCGGGCGTCCCGGCAGTTCCACACCCTCCTCAAGGACGCCCTGCACCGCATCCGCGACGGCGTCTACTCGGAGCAGGAACGCAACCAGCTCGAAGAGGCCCGCCTCGACCACCGCGACCGCTACGCCGAGGCGCAGATGATCGTCCCCGAACGGATACTGCAGGCGTCCCGCGACCTCAACCGGGTGCTCGCGGGCGGTGACGCCGTCGTCAAGCGCCTGGACCGGGGCCTCGCCCGCGACGGCGAGAACGTCGAACAGGCCCTGGAGGACCTGAAGGCGGCCGACCCCTGTCTCGACACGATGTGGCGGCTGATGCGCCAGGACCTGGGCCTCACGGACTGACTCCCGGGCCCCGCCCGTGAAGCTCGCTCCGCCCCCTCAGCAGGACCCGAACGGCCACAGCCGGTAGTGCGAATCGAGCCGGTACTCCCCGCCCCGCTCCACTGTCAGCCGCGTCCACTCGCCGTCCTGCCGCAGGCACCCGCCGCCGTCCGCCCGCAGCCACCGCGAGTAGGCGATCCGTACCGTCACCGACCCGCCGGCGGGCATCCGTACCACCAGGGAGGCGTCGTCCCCGCGTACGACGGAGCCCGGAGCGGAGACCAGCGGTACGGGCTCGCGCACCCGGTAGATCCGCCACCCGGCGTCCTGCCAGACCGGCTCCAGCCAGTCGGCGCCGCGCCGGACGATCTCCGCCTCCGCCTCGGCGGGTCCGTCCGGCCGGCCGCTGTGCAGCACGACCAGGCCCACGCCCCACCGGTCCAGCCAGGCCCGGTACGTCGCCGGGGCCGGCTTCCCCTCGTAGAACAGCCGCCCGCGCTCCACATCGAGCTGCCGGTTCCAGCCGCGCGCCATGTTCACGTACGGGGCGAGGACCGTCGCCTCGCGGTGGTTGCGGGCCGGCACGACCTCCACCCGGGTCCGCCCGGCACCCAGCCGGCGCAGCTCGGCGACCACGCCGTCGGTGTGTGCCGCCCAGGCGGGCACGGAGCCGGAGACCCGCAGGTCGTCATCGGTCTTGCCGGCCAGCCAGGCCGAGTTGTACACCAGCATCCCGGCCAGCAGCACGGCCGCGCCGCGCCGCGTCCACCCGGAGCCCCTCGTCAGGACGGCCGCCAGCGCCGCCAGCAGCACGGGCGGACCGGCCAGCCCCACCAGCCGCTCCACGTTCGTCCCGACGGGCGAGGCGATCAGGAAGGTCAGCACGACGCCGACCGCGTACACCGCGCCCGCGAACCGGACCACCCGCCAGCCGCCTTCGCGCGGCGCCGCGAGCCACAGCGCCGCGCAGACCGCCAACGGCGTCCACAACCTGCCAGCTGCCATCGGCTGCTCACCCGTGAACGGGAAGATCACCGTCGTCGCGGCCACCACCACGAACGGCGGTACGGCGAGCCGGGCCGCCCGCCGCCACTGCCGGTCCAGCCCGTATGCCGCGCCCCCCACCACCAGGAACAGCCCCGCCACCGGACTCGCCGCCGTGGCCAGCGCCGCACAGCCTGCCGAAATGCCCCCGCGGCGGCGCCGTACGTACACCAGCGCGACCAGCCCGATCGCGACGCCCAGCGCGAACGTGGTGCGCCCGGACGCGACATTGCACCAGAGCGTCAGCGAACCCAGCACCGCGACCGCGCCCGGCCACCGCACCCCGCTCCGTACACAGAGCCGCCCCAGCGCCCATGACCCGCAGAGCCCGGCGGCGACGGTCACCGTCCGCACCCCGAGAGCCGCCATGAGTGGCGGCGTCAGCAGGCTGTAGTTGGCGGTGTGCATCCCTCCGTACCAGGAGAGGTTGTACGCGGACCCCGGATGCCGGGAGGCGAAGCCGGCCCAGGCGAGCTGCGCGGCCAGGTCACCACCGCCGGTGGCCAGCACCAGCGCCCAGAGCAGGTACAGCGGCACGACGACGAGCACCGCGATCCCCGGCACCCGCCACAGCGCCGGATCCCCGGCGGTACCGGCAAGGGCCCGCCCGACGTCCCGCCCGGCCTTCCGGCCGCGTTCCTTCTCGCGCGGCCCGGTGCTCTCGGAGATCCCCACCCGGCAAACCCTAATGAAACAATCCGAACCGGGCCGCAGCCTCCGTGTACCCCGGCTCCTCCGTGGTGTAGCTGACTACACCACAGAGTCGGGGGGACTGGCCCATCGTGGTGGCCGCCTCCCGCCAACAGAATGAAGACATCACCCGGCCACACGACATCACGCCGGTCACCCACACGGAGGAACCCCATGAAGGCCCTGCTCTGGCTCGTGCTCTGCGCTGCGCTCGCCGCGAACCTCGCGCTCAACCTGATGGAGAACAACGCTCTCCACATCGTGCTGAGCGTGGTCTCGGGGCTGGTCGTCATCGCCTCCGGGGCGGGGCTGTGGATGCGGCGACGCGAGGCGCGCGCCTAGGGTTTCGTCCCCCATGCTCGGGTCCCCTTGAAAGAACCACCGGGGCGACTGGGAGAATGGGCGGGCCACAACGGTTCTGTACGTCGCTTCCGTGAGCCGCAGAGCGTGCGAAGTTCGGGCGACGCCCTCAATGGGGAGGGGGACCGCCGGCGCCCCCGGGACGGGGGCGTCTTCGCGCGCATGCCCACCGACGGAAGGTCTTGACCTGATGCAGGCCACCCCTGATTCCGTAACCCCGCACGCCACCCAGAGCAGCATCATCGAGCCGCTGTACGCCGAGATCCTCCGGCGCAACCAGGGCGAGAAGGAATTCCACCAGGCGGTACGGGAGGTCCTGGAGACCCTCGGCCCGGTCCTCGCGAAGCGACCGGAGTTCGTGGACGCCAGGATCATCGAGCGCGTCTGCGAGCCCGAGCGTCAGCTCATCTTCCGGGTGCCGTGGTCGGACGACTCCGGCGACATCCACGTCAACCGCGGCTTCCGGGTCGAGTTCAGCAGCTCGCTGGGTCCGTACAAGGGCGGGCTGCGCTTCCACCCCTCGGTCAACCTCGGCATCGTGAAGTTCCTCGGCTTCGAGCAGATCTTCAAGAACGCGCTCACCGGCATGCCCATCGGCGGCGGCAAGGGCGGTGCGGACTTCGACCCCAAGGGCCGCTCGGACGCCGAGATCATGCGGTTCTGCCAGTCGTTCATGACCGAACTCCACCGCCACCTCGGCGAGTACACCGATGTCCCCGCCGGTGACATCGGCGTCGGCGGACGCGAGATCGGCTACCTGTTCGGCCAGTACAAGCGGATCACCAACCGCTACGAGTCCGGCGTCCTCACCGGAAAGGGCCTCGGCTGGGGCGGCGCCCAGGCGCGCACCGAGGCGACCGGCTACGGCTGTGTCATGTTCACCGCCGAGATGCTGCGCAGCCGGGGCGAGTCCCTCGAAGGCCAGCGCATCGTCGTATCCGGATCGGGCAACGTCGCGATCTACGCCATCGAGAAGGCCCAGCAGCTCGGCGCGACCGTGGTGACCTGCTCCGACTCCACCGGCTACGTCGTGGACGAGAAGGGCATCGACCTCGCCCTCCTGAAGGAGATCAAAGAGGCCGGCCGGGGCCGCGTCTCCGAGTACGCGGAACGCCGCGGCGAGCACGTCAAGTACGTCCCCGGCACCGGCGTCTGGAACGTCCCCTGCGACGTGGCCCTGCCCTGCGCCACTCAGAACGAGCTCCACGAGGCCGACGCGGTGGCCCTGGTGCGCAACGGCGTGAAGGCGGTCGCCGAGGGCGCCAACATGCCCACCACGCCGGAGGCCGTACGCGTCCTGCAGGAGGCCGGGGTGGCCTTCGCCCCCGGCAAGGCCGCCAACGCGGGCGGCGTGGCCACCAGCGCCCTGGAGATGCAGCAGAACGCCTCGCGCGACTCCTGGACCTTCTCCCACACCGAGGAGCGCCTCGCGGAGATCATGCGCCACATCCACGACTCCTGCTACACCACCGCGGAGCGGTACGGCAGCCCCGGCAACTACGTGGTCGGCGCCAACATCGCCGGCTTCGAACTGGTCGCGGACGCGATGCTGGCCCAGGGCCTGATCTGATCCGGCGCCCCTGATGCGTGACCGTGGCCCGGCTGCTCCGCGCGGGGCAGCCGGGCCACGGCCGCGCGGGGCAGCCGTTCGGTCAAGCCGAACGGATCGGACCGCTACTACGACTGCTGCCGCTGCCACTACCCGGCTGCTGGACCGGTCACGTCAGCCGGCCGCGCCACCGTTCAGGCGTCGCCTGAAGGTCTCCGCCAGCCCCGTGTTCACGACCACCACCATCCCGAAGAACACCGCCGCCCCTGAATGCCCCACCGCGTGCACCGCGTACACGCCACAACCGAGCACCACCGCCTTGACCAGCAGAACCCCCAGGAGCGGCAGCCGGATGCGAGCCCGAGGAGCGGCGAACAGCCCCCACACCACGGCGGCGACAGCAGGCGCTCCGACCCCCAGCAGCACCCGGGCCGCCACGCCGTCCCCGGTGGCGATCCCCCACCAGGCCAGAGCGGCCAATGCCGCCACCTCGACGACGAACGCGAGCAGTTCATTGGCCATGAACCAGGCCGGACCCGTCAGGGTGGCAGGAGTGCTGCGGCCTTGGCTCGTCGTCAACGCGAACTCCTCTTCGTGCGGCGGCCGACTGAGGTGGCCGGACCCCGCAGTCGAGCAAGGACGGGAGGATCTTGTCAACGCCGTTGGCGAGCTGTTGAGCCGAGTCGGATCGAACCTTGAGCGGGCCGGGACGGGGAATGTCCGCCGAGCCGACCGGACCGCTCAGACGGCGGGTGGGCCGACTCGGGTGTAGGTAGCGCCGATACTGGTGCCACCCGGGGTGACGACCCTGACGGTGACCGCGCCCAGCACGCCGGGCGGCGCGGTGGTCGTCAACTGGGTGTCGGAGACCACGGTGAAGCCGGCGGGCACACTCCCGAACAGCACGGCGGTGGCATACGTCAGTCCGGAGCCGGTGACGGTCACTGTGTTCCCGCCTGCCGGGGGTCCCTGGTCGGGTACCAGACCGGTGATCACCGGCACGCCCAGATACAGGTAGGTGACGGTGTTGCTCGTGCCGCCGGGCGTGGTGACGCTGACCGGCACGGTGCCGCTGACACCGGGCGGCACCGTAGCTCTGATCTCCGTGGCCGAGAGAATGACGGAGGGGGCGGCCGCCGTCGGGCCGAAGCGAACCGCCGTGGCCTGGAGGAGATTCGCCCCGGTCAACGTCACGGAGTTGTTACCGCTCACCTGGCCGGAGCCGGGGACGACGCTGTTGAGGACCGGTGCGCCGAGGTAGTAGTAGGAGACGGCTTGAGTGCTGGTACCGCCGGGCGTGGTGACCGTGACGGTGACCGGCCCCGGGCCGCCGGTGGGGACCACCGCGGTCAGCTGAGTCGCCGAGACGAGGGTGAACGAGATTGCCGCGTTCACGCCGAAATGAACAGAGGTCGTACCGGTGAAGCCGGTTCCGGACAGGGTGACGGTGTTCTGGCCCGCGAGTGGTCCCTGGGCAGGAGCCACACTGTTCAGAACCGGAGCGGCGACATACGTGTAGGGGATACCGGCGCTGGTGCCGCCCGGGGTGGTGATCGTGACACTCAGCGGGCCGGCGGGTGCGGCGGGGGCGATCGCGGTGACCTGTGTGTCGGAGACGGTGATGAACGCGGCGGCCGTGGCGCCGAAACGGACCGATGTGGCACCGGTGAAGCCGGTCCCGGTCAGCGTGACCGTGTTCCCGCCTTCGGCCGCCCCCTGGGTGGGGGTGAGGGAGCTGATCGTGGGCGTCGCGACCGCTGCGGCGGCCGCCGGAAATGGACTGCTCGTCGTGATCGCGTGGGCCGCCGCAGCCGTCGACGGCTGCGCGGCGTGGGGCATTGAACTGTCGGCGTGCTCCACTGCCGGTCTCCTGTCAGGGCGGTGTGATCGGGGCGTTGTGGACAGGACGTCAAGGACGGGGGTGTTGTGGACGGGATGAGATGAGGGGACCGGAATGTGAGGGTCGGGGCGCCGCCCGGACTTCCTGGCCGGGCGGCGCGAGCGAGTGGTGCGAGTGGGACACCCGCCCGGCCGGGCGCGGAGCGCGCCGGACCGGGCGGGCATCATGCACCGGAAGCGGTACCGGCGCCGGGCGCTGTTCCACACCGGCGGTCGGTGCCACAGCCGTGGCGGATCAGATACCGGGGCCCGCCACATAGGTGAAGGCGCCGACGTCCGTGGCTGTGCCCGCGGGGTTGGAGAGAGTGACGTCGACCGCACCGACGGTACCGGGCGGCGTGACGGCGGACACCGTCGTCGCGTTGACGACCGAGAACGGTGCCGGCACCGAGTCGAACGTGACCTGACTTGTCGAGGTCAGGTTGGTGCCGGTGATCGTCACCGCTGTTCCGCCGGACGTCGGTCCGGAATCCGGAGCGAGCCCGGTGATGGTCGGGACGTCGATGTACGTGTACGACAGACCGTTGTTGGATCCTCCGGCGGTCGTCACACTGACGCTCACCGGCCCGGCTGCCGTACCCGCGGGCACGACGGCACTGACCTGGCTGTCCGACAGCACCGTCGGCGTGACGGTATTGGCGCCGAAGGACACCCCCGTGGCGGTCGACAGACCTGTGCCGCTGATGACGACGGTGTTGCCGCCCGCGGTGGGGCCCGAGCTCACGCTCAGACCTGACTTGAAGGGGGCACCGACGTAGAAGAACGGTAGCGGGTTGCTGGTTCCGCCCGGGGTGGTCACCGTCACGCCGACCGTGCCGGTACCGGACGGTGAGACGGCGGTGACCTGGGTGGGCGAGACGTTGGTGACACCGGTGGCCGGCTTGGCGCCGAAGAGCACCGCGGTGGTGCCCGTGAGGTTGGTGCCCGTGATGGTGACGGTGGTACCGCCACCGGTGGAGCCCTGGTTGGGACTGATTGGCATGATCGTCCTCCGTGTTCCTTGAACTGGCCTCTCGAATCCGGAAGTTGACTTCGAGATGGGCCCGGATCAGGGCCCGTGGCCGCGGCTTGGACCACCGGGACGCTGAATGGCCCCGGCGGACCGCGCTCGTCTCCCGCTCGACCGGTCCCGGGGTCGCCGCTGGGCGAGCCCGGAAAACCCTCCGAAAGGCGCCTGTTGGCAGGGAAGGCTCCGGCATCGGCCGTCCGCCGAGCAGGGCACTCGGAGCCGTGACGAGCCGGTTCGTGCCGCCGGCCCGCGGGCCGTGGCCGGCTGGCTGCTCTCGTGCCCCGATGACGAGGTGTTCGGTGTGCGCGCGATCGCGCACCGCTCACTTGCAGAGGCCGGGGCTGCCACACCAGTCCCTGCTGCTGTTTCGGCAGGGACGACTGGTCGGATCCAAGTCCTCTACAGGGGTGCCCATCGCGGCCATCCTGAGCAAAAGATGCCGAGGCCCATCATGGGTGGGCGGTCGGCGAACAGAACGGTTCCGCGCTCCCCCGGAGAGGGATGGGCGGCCCACCGGTTCGGTTACGCAAGTGACCCATACAACTGGAATATGACACAAGCGCTATGACGTGCAGCCACCTGTTCGGACGAGCGCGCGGGGGGCGGGCACCTCAGTACGCCGGGGGTACCCGAATCTGCCGCTTCTCTCACTGCGCGCTCCCGGGTTGTCGTCCCACTCCGGGGCCATGGGCTCGCCGCGCGCCGTCTCCTCGGCTTCTTCCTCGACGTCGTACGCGGTCAGGTTCTCCAGCCGGAAGGCGGAGCACTCGAAGGAAACGAAGAGCTGTCCGAAAGCCTCGGCAAACAGGCTCTTCTCTACCTGCTCAAGGGCGTGCCTGCGGCGCGCCGGGCAGTCCGGCCGTCCTCGGCCGGGCTGCGGCGTTCCGCCGGTCCCGGCCGAACGGGCTACTGCCCGCGCCCCGAAACGCCGCACATGGTCAGCAGGAAGGTGCCCGCCGGCCAGAAGCAGGCAGGCGGGCACCGGGCGGCTGACCAAGCTGCTGCGGTCCGCCCTGGTGCACTTCTGGCGGGTCGGTCCACTCGGCGGATGCACGTGCCCACGAGCCGTCGGGATGGACGAGATAGGCAGTCCGAGTCTGATCGTCGAGTTCTTCCTGGGCGAGCTCCACGCCAGGCACGGTGAGTTCCAGCACGGACCGCGGCTCCCACGCATTCGCCACGTCCACCATGGGACAGCGCCCCGGCCTGACCTCTTCCCCGTCGGCACCCCGCGCGACAGCGAACCGTTCGGAGCGCAGCAGGCCGAGTTCGTCGACAGAGCCATTGTGGGAGTCAGTCACCGTACGGCTCTGGCACGGGGCGGTGCCGGTGAGAAGCGAATACCCGGCGGGCGGCCCACCCCGCTGTCCTGTGAAGCGGAGGAATCAGCGGGGCAGCTGCCGGGCGGGCCAGATTCGCCGGAGTCGTACCAGCTTTTCCCGTACGAGCCCCGACCTCACCCCTGCGCCGGAGCCACGCCGATCGGGCAGGAGACACCGGTGCCGCCGATGCCGCAATAACCCGCCGGGTTCTTGTCCAAATATTGCTGGTGGTATCCCTCCGCGGGCCAGAACGTGCGGCCCTCCGCCGGGAGGATCTCCGTGGTGATCGCGCCGTGCCCGGCCGCCGTGAGGACCTTCTGGTAGGCCTCGCGGGAGGCTGCCACCGCCGCCTCCTGGGCGGGGGAGTGGGTGTAGATCGCCGAGCGGTACTGGGTGCCCACGTCGTTGCCCTGGCGGAAACCCTGGGTCGGGTCGTGGGACTCCCAGAAGAGCTTCAGGAGCTCGGCGTACGAGACGGTCTTCGGGTCGAAGACGACGCGGACCGCTTCCGTGTGGCCGGTCAGGCCCGAGCAGACCTCTTCGTACGCGGGGTTCTCGGTGTAGCCGCCCTGGTAGCCGGCGAGCGTCGTCCAGACGCCCTCCGTCTGCCAGAACTTGCGCTCGGCGCCCCAGAAACAGCCCAGCGCGAAGTCCGCGACCTCCAGGCCCTCCGGGTACGGGCCCACCATGGGGTTGCCGAGGACCGTGTGGTGGGTGGGGACGGTGAATTCGGGGGTGGGGCGGCCCTTCAGGGCCTCCTCCGGGGTGGGGAGCTGCGGGGTGCGGCGTTGCAGGAACATGCGGGGGCTCCTCCTGGGGTGAGTGTGCAGTGCGTACAACACGGTGGGGGCGCCATGGATTCCGCCCGCCCGGCCGTGAGTGCCCTACGACGGTCAGTGCGGCAGCGTGGCCGGGGTGCCGCCGTTCGCCTCGTAGCCGGCCACCGCCAGCGCGCGGTAGACCGTGTACTCGGCGGCAGGGTCGGGGCCCTGTGTCCAGGGCAGCGCGCCGACGTGGCCGTCGATGTGGACGAGCTGGGCCATCGCCTCCGACCAGCGCTCCATCCGGACCAGGAAGAGGACCAGGAGGTGGCGTACGTGGGCGAGCATCGGGTCGTCGGGGCGGGCGGCGTGCACCGCGAACAGGGCGCCCTCGACCGCCTTGGTCACCACCGCGCTGCGGTAGAAGCCCTGCACCAGATTGACCTCGGGCAGGTGCTCGTACACCGCGAACAGCGGCAGCGCGGCCAGCAGCGAGCCCTGCGGGGCGCGGGCGGCGGCCGCGGTGGCGAAGCGGTCGGCCTCCTCGCGCGAACCGTGCCACTTCTCGCACCAGAAGTGCAGCGCGGCGATGTGCGCGCCCATGTGGGCCGGGGCCCGGTCCATCACCTTCGCCCAGAGCTGGTCGAACTCCTCGTGGGAGTAGCCGAGTCCGCGGGAGACGGCCAGTTCGGTGAGGTACGGAACGGGGTCGCCCGGCGCCAGCAGCGCCGCCTCGCCGCAGACCGTCCGGGCCTCCTCCAGGATGATCCGGAAGTCGTCCGTCCCCGCGGTCGACGAGCGCCACGCCTGCTGGACCAGGAACTCGGCGTGCACCGCCGCGCCGCCCGCGTCCTTGGGCGCCTCGGCCCGCCACGCGCGCAGCCACGCGCCACCGACCCCGGGCCGCTGCGCCAGCTCCAGCGAGGCGGCCCCGGCGAAGGCCTGCACCCGCTGCCAGCGCACCTCGCCCTCCTTGGGCGTACCGGCCAGCAGCTGCGAGGCCGCCCGCCAGTCCTGGGAACGCTGCACGACGTCGAGCACGTCCAGGAGGTCCTGGTCCGGGCCCGGCAGCCGGATGTCCAGCTCCTCCTGGCGCACGAAGCCGTACGCGTCCGGGTCCGCGGCGTCCGGGGAACCCGGCGCGGCCAGGCGGATCCCGCCCCGGCGGCGCAGCACGAAGGGGCCGACGACGGCCGCGAGCATGCACAGGGCGATCAGGAACCAGAGAATCTCCATGCACCCATTGTCACCGGACGGCCCGGTAGTCCGGTGGGCGCCCTCGTGACGAACTACGCTCGGGCCCCATGAGCGACCAGCACAGCTTCGAGACCCTCGCGATCCACGCGGGAAACACCGCCGATCCCCTCACCGGCGCCGTAGTTCCGCCCATCTACCAGGTGTCCACGTACAAGCAGGACGGCGTGGGCGGACTGCGCGGCGGCTACGAGTACAGCCGCAGCGCCAACCCGACCCGTACCGCCCTGGAGGAGAACCTCACGGCCCTGGAGGGCGGCCGCCGCGGGCTCGCCTTCGCCTCCGGCCTCGCCGCCGAGGACTGCCTGCTCCGTACGCTGCTGACCCCCGGCGACCACGTGGTCATCCCGAACGACGCCTACGGCGGTACGTTCCGGCTGTTCGCGAAGGTCGTCTCGCGGTGGGGCGTCGAGTTCTCCGTCGCCGACACCTCGGACGTGGCGGCGGTGCGGGCGGCGATCACCCCGCGCACCAAGGCGATCTGGGTGGAGACCCCGTCCAACCCGCTGCTCGGCATCACCGACATCGCAGCGATCGCCGGTGTGGCCCGTGCCGCGGGCGCGCGCCTGGTCGTCGACAACACCTTCGCCAGCCCCTACCTCCAGCAGCCCCTGGCCCTGGGCGCCGATGTGGTGGTGCACTCCACCACGAAGTACATGGGCGGCCACTCGGACGTCGTCGGCGGCGCGCTGATCGTCAACGACCCGGAACTCGCCGAGGAGTTGGCGTACCACCAGAACGCGATGGGCGCGGTCGCCGGACCGTTCGACGCCTGGCTGGTGCTGCGCGGCATCAAGACCCTCGCGGTCCGCATGGACCGGCACTGCGAGAACGCCACCAAGGTCACCGACCTGCTCACCCGGCACCCCAAGGTGACCCAGGTCCTCTACCCGGGGCTGCCCGAGCACCCCGGCCACGAGATCGCCGCCAAGCAGATGAAGGCGTTCGGCGGCATGGTGTCCTTCCGGGTCGAGGGCGGCGAGGAGGCGGCCGTCCAGGTCTGCAACCGGGCGAAGCTGTTCACCCTCGGTGAGTCGCTGGGCGGCGTCGAGTCGCTCGTGGAGCACCCGGGCCGCATGACGCACGCCTCGGCGGCGGGCTCCCCGCTGGAGGTGCCGGCCGACCTCGTCCGTGTCTCCGTCGGCATCGAGAACGCCGACGACCTGCTGGCCGACCTCACGCAGGCGCTCGGCTAGGGCCTGTCCGGCGGATCAGGGTCGGACAGGCCCTGGAGGCACCGCGAAAGATCCGGGCGGGCTCGAACGTTTCGAGTCCGCCCGGATGTCCGGGGTCTCGTCAGGCGTCGACCTGCTCGTCCTCCAGCATCGCCCGGATCTGCTCGCGCAGTTCCGGGCTGTCGGTGTGTTCATGGACGGAGACCGCGTGTTCCGTCGCGGCCCGTACGACTTCCTCCTCCTCACCGGAGATGGTGAGCGAGCAGTGCGACACACTCGGATGCTTGCGGCAGTCGGCGATCTTCCTGGTCATGGCAGCCTCCCGCGGACCATTGCGCAGGACCGCAATCCCGTGCATTCCAGGATAGTTCGCCAGCCAGGACCGCCTACCAGCCCTCCAGAGGCGTCGTCTCGGCCGGTGGTACCTCCCAGGGGTGTACCGCCATCGCCCAGACCGTGAAGGCCACCACCGCGACGCCCGCCAGCACCAGCATCAGCCGGCGGACGAACAGCCGCCGGCGCAGCATCCGGCCGCCGCGCTGCGACGCCCGCCGCGCCAGATCGGCGGGCACCTGCGGATGCGGGCCGTCCAGCATGCGCCGGACCTCGTCCTCCCGGTCGCCGCTGCGGCTCACCGCGCGACCCCCAGCGGGCCCGCCGGGCCCCGCCGCGCCGTGGGACGGCGGGTGCCGCGCATCGTGGCCACCGAGCGGTTGCAGAGCGCCCGCACCCGGTCCACCGGAAGGCCGAGCAGCGCCGCGGTCTGCTCCTCCGCGACCCCCTCGTACAGCCGCAGTACGAGGACGAGGCGCTCCTGCGGGGTCAGCGGGTCCAGCAGACCGCCGCGCGGCCGGTGGTGGTGCCAGACCTCTTCGGCGAACCGGACGGCGAGCTCACGCCGGGTGCGGTCGTACGGGTCCTCGCCGCGCAGCCGGTCCCACTGCGCGTACGCGCAGGCCAGCGCGGCCGTCAGCAGCCGCTGGGCCCGGGGATTGGCTCCCGGCGGCCGCATGGGCTCGGCGGTGAGCAGCGTGGCGGTGTGCAGCAGGCGGCCGGCCGCGCCCGCGACGAAGGTCTCGAACTCCTGGGCGCGGCGCCGCTCCCGGCCCGTCTGGCGCTCTCGCACAGTCCACATCCGAGCCCCTTCGCGGGCTCCTGGTCAAGAGGCGTGCAGCAGGTCGGCCCGGGGCCGGGGCGCCCTCAGCCGGCCGGAGGCGCCTGGTGCGAGGTCTGGCGGGCGGCCAGCGACGCGTTGAACCGGGTGAGCAGTGCGCAGAACGTCTCGCGCTCCTCGGCCGTCCAGCCGTCCGTCACCTGCGTCATGAGCTCGCGGCGGGAGCCGCGGACCTCGTCCAGCCGGGCCTGGCCGCGCGGCGACAGCTGGAGCACGACGGCCCGGCCGTCCTCGGGGTGCGAGGTGCGCTTGACCAGCCCGGTGTCGACGAGCGGGGCGACCTGCCGGGTCACGGTCGAGGAGTCGATCCCCATGCCCGCGGCGAGTGCCTTGACGCCCATCGGCCCTTCCCGGTCCAGCCGGTTGAGCAGGAGATATGCGGCCCGGTCCATGGAATTGCGTACCTGGCCGACACCGCCGAGGCGGGTCTGCTCGGCACGGCGGGCGAATACCGCGACCTGGTGCTGCAGAGCGTCGAGGACGTGGTCGGAACCCGTGGGTTCGGGGGCGGCGCCCCCGGAAGGAGACGCAGCTGTCGTCATGTCCTGAGGGGGCATGGCCGGGGGCTCTCTTCGTGCGGTGTCGGATGGGTGGGGGACAGAGTACGCGGCCACGGGGCAACGCGTACCAGCGCTGCGCAAACCCGTGGACAACGGCCCAGGAGGGGACGGGACGCGGCGGCCGGTGCCCTGCCGAGCTGCAAGACTTACCGTATGAACTTCCGCGCGACCGGCCACTTTCCCCCGTTGATCCTCGACGACGTCCGCGGAGCGCAGAAGATGCTCTCCGGCGTCGCCAGGACGACCGCCATGGAAGGCAGCCGCCACCTGACCGACCTGGTGGGCGCGCCGGTCCACCTCAAGTGCGAGAACCTGCAGCGGACCGGCTCGTTCAAACTGCGGGGTGCGTACGTACGCATCGCGGGGCTGTCGCCGGTGGAGCGGGCGGCCGGGGTCGTCGCCGCGAGCGCCGGAAACCATGCGCAGGGTGTCGCACTCGCGTCTGCGCTGCTCGGCGTACGGTCGACGGTCTTCATGCCGGTCGGGGCGCCGCTGCCGAAGGTGGCCGCCACCCGCCAGTACGGGGCCGAGGTCCGGCTGCACGGACATGTCGTCGACGAGACGCTGGCCGCCGCGCAGGAGTACGCGCAGGAGACCGGTGCGGTCTTCATCCATCCCTTCGACCACCCGGACATCATCGCCGGGCAGGGCACGGTGGGCCTGGAGATCCTCGAACAGTGCCCCGAGGTGCGGACCATCGTCGTGGGGATCGGCGGCGGCGGGCTCGCGGCGGGCATCGCGGTGGCGGTCAAGGCGGTCCGGCCCGATGTACGGATCGTCGGGGTGCAGGCGGCGGGCGCGGCCTGCTACCCGCCCTCGCTGGCCGCGGGCCATCCGGTGTCGATCGATTCGCCGACCACGATGGCGGACGGCATCAAGGTGGGGCGCCCCGGGGATGTGCCGTTCGAGCTGGTCAGGGAGTTGGTCGACGAGGTCCGTACGGTCTCCGAGGACGAGCTGTCCAGTGCGCTGCTGCTCTGCCTGGAGCGGGCGAAGCTGGTGGTGGAGCCGGCCGGGGCGAGCCCGGTCGCGGCGCTGCTGAGCGATCCGAAGTCGTTCCACGGGCCGGTGGTCGCGCTCCTGTCGGGCGGCAACGTGGACCCGCTGCTGATGCAGCGCATCCTGACCCACGGCATGGTGGCGGCCGGCCGGTACCTGAGCCTGCGGCTGCGGCTGACCGACCGCCCCGGCGCGCTGGCCACGCTGCTGGGCGTGCTCTCGGTGGTCGACGCCAATGTGCTCGACATCGGTCATGTGCGGACCGATCCCCGGCTCGGGCTCACCGAGGTCGAGGTGGAGCTCCAGCTGGAGACGAAGGGACCGGAGCACTGCGCGGAGGTCTCGGCGGCGCTGCGGGACGCGGGCTATCTGGTGATGGACTGAAAGGGCCGGCCCGTACCGGCGCCGAACCCTTGTCTGTCGCGATGTATCGCGTTACGTTTGCTGCCGGCGCCGGGTTGTCGCGGGCATGCCTGCCCTCATGCGTTCACCAGGCGCGGAAAGACCGTCAAACCTAGGATCTGTTGAGGAAGTCACCCGAACGCACTGGGGGGAATCCCGTATGCCAGGCGCCATTTATGCCGAAGGACTGGTGAAGACCTTCGGCGATGTACGAGCACTCGGCGGTGTCGATCTCGATGTGCCGGAAGGCACCGTCCTCGGACTTCTCGGCCCCAACGGCGCAGGCAAGACGACCGCCGTGCGCGTCCTCACCACACTGCTCAGGCCCGACAGCGGCAGGGCCGTCGTCGCGGGCATCGACGTACTGAAGAAGCCCAACGAGGTACGCAGATCGATCGGCCTCTCCGGCCAGTTCGCCGCGGTCGACGAGTATCTGACCGGCCGTGAGAACCTCCAGATGGTCGGCCGGCTCTACCAGATGACCGCACGGGACGCGAAGGCCAGGGCGGGAGAGCTGCTGGAGCGGTTCAACCTCGCCGACGCCGCCGACCGCACGGCCAAGACGTACTCCGGGGGCATGCGGCGCCGCCTCGACCTGGCCGCGGCACTCGTCGTCTCCCCGCCGGTCATGTTCATGGACGAGCCGACCACCGGCCTCGACCCGCGCAACCGGCAGCAGCTCTGGGAGGTCATCGAGGAACTCGTCGCGGGCGGCACCACGTTGCTGCTCACCACGCAGTACCTGGAGGAGGCCGACCATCTCGCCCACGAGATCTGCGTGATCGACCACGGCCTGGTCATCGCCCGGGGCACCTCCGACGAGCTCAAGGCCCGCACCGGCGGCGAACGCGTCGAGGTCGTGGTCCACCAGCGCGACCAGATCGAGCCGGCCCGCGCCGTCCTCGCCCACCTCGGCAAGGGCGAGGTCGCCGTCGCCGAGCACATGCGCAAGCTGACCGTCCCGGTCCTCGGCGGGGCCAAACTGCTGGCCGAGGTCATCCGCGACCTCGACGCCCGTGGCGTGGAGATCGACGACATCGGGCTGCGCCGCCCCACCCTGGACGACGTCTTCCTCTCGCTGACCGGCCACACGGCGGGTACGCAGAACGGCGACGGAAACGGAAACGGGAACGGCGACACGACCGGGACCGGGGCCGCCGCCGGCCCCCTGGCGGGAACGGAGGCGGTCAAGTGAGCGCGACAACCGGAACGCCCGTGACTCCCGCCGTCTCCAGGGCGGGCGGCGGGATCGGGCAGTCGATGCGCGACTCGCTCGTCATCGCCCGCCGCAACCTCATCCGGATGGCCCGGATACCCGAGATGATCATCTTCGGGCTCATCCAGCCGATCATGTTCGTCGTGCTGTTCAGCTACGTCTTCGGCGGCTCGATGATGATCGGCGGCTCCACCAGCCCCGTCGAGTACCGGAACTTCCTGATGGCCGGCATCTTCGCGCAGACCGTCACCTTCGCCACCGCCGGGGCCGGTGCGGGCATCGCCGACGACATGCACAAGGGCCTCATCGACCGGTTCCGATCGCTGCCCATGGCGCGCGGCGCGGTGCTCACCGGCCGTACGCTCGCCGACCTCGTCCAGACGACGCTGACCCTGCTGGTCCTCGCCGTCGTCGCGCTGCTGGTCGGCTGGCGCACCCACGAGAACATCGGCAAGGTGCTCGGCGGCTTCGCGCTGCTGCTCCTGCTGGGGTACGCCTTCTCCTGGATCGGGGCGCTGATCGGCCTCTCGGTCCGCACCCCCGAGGCGGCCACCTCCGGCGGGCTGATCTGGCTCTTCCCGGTGACATTCATCTCGAACGCCTTCGTGCCCACCGAGAACATGGCGAGCTGGCTCCAGCCGATCGCCGAATGGAATCCGTTCAGCGCCACCGTCCAGGCGTGCCGGGTGCTCTTCGGCAACCCGGGCGTGTCGCCGTCGGACGCCTGGCCGATGGTGCACCCGGTCTGGGCGTCGCTGATCTGGTCCCTGATGATCCTGGTGGTCTTCCGCACCCTGGCGGTGCGCAAGTACCGGCAGGTGGCGGTCTGAGCACAGCCGCACATGCCAGGAGCCCCCGGCCCGACGGGCCGGGGGCTCCTGGCATCGGTGTACGGGATCAGCCGGTGTACGGCTTCGCCGCGAGGATCTTCACGGTGGCCGTCTTGCCGTTCGGCAGCTCGTACTCGGCGTCGTCGCCCATCCGCTTGCCGTTCACGCCGGTGCCGAGCGGCGACTGCGGGGAGTACGTCTCGATGTCCGAGCTCGCGTACTCGCGGGAGGCGAGCAGGAAGGTCATCGTGTCGTCCGGGTCGCCGTCGAAGGCGATCGTCACGACCATGCCGGGCTCGACCACGCCGTCGTCGGCAGGTGCCTCGCCGACCTTCGCGTGCTCCAGGAGCTGGGTCAGCTGGCGCACCCGGAGCTCCATCTTGCCCTGCTCCTCCTTGGCGGCGTGATACCCGCCGTTCTCGCGCAGGTCGCCCTCCTCACGGGCCGCCGCGATCTTTACGGCGATTTCCGTGCGCGCGGGACCAGACAGGTACTCCAGCTCGGCCTTGAGCTGGTTGTACGCCTCCTGCGTGAGCCAGGTGACGTTTTCGCTGGTCTGGGTCACAGGGTGCTCCTCGTCGGTACTGGGAATACAAAGCATCGCCCTACCCGTAAGCATGTGCTTCCACGGGTGGGCGAAACCACGAGCCTAACAATTCCGCAGGAAAAGGGGGAGAAGGTAAAACGTCGGGACCGCGTAGACGCAGGTCAGGCCCGGACACGGTGGTTCAGGACCGGCGCGCGCCGGTCAGTGGGAGGCCCCGCCGTCAGTGGTGCAGCCCAGCAGCTCGACGCTGGTGGCCCTGGCCGTCGTACGCAGCGAAACGATCCGGTCGATCCGGTCGGTGCGCTCGTCGAAGCGGAAGTCCTTGCGGGCCACGTCGCTGCCGTCCTCGTGCTGCGCGCGCAGGGTGCAGTAGCCCTTGGCGTCCTTGTCCTTGCGCACTTCGAGGTGGATGTCGACGCGCTGGTCCGAGACGACCTGGCGCTTGATCACCTCGGCGCTGATGCCCTGGCCGGTGACGTAGTCGTAGCCGATCCAGCCGACCACAGCGAGAAGCACGACGCCCAGCACCGAGCCGATGATCTTGAGCTTGCGGTCCGCGAGCTGGTCCGCGGAGCGGCCGTAGCGGTTCTCCGGAAGCGCTTCGCGCACCGCCGTCATGATCGTTCCTCCCGTGCCGGGGATCGAGGAATTTTCCACCCCCCGGTTTCGGTCACTATAGAAGCCTGCCTACATGCCGAATCACTGAGGATCGAGTCTTGACCGAGCAGCTGCGACTGATGGCCGTCCACGCCCACCCCGACGACGAGTCGAGCAAGGGCGCGGCCACCATGGCCAAGTATGTTTCCGAGGGGGTGGACGTGCTGGTGGTGACCTGCACGGGAGGCGAGCGCGGCTCCATCCTCAACCCGAAGCTCCAGGGGGACGCGTACATCGAGGAGAACATCCACGAGGTACGCAAGAAGGAGATGGACGAGGCCCGGGAGATCCTGGGCGTCGACCAGGAGTGGCTGGGCTTCGTCGACTCGGGCCTGCCCGAGGGCGACCCGCTGCCCCCGCTGCCCGAGGGCTGCTTCGCGCTGGAGGACGAGGAGAAGGCCGCCGCCCGGCTCGTCCGCAGCATCCGTGCGTTCCGGCCGCAGGTCGTCACGACCTACGACGAGAACGGCGGATACCCGCACCCCGACCACATCATGACCCACAAGATCACGATGATCGCCTTCGACGGTGCGGCGGACGCCGAGAAGTTCCCCGAGTCGGAGTTCGGCCCGGCCTGGCAGCCGCAGAAGCTCTACTACAACCAGGGCTTCAACCGGCCGCGCACGGTGGCGCTGCACGAGGCGCTGCTGGCCCGTGGTCTGGAGTCGCCGTACGGCGAGTGGCTGAAGCGCTGGAAGGAGTTCGAGCGTGACGAGCGCACGCTGACCACGTACGTTCCGTGCGCGGACTTCTTCGAGACCCGTGACAAGGCGCTGATCGCGCACGCCACGCAGATCGATCCGGACGGCGGCTGGTTCCGCGTCCCGATGGACATCCAGAAGGAGGTCTGGCCCACCGAGGAGTACGAGCTGGCGAAGTCTCTCGTCGATACCTCCCTCCCCGAGAGCGACCTCTTCGCGGGCATCCGCGACAATGCCTGATATGTACGCGACCCAGGCACTGACCGACCTCGTTCCGCTTGCTGAAGAGCTCGACAAGAACAAGGTGACCCCAGGCGTTCTCGGCTTCATCGTCTTCGCGGCGCTCGCCGTGGGCGTGTGGCTGCTGATGAAGTCCATGAACCGGCACATGGGCAAGGTCGACTTCGAGGAGGCCCCGGACCCGGACGCGGAGGCCGGCGCCCCCGTGGCGGTCGGTTCCGCGAAGCGGAAGTAGCCGGAAGCAGCAGGCGGGGCGGTTCCGGCGTTCCGGAGCCGCCCGGCACGAATCCGGCCGGTCGGTGACCGGCCGGATTCAGGGCTGTGCTCGGCCCGAGGTCGCCTTCAGCCGCCGGACGGGCCGTACGCGGCCGGCACCGGTACGCCCATGACCTCCTGGGCATGCCGTGTCGGCGTCATGCCCAGGCGCCACGCCTGCCACCCGTCCTCCAGGTCCACTCCGCGGTTCAGCACCACCGTGAACGCCGCCGCGCAGTCCTCCAGCTTGCCGTCGCGCGCCGGGTGCCCGGCCCGCACCAGCTCGGCCAGCTCCTCCTGGGCCACCGCCGTACCCACCTCGCTGCCGCCCGGCGACGCGTAGGGCAGCAGCGTGCAGCGCAGGAAGCGGGCCCAGTCCGCCCCCCGCGCGTCGCCGTACGAGTCGAACAGCTCCACCGCCTCGCCGCACAGCTCCAGCGCCTGCGGGGAACGGTTGTTGCCCGCGTCGATCAGCGCCAGCTCCAGGCACGTCCACGCCTCGCCGTGGGCGACCCCGATGCGCCGGAAGTCGGCGCGGGCGTCCATCAGGAGCTGGCGGGCGAAGCCGGAGTTGCGCAGGTTCCCGGTCTGGGCCGCCCGCTGGTCACGGGTGACCCGGCCCGAGTGGTGGCGGGCGCACGCCAGCCCGTACACGTCCCGCATCCGGGAGAACATCGTGCGGGCCCGCTCCAGCTGCCGCACCGCCCGGTCCGTGTCGCCGTTCTCCTCCAGGGCCTGGCCCAGGTAGAAAAGCGTCCACGCCTCGCCGCGCGCGTCCTCGTTGTCGCGGTGCCGCTCCAGCGCCCGGTTCAGCTGCTCCACCGCCGGGGCCGGGTCGCCGTCCAGGAGCCGGGCGCGGGCCAGCTGGGTCAGCGCCCACGCCTCGCCCCGCTCGTCACGGGTACTGCCGTACAGGCCCAGGGCCGTGCGCAGCGCCTCCTCGGCCCGCTCCACATCGCCCATCCGCAGCAGGGTCTGGCCGAGCTGGAACCGCGTCCACGCCTCGCCGTGCAGCGACTCGCCCTCCCGGTGCAGGACCAGCGCGGTGTCCAGCAGGGTCAGCGCCTCCACGAGCCGGGCCCGGTCGCGCTCGACGGCCGCCAGGGCATGCATCGACCAGGCCCGGTCCTCCGCCTGCTCCTCGCAGGACTGCAGCTCGATCGCCTCGCGCAGCCGCGCCGACGCCTCGGTCAGATTGCCCTGGTGGTGCAGGGTGATGCCGAGAGAGCAGAGCGCCAGCGCCGTACCCGCCTCGTTCTGCGCCTCGCGGTAGAGGCCGACCACCGACGACAGGGTGGTGCGGGCCTTGTCCAGCTCGCCGAGCTGCCGGGCCGCGATGCCGGTGCGCCACTGCACGGACCGCTCCAGCAGCCCCTTGTCCACCGCCTGCGTCAACTCGCTGATCTCGCCAAGCCGGTAGAGGTCGCCGCGCAGCAGGCAGTAGTCGCACAGCGCGCCCAGCAGGTCCAGCACGGCGGCCTGGTCGACGCCCTCGGCGTGCCGCAGCGCGGACGTGATGAAGCTCGACTCGTCGTCCAGCCAGCGCAGCGCCGAGTCCAGCGAACCGAATCCGTGCGAGCCGAACTGACCGGCCCGGGTCGACATCTTGCCGTCCACCATCCGGATCACCGCACCGGCCAGGTCAGCGTAGTTGCGGATCAGCCGCTCCTGCGCGGCGGTACGGTCCGCAGCCTCCTCCTCGTCCCGCAGCCGGTCCAGCGCGAAGCCCCGTACGAGGTCGTGCAGCCGGTAGCGCGAGCCCCGGACATGGGTCAGCAGCCCGGCCCCGGCCAGCGCCCTCAGCAGCCGCTCGGCCTCCTGCTCGTCGGCGGACAGCAGCGCCGCCGCCGCGGCCGCCCCCAGGCTCGCCCGCCCGGCCAGCGCGAGCCGGCGCAGCAGCCGCCGCGCCAGCTCGGACTGGTCGGTGTAGCGCAGCCACAGCGCCCGCTCGACCGGCGGGAGCGGCCCGTACTCGGCGAGGGAGGCGGCGAGGGCGTCGCGGGTGCGGGTCCCGAGCGAGGAGCCCGCGACACGCAGGGCGAGCGGCAGCCCGCCGCACAGCTCGGCGACGGTGTCCGTCGCCCGGGAGTCGTACGGACCCTCCTCCCGGGTCTCGGCCGCCTCGCGCAGCAGCTCCTCCGCCCCGGCCGCGTCGAGTGCGCCGACCGGCAGCTGATGGACCCGGGCCGGGACGTCGTCCGGCAGCCGGAGCGGCTCGCGGGCGGTGACCAGGACGAGGCTGTCGGAACGCTCGGGGATCAGGGTGCGCACCTGCGCCGCGTCGCTCGCGTCGTCGAGGACGACCGTCACGGGGGTGCCGGTCAGATGCTGGTGGTACAGCTCGCTCAGCCGCCGCACCTGCTGCTCGGCCGAGGCCCGGCCCCGGGCCGACGGGTCCGCCCCGCCGCCGGGCACCGCCCCGTCCCGGAACAGCAGCTGATCACGGGGTGCGCCCAGCCGGTTCAGCAGGTGCAGCAGCGCGTCGCGGGTCGGCAGCGGCGCCTCGCCGGCCACGTCGCCGCGCAGATCGACCACGCAGGCGCCGCGGAACAGGTCCTTCAGGCTGTGCGCGGCCCGCACCGCGAGCGTGGTGCGCCCCGAGCCGGGCGTGCCGTGCAGGACGACGACGGTCGGCATGGTCTCCGTCGACGCGCGGGCCTCCCGCACCCACTGGGCGATCTGCGCCAGTTCGGTCCGCCGCCCCGCGAACGGCCCGTCGGAATCGGGCAGATGGCCGAACGACTGCTCCAGGACCGCGCGGGTACGGGCCGCCGCGCTGCGGTCCGTACGGCGCGGCGACGGAGCGGTCCGCGACTGCGGGGGGACCTTCTTCGCCGGGGTGCGGGACGAGGCGGTGAGCATCCGCTGCTGGTCGATGAAGGGGCGGATGCCCCGTACCTCCAGCGCCGCCAGCCACTGCAGCCGCAACTGCTCGGCACCGCCGGGCTGTCCGAGCGCCCCGGCCCGCCGGTGGGCGGCGGGCCAGTGCGAGGCGGTGACCTTGGCGACGGTGGCGGTGGCCCCCGCGACCGCGACGACGGCGCCCGCGCCGAGGGCCGGCCCGGCCGCCGTGCCGAACGCGACATCCGCGCCGACGGCGGCGACCGCGGCGACTGCGGTGACCAGCAGGGGGGTTCCCAGCGTGGCCCGGCTGAACCGCTGCGACAGCGGCCGCGCCCCGGCCTCCGAGGCGTCCAGCGCCTGGAGGTACGCGGCGTACTCGTCGTCCGCCGCTGCCGCCAGCGAATCCAGCGCCGCCCGCCCGCGCACCGTCAGCGTGGCGGCGTCCGCCCGGCCGCCCGAGCGCCGTACCTCTTCCTCCACGGCGCGCACCAACAGCCCTTCGGCTTCGGCCCGATGGCTGTCCCGCATGTGTGTCCCCCTCCGGATACGACGGTCGGCCCTGCCTCGGCCGGGATCGCCGTCCAGTCTCCTGCTTGCGGCGCGTCGGCGCGAGGGAGTGACGCCCGGCACTGCGCGGCGCCGGCCGGCCGGTTGGCGTCCGGGGCGGAAATGCGGAAGGCTCGCGCGCATGGTCTCGGTGGTGCAGAACGTGGCGATCGACTGTGCGGATGCCTATGGGCCGGCCCGGTTCTGGAGCGGGGTGACCGGCCGTCCGCTGCATCCGGAGGCCGGCCCGGGGGACCGGGAGACTCAGGTGATGCTGGAGCAGGGCCCGGTGCTGTACTTCAACCAGGTGCCCGAGCCCAAGCAGATCAAGAACCGGATCCACCTGTGCCTGCGCCCCGAGACCTCGCGCGAGCAGGAGGTGGAACGGCTGCTGGGCCTCGGCGCCGGCTTCGTCGCCGATCACCGCAATCCCGACGGCTCCGGCTGGGCGGTCCTCGCCGATCCCGAAGGCAACGAGTTCTGCGTCCTGCGCAGCGAGTCCGACCGGGCCGCGACGCATCCCTGACGCGCATACGCACGCGTGCCCGCCGTCCCGGCCCGCGGACGGGGAAGCCGCGTCTGCCCGGCCGGTACGCTTCCGGGGTGACGGAGCACACCGGGCAGGACGGGAGGCGTCCCGAGAACGACGGGCCGAAGGCGGCCGCCCGTAACCGGGCCGCTCTGGTCACCGCCGCCCGGGAGATCTTCGCGGAGCACGGTCTGGAGGCGCCGCTGTCCGCGATCGCGCGCAGGGCCGGGGTCGGGCAGGGCGTTCTCTACCGGCACTTTCCGGACCGGACCGCTGCGGTGGCCGCTGTTCTGGAAGGGAATGTGCGGCAGATCGAGCAGGCGGCCGAGGCCGAAGGCGCGACCTTCGCCGGTGTTCTCGGTGTGCTGACCTGGCATCTGACCGAGTCGGCGGCCTTCATCGGCCTCCTGCACGCCGACCGCGCGGCCGGCCGCTCCGAGATCCGCGCACATGCCCGGGGCCTGTCCGAACGCGTGGAGCGAGCCTTGCGGACACGGCTGCCCGGCGGTCATCGGCTGAGTGCCGCGAACGACCTCGTGCTCGCGGTCGCCATGGTCTCGGCCGCCGTGACCGGCCCCACCCGCGAGGAGCGGGAACACCGGGCGCTGGCCGCCTGGCAGCTGCTCGGCGTCGAGGTGGGGCCGGTACGGGCTTTCGGCGGTTGAGCCGAGGCGGGCGTCAGCCGCCGTTGGACTGCCGGATGCCTTCCGCGAGCGCGTCGAAGGCGTACAGGTATCCCCCGGCGGGGCCGCTGACGGTCATGTACGCCTTGGCCCCGCCGGGCGTGATGGCCACGTTCGTCGCCGACTCCAGGCCTTCGGTCCGCGCGGGGAGCTCGACCGTCGCCAGCCGCTCACCGTGCCGGTCGTACACGGCCATTGCCGCCCGGCCGTGCAGCCCCTGGTAGAGGTTGCCGTCCGCGTCCACGGCGATCGAGTCGGTCTGCGCGATTCCGCCGTCCACGCGGATGGCGGTGTGCCGGGACGTCACCGCGCCCTCGTCGTCGAGGCGCAGATAGGAGATCCGGTTCTCGGTGAGCTCGCTGAACCACAGACCGCGGCGGTCCGCGTCGAACGAGATCCCGTTCGGTGCGGTCAGATCCTCGGCCAGCACGGTGGCCTCGCCCTTCAGGGCGGGGAGCATGTCAAGCCTGCAAACGCCCCACCTTCTCCGACCTGTACTACCCGGCGTTCAACCGCGACAACGTCACCCTGGTCGACACCGCCGACACCCACGGCATCGAGCGCGTCACCGAACACGGCGTCACGGTCGGCGCCACCACGTACGGACTCGACTGCCTGATCTTCGCCACCGGATTCAACGTCGGCACCTCCGGAATCCACTCGGGCAAGCTCCCCGTCCACGGCCGGGGCGGCGTCCGGCTACTGGACAGGTGGGCGCAGCGGGGCCCGCGCACGCTCCACGGCTTCACCAGCAACGGCTTCCCGAACCTGATCCAGATGGGGTCCCTCCAGAACGCCAGCAGCGTCAACTTCACCCACATCCTGGACGAGCAGGCCATCCACGCCGCCGCCCTCGTCGCAGCCGCCGAAGCCGAGGGCGCCCTCATCGAACCGTCCCCCGAGACCGAGGACGCCTGGACAGCCGTCCTGGCCGAGGGCGCCCCCGACCGCGAGTGGTTCCACGCCGAGTGCACCCCCGGCTACTACAACCGCGAGGGAAGAGGCCGGCCCAACGGCCCGACCGCCTACCCGCACGGAGCCGTCGCCTTCCACGAACTCCTGGAGCGGTGGCGCGACCAGTCCATGGGCGAAGTCCTCCCGGCCAGGACCGGGCGCCCTTAGAGCTCGTAACACGATCTTGCTGAAACGTCCTGGTTGGTCGTGACCGGTGTGAGGATTCGGCCGTTCGTGAGGGTGTGAGTACTCGACCGTGGATCGTGGATGACGAGTTGTGGGCATTGATCGAGCCGCTGCTGCCGCCGTGGCCGGAGCGGTCGCCGGGTCCGAGACCGGTCTCGGACCGGCTCTGTCTCCAGGGCATCTTGTTCGTCCTCTACAACGACATAGCCTGGCAACTCCTGCCTGTGGAGATGGGGTTCGGCTCCGGACAGACCTGCTGGCGTCGCCTGGACCGATGGCAGAAGTCTGGGGTCTTCGACCAACTGCACCGGGTCCTGCTCGCGAGGTTGAACGCGGCCGGCGAGCTCGACTGGTCACGGGCGTGCGTGGACGGTTCTCACATCCGCGCGAAAAAGGGGGATCCGACACCGGTCCGTCGCCGGTCGACCGGCGGAAAACGGGCAGCAAACACCACCTGATCTGCGACGGACGCGGCACCCCACTGAAGGTCATCATTACCGCGGCCAACGTCAACGATGTCACCCAGACCCTCGCCCTGGTCGACGGCATCCCACCCGTCGCGGGCCGCCCCGGCCGGCCCCGCCACAGACCCGAAGCCCTGCTCGGAGACAAGGGCTACGACTCCAACGCCCACCGCGACGAGCTGCGTCGCCGACGGATCCTGCCCGTCATCTCCCGCAAGGGATCACCGAACATCAAGGGCATGGGCAAGCTCCGCTACGTCGTGGAGCAGACCTTCGCCCTGCTCCACCACTTCAAACGCCTCGCCGTCCGCTGGGAACGCCGCACCGAACTCCACGACGCCTTTGTCTCCCTCGCCTGCAGCCTCATCTGCTGGCGACGGCTTCGGAAGCCCAAGAACAACTGACCGGTGTCAGGGCAGGGCAGAGCCCCAACGGGCAGCTTCAGAACGTTGGTACTCTCCGCGTCTACGGCGAGGCGGGGGAGATGATCGTGGGAGCAGGGCCGTCGAGTCCTCCGAGCCGCTGGTTCAGAGGAGCTGGCTTTGGTTCCCTCTTCGGTGGGCTGACCGCAGTGGTGACCGTTGCTGCGATTGGGAGGGCATGGGCTGCTTGTGATGTCGGCAGCAACGCAGCAGCCAATGGCATGACTTTGCTGTTTCTTGCGCCTCTGATATGGATCGCCGCTGCGGTTCCGTGGGTGATCCTGCACAGCACTCTCGGAAGACGTCATCGCAGGACAGCCCTGACTGCAGGGCTCATCTTCACCCTGTGGTTCACCTGGTTACTTGTCACATGGCTTGGTATGCCGGACTCCTACCCCGCCCCGGTGTGCCCGGGCAACGTCCCACCCTGGTGGCCGAGCTTCATCCCCGCATGACTCCGGCTGAGCCCGTGAACCACCTGGCTTCGGCAACAGCGAACTACTCACCGGCCGCTCGACGACGCCCCCTGTCCCCGACCGGCCGCTGCACGCCAGCAAGATCGTGTTACGAGTTCTTAAGGTCTTCCGATGCCGGCGCACTGCTCCTCGGACCAGGAGTCGTACTGCGCCGCGCCGATCTGCGTATGCATCCACGCGGGCGCCACCGTCTCGGTGGTCATGGTGCACCTTCTTCGAGGAGCCTCGCCACTTCCGGCACTGCTGGGATCAGCCACTGTCCTGTGCTGCGGAACGTCCGGTCCGAAAGAGCGCGAGAGCCCACCTGCCTGCCTGGCGCCCCGGCCGGGGTGCCCCGAGTCCGCTCAGTGAAGCGTCTCAACTGAAGCTCGCCCCACGTGGGTTGTCATGGGGGTGGAGAGGCGGAGTCCCCCACGCGATGGCGCCTGCGTACGGTTCGGCCAAGCGAGGCAGAGCCTGCGCGGGCCTCGCCGACGGGGTCGGGCATTGTGAGAGGCTGGGATCATGAACCGGTTGGCTGGCGCGACCTCGCCTTATCTGCTGCAGCACGCTGAGAATCCGGTCGCTTGGTGGCCCTGGGGGCCGGATGCGTTCGAAGAAGCCCGGCGGCGCGACCTCCCGGTGTTCTTGAGCGTCGGTTACAGCGCCTGCCACTGGTGTCACGTCATGGCGCACGAGTCCTTCGAGGACGACGACGCCGCCGCGTACATGAACGAGCACTTCGTGTCCGTCAAGGTGGACCGCGAGGAGCGGCCCGATGTGGACGCCGTCTACATGGAGGCCGTGCAGGCCGCCACGGGGCAGGGCGGCTGGCCCATGTCCGTGTTCATGACGCCGGACGGCGAGCCGTTCTACTTCGGCACCTACTTCCCGCCCGAGGCCCGCCACGGCCTGCCGTCCTTCCGGCAGGTGCTCGAAGGCGTGCACAGCGCCTGGACCGGCCGGCGCGCGGAGGTCGGGGAGGTCGCCGAGAGGATCACCCGCGATCTGGCGGGGCGGCAGCTGGACCACGGAGCCGGCGGGGTCCCCGGTGAGGCGGAGCTCGCGCGGGCGCTGCTGGGCGTCAGCCGGGAGTACGACCCGGAGAGCGGCTGGCTCGGCTCCGGTGACACCAGGTTCCCGCCGAGCATGGTGATCGAGTTCCTGCTGCGGCACCACGCCCGGACGGAGTCCGAGGGGGCGCTGGAGATGGCCGAGGGGCTGTGCGCGGCCATGGCCCGGTCGAGCCTCTTCGACCAGCTGGGCGGGGGCTTCCACCGGTACGTGCTGCGCCAGCGGTCCGGGGGCGCGCTGGTGCCGCACTTCGAGAAGATGCTCTACGACAACGCGCTGCTCTGCCGGGTCTACGCGCACCTGTGGCGGGCCACCGGCTCGGAGGAGGCCCGCCGGATCGCCCTGGAGACCGCCGACTTCATGGTGCGCGAACTGCGCACCGCCGAGGGCGGTTTCGCCTCCGCGCTCGACGCGGACAGCGAGGACGGCGAGGCCGGCGACGGGCGGCACGTCGAGGGCGCGTACTACGTGTGGACGCCCGCGCAGTTGCGGGAGGCGCTGGGGGATGAGGACGCGGCCTTCGCCGCGGAGTACTTCGGGGTGACGGAGGAAGGTACGTTCGAGGAGGGATCCTCGGTGCTCCAGCTCGCGCCGGAGGGCGCCGGGGCGGACCCGGACCGGGTCGCCCGGGTGCGGGCCGCGCTGCTGGCCGCCCGTGAGCCGCGCCCGCGCCCCGGCCGGGACGACAAGGTGGTCGCCGCCTGGAACGGTCTGGCGATCGCCGCGCTCGCCGAGACGGGGGCGTACTTCGGCCGGCCCGACCTCGTCGAGCGCGCCACCGAGGCCGCCGACCTGCTGGTACGGGTGCACATGGGCGCCGTCGCCCGGCTGGACCGTACGTCGAAGGACGGGCGGTCCGGCGGGCACGCCGGGGTCCTGGAGGACTACGGCGACGTGGCGGAGGGCTTCCTCGCGCTGGCCTCGGTCACCGGCGAGGGCGTCTGGCTGGAGTTCGCCGGCTTCCTGCTCGACATCGTGCTCCAGCACTTCACCGGCGAGGGCGGCCAGCTGTACGACGCGGCGGACGACGCCGAGCAGCTCATCCGCCGCCCGCAGGACCCCACCGACAACGCGACCCCGGCCGGCTGGACAGCGGCGGCCGGGGCGCTGCTCTCGTACGCCGCGCACACCGGCTCCGAGGCCCACCGCACCGCCGCGGAGGGCGCGCTCGGCGTGATCAAGGCGCTCGGGCCGCGGGCTCCCCGGTTCACCGGCTGGGGGCTCGCGGTCGCGGAGGCCCTGCTCGACGGGCCGCGCGAGGTCGCCGTCGCCGGACCGGTCGGCGGCGAGCTGCACCGTGCGGCGCTGCTCGGCACGGCGCCGGGCGCGGTGGTGGCGGCCGGGGAGACGGGCGGGGCCGAGTTCCCGCTGCTGGCGGACCGGCCGATGGTGGACGGGGCGCCGACGGCGTACGTGTGCAGGCACTTCGTGTGCGATGCGCCGACGACGGACGCGGGGGAGCTGGCGCGGAGCCTCGGGGGCCGCTGAGGACCGGCGGGCGATCCGGGGGCGTTCCTGGACCCCGCGGTGACAGCCGCAGGCTGTCCCCCGCCCCGGTCACAGCCGCAGGCCGTCCTCCAGGGTGTCCAGGGCCTGGCCGATCAGCGCCACGAGGTCGTCCTCCTGGCCGTGCTCGCCCCAGTACAGCGTCACCTCGCGCAGCGTGCCCAGCACCGCCGCGACGAACACCCGGACCGCCAGGTCGCCGGGGGCGCGGCCGCTGCGGGCGGCGAGCGCGCCGGCCAGCACCTCGGCGGTGCCCGACATGCTCTCCGCCATCCGGACCCGGATCGCCGGCACCTGCACCATCAGCCGGGTGCGCTGCCGGAGCTCCTCCTCCCCGGTCGCCAGGAATGCCGCGAGCGTCCCGGTCAGGACGTGCCGGAGCGACTCCAGCGGCGGCTCACCGGCCGGGCGGCGGCGCAGGGCGGCCTCCAGGACCCGGTCGTACTCGTCGGTGAGGACGATGTCCTGCTTGGCCGGGAAGTACCGGAAGACGGTGCTGGGCGACACATCGGCTGCCGCCGCGATCTGCTCCACCGTCGTCGCGTCGTACCCCCGCTCGGCGATCAGCCGGTACGCGGCCTGCCGGATCGCGATCCGGGTCCTGAGCTTCTTCCGCTCGCGCAGCCCCAACTGCGGCTGCGTTCCCGGAGCGGAAACGGACGGGGTACGGGAGGTGGCGGCCATGGCCGCCATTGTCCGGCATCGGCGGGGCGCCGGCACCGGTCAGGACGCCGCTCAGTGGTGGTTGTAGGCCACCAGCGAGATGCCGACGTAGTGCACCACGAAGGCCGCCAGGGTCAGCGAGTGGAACACCTCGTGGAAGCCGAACCAGCGCGGCGAGGGGTTGGGGCGCTTGATGCCGTAGATGACGCCGCCGGCGCTGTAGAGCAGCCCGCCGACGACAACCAGCACCAGCACCGCGATCCCGCCGGTGCGCATGAAGTCCGGCAGGAAGAAGACCGCGGCCCAGCCCATCGCCAGGTAGCAGGGCGTGTAGAGCCAGCGCGGCGCGCCGACCCAGAACACCCGGAAGGCGATCCCCGCGGCGGCTGCCGCCCAGACCGCCCACAGCAGCGGCGTCCCGGTGGACTCGGGGAGCAGCAGCAGGGTCAGCGGGGTGTACGTGCCCGCGATGATCAGGAAGATGTTGGCGTGGTCGAGCCGGCGGAGCACCGCCTCGCCGCGCGGGCCCCAGGTGCCCCGGTGGTAGAGCGCGCTCACACCGAAGAGCAGGCAGGCGGTCAGGGTGTAGATGCCGCAGGCGATCCGGCCGACGGCGCTGTCCGTGAACGCGATCAGCACCACCCCCGCGACGATCACGGCGGGGAACATTCCGGCGTGCAGCCAGCCGCGCAGCCGCGGCTTGACCGGGACGGGGTCGGACTCGGCTGGTTCCAGCCCGGCGGGCGCGGGCGAGGCGGCGGCAGCAGTCATTCCCGCATCGTACCTACGCGACCGTAGGTAACCGATACGAGTGGCAATGCTCACGTGTGCGCCCCCCTGGACATATGGGCTAAACGGTCGGATGATCAAATGAGTGCGGTCGGCACCGGATGAGCGCCAGCGGGATTCGAAGGGGTAGAAGCATCCGGGTCGCAGCCCCCACGGGGCAACTACCAAACAGACACCCTCAACAAGGAGCGATCGTGGCGCGCGACATCGCGGATCCCCTCACCGTCCCCACCGAGCACCAGGACCTCATCTCCTGGGTGAACGAGATCGCAGCGATAACCGAGCCGGACCGGGTGGTCTGGTGCGACGGCTCCGAGGCCGAGTACGAGCGCCTGTGCGGGGAGCTCGTGGCCAAGGGCACGTTCACCAAGCTCGACGAGACCAAGCGCCCGAACTCGTACTACGCCGCGTCCGACCCGAGCGACGTCGCCCGCGTCGAGGACCGTACGTTCATCTGCTCCGAGAAGGAGGAGGACGCCGGCCCGACGAACCACTGGAAGGCCCCCGCCGAGATGCGGGAGATCTTCACGGGCGAGAAGGGCGTCTTCCGCGGCTCGATGCGCGGTCGCACGATGTACGTCGTCCCGTTCTGCATGGGCCCCGTCGGCTCCCCGCTCTCCGCGATCGGCGTCGAGATCACCGACTCCGCGTACGTCGCCGTCTCGATGCGCACCATGACGCGCATGGGACAGGCCGTCCTGGACGAGCTCGGCACCGACGGTTTCTTCGTCAAGGCCGTCCACACGCTGGGCGCACCCCTGGAGGAGGGCCAGCAGGACGTTCCGTGGCCGTGCAACTCCACCAAGTACATCTCGCACTTCCCCGAGGACCGCGAGATCTGGTCCTACGGCTCCGGCTACGGCGGCAACGCCCTGCTCGGCAAGAAGTGCTACGCGCTGCGCATCGCCTCCGTCATGGCGCGTGACGAGGGCTGGCTCGCCGAGCACATGCTGATCCTCAAGCTCACCCCGCCGAAGGGCGAGGCGGAGGCCCCCAAGTACGTCGCGGCCGCGTTCCCGTCGGCCTGCGGCAAGACCAACCTCGCCATGCTGGAGCCGACGATCCCCGGCTGGACCGTGGAGACCATCGGCGACGACATCGCCTGGATGCGCTTCGGCGAGGACGGCCAGCTGTACGCGATCAACCCGGAGGCGGGCTTCTTCGGTGTCGCGCCCGGCACCGGCGAGCACACCAACGCCAACGCCATGAAGACGATGTGGGGCAACTCCGTCTTCACCAACGTCGCGCTCACCGACGACGGCGACGTGTGGTGGGAGGGCATGACGGAGACCGCTCCGGCCCACCTCACCGACTGGAAGGGCAACGACTGGACGCCCGCGTCCGACACCCCGGCCGCCCACCCCAACGCCCGCTTCACCGTCCCGGCCGGCCAGTGCCCGATCATCGCGCCCGAGTGGGAGGACCCGAAGGGTGTGCCGATCTCGGCGATCCTCTTCGGTGGCCGCCGCGCCTCGGCCGTCCCGCTGGTCACCGAGTCCTTCACCTGGCAGCACGGCGTCTTCCTCGGGGCCAACGTGGCCTCCGAGAAGACCGCCGCCGCCGAGGGCAAGGTCGGCGAGCTGCGCCGCGACCCGTTCGCCATGCTGCCGTTCTGCGGCTACAACATGGGCGACTACATGAACCACTGGATCAAGGTCGGGGCCGGCAAGGACCAGTCCAGGCTCCCGAAGATCTACTACGTGAACTGGTTCCGCAAGAACGACGCGGGCAAGTTCGTGTGGCCCGGCTTCGGCGAGAACAGCCGCGTCCTGAAGTGGATCGTCGAGCGCCTCGACGGCAAGGCCGAGGGCGTGGAGTCCCCGATCGGCATCCTGCCGGCCAAGGGCTCCCTGGACACCGACGGCCTGGACCTCTCCGAGTCCGACCTGGACTTCCTGCTCAACGTCGACAAGGAGGTCTGGCGCGAGGAGGCGGCGCTGGTCCCCGAGCACCTCAACACGTTCGGCGACCACACGCCGAAGGAGCTGTGGGACGAATACCGCGCGCTGGTCGAGCGCCTGGGCTGATGCCTCCGGGCGCACCCCCGCGAGGGGTGCGCCCCGCACACTCCCGCGGCCGGGCCTCGGACATCCGCCCTGACCTGTGGGGTCAACAGCCCGCCGCGGTCCGGCCCTCGGAATCCCCTCACGATTCCGGGGGCCGCCCCTTTTCATGCGCTTCCTGACCTCCTGCGTCTTTCGTGGAGAACCACCGGGCATCGCCTTGATCTTGCGCACGGCACCTCCACAAGATTCGATGTTCCTTCACATGTCTCCGGCTTGGTCGGCCGGGGACCAACAGAGCCAGTGGGGGACTCAGTTGAGAAGGAATCAGCACCGCATACGCATCGCGGCGACGCTCGCCGCGCTGACCCTCGGCACCGCGGGGCTCACCGCCCTCGCGCCGACCGCCGCCCTCGCGGCCGACGGCCCGGTGGCCGGTGACACAGTGGCCAAGCTGCCGATCTCGTCGTACTCGGCCATGGTCGTCGACTCGGCGCACGAGCGGGTCTACGTCACCGACGACCGCCGGGACCGAGTGGCGAACCAGGTCCATGTCTACAACTTCCAGGGCCAGAAGGTCGGTTCGCTGCCCACCGGCACCGCGCCGTCCGGGATGGCCCTGAGCGCCGACGGCGGCACGCTCTACGTCTCGCAGTCCTCGGGCATCCTCGTGTTCGACACCGTGACGCAGCAGCGCACCGGGTTCACGTTCACCGCGTACGACGTGGGCTGCCCGCGCGATGTCGCCTTCGCGGGCGGCAAGGAGTGGCACACCGAGACGCCGTACTACTCCGACTGCGAGACCCGCACGACCTGGCTGTACGGCACGAGCGGGAACCAGGCCACGAACACCGGATGGAACGGCGCGGGCCGGCTGCGGCTGACCAGCGGCCCCGAGGTCCCGGACCGCATCGTGATGGCACAGACCCGCAGCCCCGGCGAGGCCGACCCCTTCCTCACCACGCTCGACGCGAGCGGCGACACGCTCGTGCGCGGCCCGGAGCGCCGGTTCGCGGACGCCGAGGGGCGGGGCGCGCTCGATGTACGGGACACGGCGCAGTCGCCCGACGGGAGGCGGATCGCCGTCGCCGACGCCGCTTACGGCACCCGGCTGCTGGAGGCCGCCGACCTGTCCGACGCGCCGGCCGGGTACCAGCCGCTGCCCGAGGGGGCCGTGGCGTCCGCCGTGGCCTTCAGCGGCGACGGCACCTACATAGCCCGGGGCGCCGCCGCGACCGGGAGCACGGTCGACCTGCTCGTGCAGCCGGCCGACCCGGCGGCCGGTACGGCCCCGCTGGAGTTCGCCTTCGAGGGCGCGCTCGACGGGGACCGGATCGCGCCGCGCGGGCTCGGCTGGTCGAAGGACGGCTCGCGGCTGTTCGCCGTCACCACCAACGCCTACGGCAACGAGTACTGGCTGCATGTCATCCAGCCCCCGGCCGCCCAGTACGACTCCCGGTTCACCGGCTCGCTCTCCACCACCCCGGGGCAGCCGGTCGTCGGCGAACCCGTGGGCATCCGCGGCCGGCTGGAACTCGACGGGGCGGCGCCCGCCGAGCCGGTCAGGGTCTCCGCGGTACGCCGCGACGCCAACGGTGACCGGAAGCTCGCTCCCGTCGAGGTCGACCCGGACGGTTCGTTCACCGTCCTCGACGTGCCGTCGCTGGTCGGGGACGCCACGTACACCGTCTCCTTCACCGGCGACGTCACCCACCGCCCGGCCGAGGACATCGCCCTGACCGTCGCGGTCGCCAAGGCGCCGACGACGATCACGCTGACCGCCCCGGCGGAGGCGACGAAGTCCGGCGGCGTGGAGATCACCGGAAAGCTGACCGGTCAGGGGCGGGCGCTTCCGTCCGGTATCGCCGTCGCCGTCGAGCGGACCGACCGGAAGGGCACCGGCGCGCTGACTTCGGCGGCGGTCGCCGCCGACGGCACGTTCCGGATCAACGACCTGCCCGCGGTGACCGGCGAGGTGACGTACACGGTGAGCTACGCCGGCGACGCTCTGCACACGGACTCGACGGCGTCGGGGACGGTGCGCGTCCGGCGGTAGTCGGGCGGCTTACTACCGTCGGACGGTCCGGGCTCCCGGCCCGTCCGGCGGGGCTCGGAGCGCCCGGCCCAGGTCGTCCAGGTACCGCGTGTGCGTCCGCTGCCGGCGCGCCTCGGCCTCCCGCAACCCCGCGACCAGCGACTCCGTCTCCCGGTGCAGCAGCGAAAGCTGGTGTTCGAGGTGGTGCCCGGGCGGCTCGGTGCTGTCGCGGCCTGCTACGACGGCTACCGCCACTCCGCCGATCAGCAGACCACCAGGACGATTCCCTGCGCCGCGCGGCGCACGCACGTGTGCCGTGCCCGGACGATTCCGGACACGGCACACTTCAGACGGATCCCAACGAGGTCAGGACTTGCTCTTCAAGAGTCCTTTCTGGATCGCGTCCATGCCCGGCCCCATCGCCCCGTTGGCGGCGAGGCTGTTCATCAGCTGGTCCATCAGGCTGGACTGCTCGCTCGGGTTCAGTGGCTCGTTGTTCCCGAACGGCTCGCGGGGGGCGAAGTTCGGAGAGTTCGGCAGATCCGTTACTTCCCTCCACTGCGAACCTGCGGCCGGGCACACGAGGCTTGTCCCGTTAGCGGCGCAGTGCAGGGTGTAGACGTCACCATCCGTGGTGATGATCTTGTAGAAGGCGTCACTTCCGTTGGCGTCGACCGAGATGCCGCAGACGGGGGAGTCCGTGGGGAAGCCCGCGATTGTGCTCAGGTCTCCCCAGCCCGGGGTGTTCGCCGGTCCGAAGGTGATGTTCTGATTCTCCGGGCTCCCGCCGTCTACGAGGAGGCGCCTACCGTAGAACGGCGTCCCGTCGAAGAGTGCGCCGAGGAATTGCTCGTTGCCGTTGGGCTGCGTCGAGGTGACGTTGACGCACGGCCCGGGCCCACCGGTGGCTCCCGTGGTTCCGGTGGCGCCGGTGGCGCCGGTCGCACCAGTCGCTCCCGTGGCGCCGGTCGGTCCCGTGGGGCCGGTGGGGCCGGTGGCTCCGGTGGCGCCGTTCTCGCCGTTCTCACCCGTGGCGCCGGTCGGTCCCGTGGGGCCGGTGGGGCCGGTGGCTCCGGTGGCGCCGTTCTCGCCGTTCTCACCCGTGGCGCCGGTCGGTCCCGTG
>NZ_JBIWKI010000004.1:0-63680 GCF_044765565.1 Streptomyces sp. NPDC102437 | reverse complement strand
CCGTGGCGCCGGTGGCGCCCGTGGCGCCGGTCGGCCCCTTCGGCCCCGTCGGCCCGGTAGGCCCGGTGGGCCCGCGCTTGCCCTTCTCCTCCTTGCACTTGTCCCTGTCGTGCTTGTTCTTGTGGTTGTCGCAGCACTCGTCCCTGTCGCGCTTGTCCTTCTTGTTCTCGCACTTGTCACCGCCCATAAGCACAGGCCGGTTCATCTCGCTCGGAGAGAAGCCGTTCTGGGCCGCTGCCATCGTGGGGCTGGAGAAGCCCAGCATGACGAGGCTCAGAGTTGCCATCGCACCGCTGGCCAGCCACCTGCGACCGCGGGGCACCGGGCCAAGACGGGAGGGGGTCCTGTTCTCAGGACTCATGAGTTTGCTCCTTGGGGAACCGAATGGAGTGGTCTCGACGAGGCATGCAGAGCCTCTGACGCAACACTCGGGTGCATACGCAAGAAAGTGGGCCAGGCGCACCAGAAGTTCAGGCGATCGGCAGAATGAAGAAGGGGGTCGAAAGGGAGTGGGCCCCGAAGAGTTGGGCCATTCGGCCCCGTAGTGGTTTCAGTTCCGCGTGAGTGTCGATGCAGTCGAAGTGCGGACGGATGGATACGCTCTGCGTGCTTTATCAGCCCCCACTTGCCAAAACGAGGCTCGAATGTCCGTCAGGGATTTTCAAGGAAAGATGAATTTCTTCACCAGGGCCAGGAAACGCGTTACCAAGGTGGCGACGGTCGCGCTCGCCGTAACCGCGACGTGTTCAGGGCTGACGTGGGCGGCGGTCTCCCTCACGGGATACAGCGTCGACGCGAAGCCGCCGGTCGCTTGCTCATACAATCTCACCGGTGGTGCAAAGCCCGTTGGAGTTCCCACTTTCGATGCATCGGCCGCTGCTCGGCCATACACGGCAGAAATCGAGACCAACCGGGGAACCGTCACCTTTGAGGCCCTGACCGACAAGGCGCCCTGCACCACCAACTCCTTCTCCTTCTTGGCGCGGAAGGGGTACTACGACGGCAGCGCGTGTCACCGCGTCACGACCCGTGGGGTTTACGTATTGGACTGCGGTGACCCCGAGGGGAAGGGTGCGGCAGATCCGGGATATTTCTTCCAGGATGAAAATCTGGACGGAGCCGAATATTCGGCCGGCACCTTGGCGATGTCCAAGGCGGCTCCCGGCAGGAACGGCAGTCAGTTCTTCATCAGTTATGCCGATCCTGATGTCCCCATGTCGTCCGAGTGGACTCCCTTTGGGAAAGTCCTGAGTGGATTGGACGTACTGAAGGAGATCGCCAAGAACGGGACGCAGGGCGGATCCACCGACGGAAGACCGAAGAAGGCTGTCGTCGTCAAGTCGGTAACGGTGCGACAGGCACCGGTCAATGCCCCTCGCCAGAAGCGCGGGTGACTCCACCACGCCCCAGGTGTGCCGCTATTCGGAGTAACCTGCGCGCGCACATGGCGGCTCAGGGCCAGGCCTTGAAGGCTGCTGGCATCTTGAGGTCCTCAGGGTCAGATTTCCGGAAGGAATAAGTCATGCAAGCCCCACCCACCGACAGTGCCACGCTCCCGGTGCAACAAAAATCAACTGTGGACGAAGGGCCGGTGGTCGAGCCGCCTCGGCGGAGCCGCTCCGACAGCCCGTGGTGGATCTGGGCCCTGGCGGGAGCGCTGTTCTTCACGTACGCGACGTTGTCGCTGCGTATCCATCAGCGCATGCTCTCCCACAGTTTCGACCTGGGGATCTTCGAACAGGTCGTCCGCTCCTACGCGCACGGGCACCTGCCCGTCTCCGAGGTCAAGGGGCCGGACTTTCCCATCCTGGGAGACCACTTCTCTCCCATTCTGATCCTGGTGGTACCTGTCTACTGGCTGTGGCCTTCGGCGATGGCCCTGCTCGTGGTGCAGGCGGCGCTGATCGCCGCGAGCGTTCTGCCCCTGACTTTCTGGGCGCGCCGAGAGCTGGGCTCCCGCGCCGCCGCGGTCATCGGGGTCTGTTACGGCCTCTCCTGGGGTCTCGCGAGCGGGGTCGGCTCCGACTTCCATGAATGGGCCTTCGCCGTCCCCCTTCTCGCGTGCTCACTCACCGCTCTCGCGACGGGCCGGATGCGTGCCGCCGTTTGCTGGGCTCTGCCCCTGCTACTGGTGAAGGAGGACCTCGGGCTCACCGTGGTCGTGATCGGCCTCGTCGTCGCCTGGCGTGGCGACCGCAAGCTCGGGATCACAACCGCCGCAGTCGGCCTGGCCGGGGCACTGCTGGCGACGACGGTCATTCTGCCGGCCTTCAGCCCGAGCGGGTCCTACGACTACTGGGGCTTCCTGAACGGCTCGGAAGGCAGTGAGGGCGGGCTGACGCATCTGCTGTACAAGAGCACGATCGGTCTCATCACCCCCGAGGCCAAGATCACGACGCTCCTGCTCGTGCTGGCCCCGACCCTGTTCCTGGCCCTGCGGTCCCCGTTGATGTGGATCGCGGTGCCGACCCTGATGTGGCGGGCTGCCTCAGAGCTCAGCACCCACTGGGGCACCGTCTACCACTATTCGCTCTCTCTGATGCCGATCGTCTTCGCCGCCTTCATCGACGCCTTGATCCGACGGAACCCGAGCAGGAGCAGCCTGCGCCGATACCTCGCCGGCTCCGCTGCGATCACACTCCTGGTCCTTCCCCAGTATCCGTTCTGGCAGCTGGTCCAGCCGGCCACCTGGCGGGAAGATCCCCGCATCGCTGTCGCCCACCGTCTGATGGACCGGATCCCTGACGGCGCCACGGTGCAGGCATCCAATGAGCTCGTGCCCCAGCTCACGAACCGTACGAGTGCCAGCCTCTACGGCTGGCCCGACAGCCGTCCCAATCCTCAGTGGATCATGGTGGACACCAAGGTGCCGTTCAGTCAGCGGTGGCCGCTGAACACCCTTCAGGAACAGCAGGCCCTGGGCGCTGCGCGGGCACAGGGGTATCTCACCGTGAGTAATGAACAGGGCTTCGTACTGCTCAAGCGTCCGAGCTGACATCGCGTCGCCGGTCTTCCTGTCTCACCGAGTTGGAGGTGACCCGTGAAATCAACGGTCTGCCTGAACATGATCGTCAAGAACGAGGCCCCGGTCATCAGACGCTGCCTCGAATCCGTGCGCCCTTTGATCGACACGTGGGTCATCCTGGACACGGGATCGACCGACGGCACCCAGGACGTCATCCGTGACGTCTTCAGTGATCTGCCTGGCGCCCTGCACGAAAGTCCTTGGAAGGGATACGACGGCAGCCGCAGCGAGGCGATCGACCTGGCGCGCGCCGAAGCGGACTATCTGCTGTTCATCGACGCCGACGACGAGATGGAGGTGGAGCCCGGCTTCCGCATGCCGGAGCTGACCCACGACGCCTACCGAGTCGCACTGCACGACGGACCCATCACCCACTGGCGCCCCGCTCTGGTCTCGACCCGGTTGCCCTGGCGCTATGTCGGCGTCCTGCACGAGTACATCGACTGCGGAACGCCGTACAGTCTCGGGACATTCAAAGGCGCCAACATCCTCTCGGTGGGCGGCGGCGCACGCCTGAGAGGCGAAGGAACGCGGAAGAAGTACCTGCGCGACGCCAAGGTCCTTCAACAGGGTCTGATCAAGGAACCCGACAACTCCCGCTACGTCTTCTACCTCGCCCAGAGCTGGCGGGATGCCGGAGAGCCGAAGAGGTCACTCGCCGCCTACGACCGCAGGGCAGGCATGGGCGGCTTCGCAGAGGAAGTCTTCTGTTCCCACCTCTACGCCGCACGGCTTGCGGTAGAGCTCGGCAGGCCGCCGGCCGAGGTGATCGACCGCTACCTCCGCGCGCACGAAAGCCGTCCTTCTCGGGCCGAAGCGCTCGGTGAACTCGCGCGCTACTGCCGCACGAACGGCCAGCGCTGGCCACTTGCGCACATGTTCGCGCAGCAAGCAGCGCAGATCCCGTACCCGGAAGACATTCTGTTCGTCGAGTTCGAGTGGTACGACTGGTGCTCGCTCGACGAACTCGCCGTAGCCGCTTACTGGACCGGAAACTATGAGGAGTCGGAGCGCTGCAGCCAACGCCTCCTCAAGAGTGGCAAGGTGCCTCCCGAGCACCACGACCGTGTGGTCGGCAACCTCGAATTCGCCCGGCAGAAGCTGGGTTCGAGGGAACTCGTGAACGCCTGACCGGGGCCGGACCCGGGGGCGCGCGGTCGGTCGTCTGCAGCAATCGGGTGGCACCCGGCCCACGCGCCTCGACGGCACGTGGACCGGGGCCGTCAGTGGGCGCCGACCAGTCGCGTCGAGGTGGCGGGGGCGGCGGCGAGCGCCGCGGTGTGGGCGTCCATCCGCTCGGCCGCGAGGATCGCGACGGCCGTGTCGGCGCGGGACGCGGCCACCACCAGTGCCCGGCCCGCGAGGGCGTGGGCGCGGCGGTGCAGTGCCGGTGCGGGTGCGTCGGTGCGGCCGGCGTGCCGGGCGGGCGGCGCGCCGCGCAGCCTGGCGACCTGCACGGCGATGCGGTCGCCCGCCTCGCCGATGCCCAGCTCGTCGGTGACCGCGAGGAGCGCGGCCAGGTGCCCGGCGAGCTGGATGTCCAGCTCTTCCTCACGGGAACGGTGCGGGAAGTCGTCGGCGTGGTCGGCCGGTGTGTGGACCGATTTGGAGCGGATCGGTTCGTACATGGATGGCCTCCTGGTGTTGCAGTGGGACCATCCTACCTTGGATTAAGTCTAAAGTTGTCTGCGATCGATTTCCGGCTCCCGCAGGATCCTCGGCGGAGGCCCCAGGGCTGGACGGCTACGGCTGGCCGTAGCCGTCCAGGAAGTGCGCGATCCGGGTCACCGCGTCCGTCAGGTCCTCGGTCGACGGCAGTGTCACCACCCGGAAGTGATCGGGTTCGGGCCAGTTGAACCCGGTGCCGTGCACGACCATGATCTTCTCGGCCCGCAGCAGATCGAGCACCATCTGCCGGTCGTCCTTGATCTTGTAGACCTTGGGGTCGAGGCGCGGGAAGAGATACAGCGCCCCCTTGGGCTTCACGCAGGTCACGCCCGGGATCTGGGTCAGCAGGTCGTACGCGGCATCGCGCTGCTCCAGGATCCGCCCGCCGGGCAGCACCAGGTCCTCGATCGACTGCCGGCCGCCCAGCGCGGTGGCCACGGCGTGCTGCGACGGCATGTTGGCGCACAGCCGCATGTTGGCGAGGATCGTCAGCCCCTCGATGTACGAGGAGGCGTGCGCCTTCGGACCGCAGACCGCCAGCCACCCCGACCGGTAGCCGGCCACCCGGTAGTTCTTGGAGAGCCCGTTGAAGGTGAGCACCATCAGGTCGGGCGCGATCGTCGCGGTCGGGGTGTGGGTCGCACCGTCGTACAGGATCCGGTCGTAGATCTCGTCGGAGCAGACGACCAGGTTGTGGCGTCGGGCGATCTCCGTCAGCCCGCGCAGCATCTCGTCGTCGTACACCGCACCCGTCGGATTGTTCGGGTTGATGATCACGAGGGCCTTGGTGCGGTCGGTGATCCGCCGCTCGATGTCGGCGAGGTCCGGCATCCAGTCGGACTGCTCGTCGCACCGGTAGTGCACGGCCGTGCCGCCGGCCAGCGAGACCGAAGCGGTCCACAGCGGATAGTCCGGAGCCGGTACGAGGACCTCGTCGCCGTCGTCGAGCAGCGCCTGCATCGACATCTGGATCAGTTCGGAGACACCGTTGCCCAGGTAGATGTCCTCGACGTCGAGGTCGATCCCCTTGGTCTGGTAGTGCTGCATCACCGCCCGCCGCGCGGACAGCAGCCCCTTCGCGTCACCGTAGCCGTGCGCCCCGGAGAGGTTGCGCAGTATGTCTTCGAGGATCTCGGGCGGGCACTCGAACCCGAACGCGGCAGGGTTGCCGGTGTTCAGCTTGAGGATGCGGTGACCGGCTGCTTCCAGCCGCATCGCCTCCTCCAGCACGGGGCCCCGGATTTCGTAACAGACGTTGGCGAGCTTCGTGGACTGGATGACCTGCATGTCTGGGAGCTTACGACCGCGCCCCGCACCCTGCCCGGCCTTTCCCTCCCGGTTGCCCCACCCGGGTATTTCCCCGCCCCGCCCCGTCTTCCATAGCCATGCGCCCACCGTCCGTGACCGTGGGAACGCCGGGCGGGACCGGGGGCGGGGCTTCGAATGCGGTGAATCCGGGCGTGACGGACGCGGACGGGTGAGATGCGCCACGACGTCCCCCTTACCCCTACCCTTCCCCTTCCGCCGCCTGCTCCGGCAGCCGGGTGCCCGGGGGCAGAAGGATGCCGAAGTCGGCCGCCAGTACGCGCAGCACCTCATCGCCGTCCGCGAGTTCGCGTTCCTCGCGGGTGCCGTCCAGCGCGGTGACCGTGAGGGTGCGGCCGGTCAGTGAGAGGTGGGTGTCCGGGGTGGTGCGCTGGGCGTCCACGCGGCGCGAGAACGGGGAGCGCGGGTTGGTCGCGATGTGCCAGTTGATCACCTCGTAGTCCGGCGCCTCGAAGGGTTCCAGCGTGAAGGCGTACTGGGACTCCCACGCCCCGTCGGCGGTGTACGCCTGGAGCTCCCACCGCGCCAGCGGCCCGTCGTGCGGGGTGTTCACGAGCCGGTGGCGGCGCGGGGCGTCGTGCAGTTCGGCGCCGGCGACCAGCGGGATCGGCTCCAGCAGTGCGCCGGGCGAGCCGAAGCCGACATCCGCCAGGTACGGCGCCGCCTCGCCCGGCACCTCGGCCAGCATCAGCATGTGCGTGCGCGGCCGGATGTCCCCGGGCCCGGCACCCACCACGACCCGCGCGCACAGCAGGGTGATCCGGAAGCCGAGCGCGGTCAGCGCGGCGGCGAGCAGCGTGTTCTGCTCGTAGCAGTACCCACCGCGCCCACCGCGTACGAGCTTGGCCTCCAGGTCGGCGAGTGCCAGCGAGGGCGCGCTGCCGAGGACCGGGTCCAGGTTCTCGAAGGGGATGCCCAGCGCATGGGCCCGGTGCACGGAGCGCAGCACGTCGGCGGTGGGCCGGCGCTCCCCGGTCCAGCCGATGCGGGCGAGGTAGGCGTCGAGGTCGGGCAGGCGGTCGCGGTCGGAAGTCATGACCCCGACGGTACGCAGTGGGGCCGGCCGGCCGCCCCCGGGACCCCGGTTGCCTCCTCAGTACCTCAGATGTGGCTCAACCCGGGCGAGAGGGCCGCTCTTTCCGGAAACCATGACCACGTGATCGGAAACGGGAAGCAGGATCTGGCCGTGGTCGTGGTGCGCGACGCAGAGGCCATCGCTGCGTCGCTCCGGCAGGTGCTGGAGACCGCGGGCGCGGAAGAACGTCCCGGCCTGGAGCGGGCTCTCGCTGTGGTCGCCGACGCGGCAGGCGTACCGGAAACGGAGCTGCGGGGCCGCTGGGCGGGGCGCCGGATCAGGGCGGGCGGCCATCAGGGCCCGCTCGACGCGGTCGCGGCGGTCAAGGCGCTCCGCAAGGCCGAGCCGGGCCTGAGCCTGCGCCAGGCGGTGCAGCTGTCGGGGGAGGCGGCCGCGACGGAGGCCGCGTAGGGGCCCGCTGCCCGCGGCCTGCATGGCGAGGTTGGACACCAACCCCCCACGCGCAGTCACCGTCGGCCGGCTGGGAGGCCGTCAGGCGCACCGAGGGCGCCAGGCGACCGGCCAGTCGGCGAGCAGCCGGGCCAGCGCGTCGGCCTGACGGGGCGCCGGCCCCGCGGGCGGCCACCCGACCGTACCGGGCACAGGATGTCGGGCCCGCGGTGGTGCGCGGTTCCTAACGTGAGTGTCCGTAAGGGAAGGAGGCCGGGGTGCTGGAGGAGCTGAACCAGGCCATGGAGTACATCGAGTGCCGTCTCGGCCAGGAGATCGAGGCGGCCGAGCTGGCCCGGATCGCCATGACGTCGGAGTACCACTTCCGGCGGATGTTCTCCGCGCTGGCAGGGATGCCACTGTCGGAGTACGTGCGGCGCAGGCGGCTGACGCTCGCGGGCGCCGAAGTGCTCGGCGGTGAGCGGACGTTGCTGGAGGTCGCCGTGCGCCACGGCTACTCCTCGGGCGAGGCGTTCGCGCGGGCGTTCCGTGCCATGCACGGTGTCGGTCCGGGCGAGGCCCGGCGGACCGGTGCGGTTCTGCGGTCCCAGCCCCGGATGTCCTTCCGTCTCGTGGTCGAAGGGAGCAGCAGCATGGAGTACCGGATCGTGACGAAGGACGAGTTCCGGGTGGCGGGCAGGAAGGCGCGGGTCCCCCTGGTGCACGAGGGGGTCAACCCGGCCATCGCCGAGTTCGTCCGGGGCATCGACAAGGAGACCGTGGCACGCATCGCGGCTCTGTCCGACCAGCAGCCGGAGGGCATCGTCCAGGTCAGCGACAACCTCGACCGGAGTCGTGCCGAGGGGACCGAACTCGACTATTACCAAGGCGTGGTGACGGACAGTCGGGATGTTCCCGAGGATCTGGATGTGCTGGTGGTCCCGGCCGGTGCCTGGGCCGTCTTCGAGAACACCGGGCCCTTCCCCCAGGCGCTCCAGTACCTGTGGCGGGACGTGTTCACCCAGTGGTTCCCGTCCAATCCGTACCGGAGCAGGCCGGGGCCCGAGATCCTGCGTGCCCGGCTCTCGGAGGGCGGTGCGCGGGGCGAGGCGGAGCTCTGGATCCCGGTGGAGCCGGACACCGGCTGAGATCGACGGCTTGAAACCGCCCCTTGTGGGGGCTCCTTCAGTGCGCCAACATGCGCATGTCAAATCCGAAGGAGACTTCGGTGGGCGGGGGCCAACAGGACCCTGCTCAGGTCACTTGAGGGGACCCCCACATGAAGAAGCCTCTCGTCGGTGCGCTGTTCGCTGTCCTGCTCCTCGGGGCAGGTGTCGCGCCCGCAACCGCTGCAACCGGCCACGACGCGTCGTCGCCTGCCGCGGTGAAGGAGAAGGTCAGGCCCAAGGCGGTCAACTTCGCCGGGACCGTGGCGCTCAGCAACTGTTCCGGCTCCGTCGTCCGCACCCCGGACTCCCAGCCGGGCGATCCCGCGCTGGTGCTCTCCAACGGGCACTGCATGGAGACCGGATTCCCGGGCCCCGGTGAGGTCGTGTTCGGCCAGCCGTCCACCCGCAGCTTCACCCTGCTGAACGCCTCGGGCAGCGGCGTCGGAACCCTGCGGGCCAGCAAGATCGCGTACGGGACGATGACGGACACCGACATATCGGTGTACCAACTCACCCGCACCTACGCCCAGATCGAGAGCACCTACGGCATCAAGGCGCTGGAGCTCAACACCGCGCACCCGGTCCAGGGCACCGCGATCACCGTCGTGTCCGGCTACTGGAAGCGCACGTACGCCTGCAACGTCGACGGCTTCGTCTACCGCCTCAAGGAAGGGGAGTGGACCTGGAAGGACTCGGTCCGCTACACCTCCGCCTGTCAGACCATCGGCGGCACGTCGGGCTCCCCGGTGATCGACAACGCGACCGGCAAGGTCGTCGCCGTCAACAACACCGGCAACGAGGACGGCCAGGAGTGCACGGACAACAACCCGTGCGAGGTCGACGAGAACGGCAATGTGACGGTGCGCGAGGGAATCAACTACGCCCAGGAGACGTACGGCATCGTGCCGTGCATCGGCGCCGGCAGTCAGTTCGACCTCGACCGTGCGGGGTGTGCCCTGCCCAAGCCGTGACCGTGTGAGTCATGTCGCCGCCGCGAGGCCCGCCACCGGGTGCCGCGGCGGCGACGCGCGTTCACGGCTTCGCCGCGCGTCCGATCGCCGCCTCGACCCCGTCGAGCAGCACCCCGAGTCCCACGTCGAACGTCTCCCTCGCCTCGCGCTCCAGGTACGGCACCGACTCCTCGCCGGGCGCGGGCGCAGGTGGCTGAGGAGTGGAAGCGGTCTCCATCGCGACCAGGCTCGGGTAGCGCTCCGCGAAGTCGGGCGCCACCTCGCCCAGCAGCGCCGAGCGGGCGAACCACCACTCCTCGTCCGGCTCGCCCGTCGCCGCCGCGGCCTGCCGCGCCTCGGCGACCGTCCCGGCGCAGCCGCGCACGAAGTGGGAGAGCGTGCCGACCAGCCGCCGCAGCAGGTGCGCTTCGAGCCCGGTCGCTCTCAGCAGCCGCACGAGCGTGTCCAGCCCCGCGTACTCGTGCGGGCCGAGCACCGGGCGGGCCTGGGAGACCTGGAGCACCCAGGGGTGGCGGAGGTGGAATTCGAGCCTGTCCCGCGCCCAGGCGGTCAGCTCCGCACGCCAGTCGCCGGTCTCCTCGTACTCCGTGGGCAGTTCGGCGTGGACCGCGTCGTACATCAGGTCCAGCAGCTCGCTCTTGCCGGGGACGTAGGTGTAGAGGGCCATCGCGGTGCGGCCGAGCCGCTCGCCCACCGCGCGCATCGACAGCGCGGCCATGCCGTCCTCGTCCGCGACGGCGATCGCGGCGGTCACGATCGCGTCGACGCTCAGCCCCGGCCTGCGGCCGGGACCGGGACGCCGGCCCTGCTCCTCTGGCCCGTCGGCGCGCCACAGCAGGGACATCGAACGGCGGGCGTCGCCCTGTCCGGCAAAGACCACCACTTGCGACTCCTTACGTCGTAAAGTAACTTCGCCAGGTAATTCCTTACGACGTAAACTATCAGTCGGAGAGGGCGGAACCGCCATGGGGCAGGCTTTGGCCGTGTCGTACGTACGGGTCGTCGGCGTGGAGCGGATCACTCCGCGTACGGCGCGCGTCACCTTCACCGGGGACGCGCTGGCGGGGCTCATGGAGGACCGGCCCGACCAGCAGATGAAGCTCTGCTTCCCGAGGGAGGGGCAAGGAGTGCCCCGGCTGCCGGAGCCGGAGGCCGACGACACGTACGGCATGCGGTGGTACGAGGCGTACCTCGCGATCCCGGGGTCCGAGCGGCCGCTGCTGCGGAGCTTCACCGTTCGCGCGTACGACCGCGGACGTGACGTGATGACGGTCGACTTCGTGCTTCACGGCGACGACGGGCCCGCCGCCCGCTGGGGCCGGGACGCGCGAGTGGGCGATGTGCTCGGCATGGTGGGCCCGTCGTCGCTGTACGCCCGGCCGCTGCCCGCCGCCGACTGGCTGCTGCTGGCCGGCGACGAGTCGGCGCTCCCCGCGATCGCCACCCTGCTGGAGTCGCTGCCCGCCGGGGCGCGGGCGCTCGTCTGGGCCGAGGTCGCCGACGCGACGGAGGAGCGGCCGCTCGACTCGGCCGGCGAGGTGAGCGCCCACTGGGTGCACCGGGACCGGGGCGGGTCACTGACGGACGCGGTGCGGGCGGCGCGACTGCCCGCCGGGACCGGTGCCGCGTGGCTGGCCGGTGAGGCGGGGGCGGTACGGGCCCTGCGCCGCCACCTGGTCGAGGAGCGCGGGCTGCCCCGGGCGGCCGTGCAGTTCAGCGGCTACTGGCGGCGCAGCCTCACCCAGGACGACGCCCCGACCGAGGAGGACCTGGCCTGGGCGAAGGAGCAGGCGGGGGAGTGAGCGCGGGGGAGCGGGGGGCTGAGGGGCGAGGGCGGGGGAGTGGGGGCCGGACGTGCTACCCGGCGGCGCGCCCTGTTCCCCGGACGGCCCGGCCCGCCAGTGTCTGGGTGCGGCGGCCGTTCTCGATGGCGAAGCGGCCGTCGATCAGTACGTGCGGGATGCCGACCGGCAGGGTGCGCGGCTCCTCGAACGTGGAGCCCGCCGCCACGGTCGCCGGATCGAAGAGCACCAGGTCGGCGCGGTAGCCCTCGCGGACGTACCCCCGGTCGGCCAGTCGCAGCCGCCGGGCCGGGCGCGAGGTGAGGTGGGCGACGCACTCCTCCAGTGAAAGGATGCCCAACTCCCTTACGTACCGGCCGAGATACTGCGGGAAGGTGCCGTAGGCGCGCGGGTGCGGCTTGTCGCCCTGGAGGATGCCGTCGCTGCCCCCGGTGTGCACCCGGTGGCGCATGATCTGCCGCACGTTCTCCTCGTGGCCCACGTGCTGGAGGATCGTCGGGCCGAGCCGGTCCTCGACGAGCAGTCGGCGCGCGGTCGTCCAGGGCGCCTCGCCGCGCAGCCGCGCGGACTCGGCCACCGTGCGGCCCACGTGGCCGGCGAGGGCGGGGGTGCCGACGCCCGAGATCTCGATGGTGTCCCACTCGATCGGCACGCCGTGGCAGCCGTCCGAGCCCAGCACCTCCAGGTGGTGCCGGATGCGTTCCGCCGTGGCGTCGTCGGCGAGGCGGGCGAGCGTCGACTCGGGCCCGCCCTCGCTCGCCCAGCTCGGCAGCGTCGCGACGAGGGTCGTGGAGCCGGGGGTGTACGGGTAGGTGTCGAGGGAGATGTCGGCGCCCGCGTCCAGGGCGTCGTCGAGCAGGGCGATCAGCTCGGGAGCCCGGCCCTTGTTCACGCCGAAGTTCATGGTGGCGTGGGCGAGATGAAGGGCGCAGCCCGCGTTCCTGGTGAGCTGCACCATCTCCTCGTACGCGCCGAGCGCGCCCGCCCCGTACGAGCGGTGGTGCGGGCAGTAGTAGCCGCCGTACTGGGCCACCACCCGGCACAGTTCGGTGAGTTCGGCGTCGTTCGCGTACATGCCGGGGTGTAGGTGAGACCGGAGGACATGCCGACCGCGCCTTCCGCCATGCCCCGGGCGACAAGTTCCTTCATCCGGGTCAGTTCGGCATCGGTGGCGGGGCGGTCCTCCCAGCCCACCGCGTACATCCGGACCGTGCCCTGCGGGACGAGGTAGGCGGCGTTGACGGCGATGCCCCGGCCGTCGAAGTTGCGGTCCAGCCGGTCCAGGTACTCGCCGACCGTGCGCCAGTCGAAGTCGATGCTCGTGTCCTCGGGCGCACCGCCGTTCCAGCCGGTGATGGTGGAGCGGACCTCGGCGAGCGTCCGGTCGTCGACCGGGGCGTACGACAGGCCGTCCTGGCCGAGCACTTCGAGCGTGACGCCCTGCGCGGCCTTGGCGCTGTGGTCCGGGTCGCGGAGCAGCGCGAGATCGCTGTGCGCGTGCATGTCGATGAAGCCGGGCGAGAGGACGAGCCCGTCGGCGTCGAGCGTGCGGCGGGCAAAGGGGCGCGGGCCGGGGGAGCCCTCGGGGTGGATCCCGGCGATCCGGCCGTCGGCGACGGCCACATCGGCGCGGTGGCCGGGGGCGCCGGTGCCGTCGACGACGTGGGCGTTACGGATGACCAGGTCCATGGGGGCTCCCGGATCAGGCCCCTCGTGGAGGAGCGACTCAAGCCCCTCCGGCGATTGAGGAGCGGGGGTTCGGGGGCGGAGCCCCGGTTACGGGAAGGGGCGGGCAGGGGAACAGTCCCGCAGGGCAGACCCCCGCCCACCCCCGCCCGCATCAGAAGAACGTACGGATGTAATCCGTGACCGTCCCGTCCGCCGCGACCAGCGGAATCAACTGCCACTTGTCGAAGCTGGTGCACGGATGGGACAGGCCCATCCCCACCCAGTCACCGACCTCCAGCTCCGCACCCGGCTCCGTACGCACCCATGCGTGCTGGTCCGACAGCCCGGTGACCGAGATGCCCGTCGCGGACCGGACCGCGCCGTCCCGGCCGGACCGCACGACCTGCGCCTCGGGCAGATCGAGGTCGTACGCCGCGTCCCGCTTGCCCGCGTTGAGGAACGCCTGCTTGGCCGACGGGCGCGACACGACCTGCGCCCACAGCCGGAAGGCGGGCTGCAGCTCCCCCTCCTCCGGCACCCGGTTGAACGGGGTCAGATGGCGGTAGTGGCCGTCGTCGTGCGAGACGTACGCCCCCGAGCGCAGCAGCTTCAGCACCGGCGCCGAAAGCTCCGGGATCTGTGCGAACACATCCGCCACCGCGTCGAACCAGGCGCTGCCGCCCGCGCTGATCACGATCTCCTCGCCGGACGCGAAGCGCCCCGCGCGGTCGAAGTCGACGGCCAGCGCGACGAGCCGGTCCAGCCACTCCCGTACCCGCTCGGCGGACGCCTTCGGCACCTCGCCCTCGTAACCGGCCACGCCCACCAGCCGCAGGGTCCCGGTCGCCGCCACCGCGTCGGCCACCGCCGCGCACTCGGCCTCGGTGCGGACCCCGGTGCGCGCGCCCTCGCCGGCGCCCAGCTCCACCACGACGTCGACGGGACGGGAGGCGCCCGCCACGCGCAGCGCCTCGTCCATCAGCTCCACGCCGCGCACCGAGTCGACGTAGCAGATGAGACGGAACTCCGGGTCGGAGTCCAGCTCGGCGGCGAGCCAGCGCAGGGCCGAGGCGTCGACGAGCTCGTTGGCGAGGAAGATCCGCCGGATCCCGTACGCCCGGTAGACCCGCGCCTGGTGCGGCACGGCGGCGGTGATGCCCCAGGCGCCGTACTCCAGCTGGCGGGCGAAGAGCTGCGGGGACATGGAGGTCTTGCCGTGCGGGGCGAAGGCGAGCCCGTGGCGCTCCGCGTACGTCTCCAGGAGGGCGAGGTTGTGCTCGACCGACTCGGCGGACAGCGCGAGCACCGGGGTGGTGAAGCCGCCCGTGAAGAGGTTGCGCCGCTCGGCGGCGAGGGCGCCGACGGTCAGGCCCTCCGCGTCGGGCGGGAGCGCCTTGAAGCGGTGGTCGACCAGCTCGTCGGCGAGTCCGGACACAGGACGGTCGGCGCCCAAGGGGGCCTCCTCGATCGAAGTCGTCGTTGCATCACATGCAACACCCATTGCGTAGATCGCTTAACGCTGTCTAACATCCGAGCCGACGCCGGGTCAATGGCATGCAAGCCCGCCGCGCCCCGAACCCTCATCACCGAACCCGCGAGGAGCCCCGAGTGTCCGGAACCCCGGCCAGGACCGCCGACGCCGCCACGGCCGCCGAAGTCGTGTGCCTCGGCGAGTCCATGGTGACGTTCCTGCCGTCGCAGCCCGGACGCCTCGCCGACGTGCCCTCCTTCGGCCGTGGCATCGGCGGCGCCGAGTCCAACGTCGCCTGCGCGCTGGCCGCCGCCGGGCACCGGACGGCCTGGGTCAGCCGGGTCGGCGCGGACGGCTTCGGCGACCACCTCGTCGAGGCGATCGCCGGCTACGGGGTCGACACCTCCGGTGTGCGGCGCGACCCCTCGCGGCCCACCGGGATCTACTTCCGCACCGCGACCGACCGCGCCACCGACGTGCACGAGGTCGCCTACTACCGGGCCGGCTCCGCCGCCTCCGCGATGTCGCCCCGCAGCATCCCGTACGTGACACTGCCCACGACCCGGATCCTGCACCTGTCCGGCATCACCGCGGCGCTCTCCGCCGACTGCCTGGCCCTGCTCCACGACCTGACCGAGCCCCGCCCCGGCCGCCCGCTGATCTCCTTCGACGTCAACCACCGGCCCGGCCTGTGGCGCGACGCCGACGCGTCCCCCGAGGTGCTCCTCGACCTGGCCCGCCGTAGCGACCTGGTCTTCGTCGGCGAGGACGAGGCGGCTCAGGCGTGGGGCGTGACCGGCGCGGAGGCGATCCGCGCGGCCCTGCCGGAACCGGCGACGCTGGTCGTGAAGCGGGGCGCGGAGGGCGCGACGGTCTTCTCGGGCACCGGCGATGTCTCGGGCACCGGCGGCGTCACGGAAGCCGGCGGTGTCACAACCGTCCCCGCCCTGCGCGTGGACGTCGTAGCCCCCGTCGGCGCGGGCGACGCCTTCGCCGCCGGGTTCCTCTCCGCCACGCTGCGCGACCTCCCCGTACGCGACCGCGTCCGGCACGGCCACCTCATGGCCGCCGCCGTCCTCACCGTCCCCGGCGACCTCACCGCCCCGCCGGCCCGCGCGCACGCCGACGGCCTTGCCGCACTGGACGACGAGGCCTGGGGGAGACTTCGTCTCGGCCCGGGGTGGACGGGGCACGACCAGGAGGTACGTACGACATGAGTCAGACCGTCGACCGGGCGCTGAGCATCCTGCCGCTGCTCGCCCAGGGACCCGCCGACCTCGGCCAGGTCGCCGAGCGCCTCGGCGTCCACAAGTCCACGGCGCTGCGCCTGCTCCGTACGCTCCACGAGCACGGCCTCGTCTACCGCCAGCAGGACCAGCGCTACCGCCTCGGCGCCCGCCTCTTCGCCCTCGCGCAGGAGGCCGTCGAGAACCTCGACGTACGGGAGATCGCCCACCCCCACCTCGTCGAACTCAACGAGAGCTGCGGTCACACCGTGCATCTCGCGGTGTACGAGGAGCAGGAGGTCCTCTACATCGACAAGGTCGAGAGCCGCTACCCCGTCAGGATGTACTCGCGGATCGGCAAGCCCGTCGCGATCACCGTCGCCGCCGTCGCGAAGCTGCTCCTGGCCGACCTCGCCGAGCCCGAGCGGCGCGCCGTAGCCGAGAAGCTCGACTACCCCATGTACACGTCCCGTTCCACCCCGAACGCCGGTGCCTTCCTCAAGGAGCTCACCGTCGTCCGCGAACAGGGCTGGGCCACCGACCTCGGCGGCCACGAGGAGTCCATCAACTGCGTCGGCGCCCCCATCCGGGGGGCGGACGGGCGGGTCGTCGCCGCGATGTCGGTCTCCGCGCCCAATGTCGTCGTCACGGCCGAGGAACTCCTCACCCTGCTCCCGCTGGTGCGCCGCACCGCCGACTCCATCAGCCGGGAGTACTCCGGCACCACCCGACCCAAGAAAGCCTGAACAGCCATGACCGAGAAGATCGCCCTCACCCCGAGCACCCACACCACGCCCCCCGCGAAGTTCTCGCACGGGGTGAAGAAGGGGAACATCCTCCAGGTCGCCGGCCAGGTCGGCTTCCTGCCCGCAGCCGAGGGTCAGGCCCCGACCCCCGCCGGCCCGACGCTGCGCGAGCAGACCCTCCAGACCTTCGCCAACGTCAAGGCGATCCTGGAGGAGGGCGGCGCGAGCTGGGACGACGTGATGATGATGCGCGTCTACCTCACGGACGTGGACCACTTCGCCGAGATGAACGAGATCTACAACGCCTACTTCGGCGAGCAGAACCTCAAGGCCGCCCCCGCCGCCCGCACAACCGTCTACGTCGGCCTCCCCAAGGGCCTCCTGATCGAGATCGACGCACTCGCGGTCCTCGGCTGAGCAGGCTGGGCCACCTGAGCCACCCGGGCAGGCCTGCCGGTCATCCTGCTCGCCTGGCTGATCTCCGTGGTCCTGCGCGTCGCCCAGGGCCCGGCGACCGTCGCCATCGTCACCACCGTCGGCATCGTCGTCCCCCTGGTCGAGGGCCAGGGCTTCTCGCAGGCCCACCTGGCCCTGATCATCATGGCGATCTCGGCCGGCTCGATCTTCGCCTCGCACGTGAACGACGACGGTTTCTGGATGGTGTCGAAGTACTTCGGCATCTCCGAACGCGGCGCCCTGAAGTCCTGGACGGTCCTGGAGACCGTCCTGTCGGTCGCGGGATTCGCGGTGGCGGCGCTGCTGAGCCTGGTGATCCAGGTTCTTTCGTCCGGCTCGGACCAGCTCGGTCCGGCTCGGAGTGGCTCAGGCCTGGCTGACGCAGATGATGCTCTTGCCCTTGTCCACCTTCCAGTACCAGTAGCGCTGCCCGGCGTTCGCCGGACAGATGCGGCCGCTGTACGACTTGGGCGCTCGGTAGTAGCCGGTGATCTGCGCGATCGACTGGCCCGCGACGGGCACCTTGTCGGCGTTGCAGCTCCAGACCACGAGCAGACGGGCGTTGCCGTTGCCGTCCAGGTCGGCGGGGAAGCACTGGCCCTTGCGGAACTGACGGGTCAGACACAGCGTCGTGTTCATGCCGTCCTTCGCGGCGTGGTACCAGGTGCCACTGCCGTTCTCCGAAGGGCAGGGGTCGGGGGTGCCGCCGGTCGAGTAGGCGCGGGTGACATAGACGTACGCGTTGGCGGAGTCACAGGCGACCGGCTGCGGCACCGCCGAGCTCCAGTTCCCGTACCCGTCGTCGTAGACGTTGAGGCACTGGCCGCTGGTCACGTACCGGAAGGCCCGGTCGACGGCATCGGCGGTCGGGGTGGGGGTGGGCGTCGGAGTCCGTATCGCGTTGGTGCCGTAGGTGCTCCCGGAGGCCGAAGTGCCGCCGGTGCTCTGCGCGCCCGGCGTCTCCCAGGGCCGGTAGATCAGGAGTACCAGGACGATGACCGGGACGAGCAGCCAGCCCGCGGAGGGGGACGACTTCTTCGCCGGTGTCACGGGCGTGGGCGCGGGCGTGGGGTGTGACTTCGGCTTCGGCTTCGCCGAAGAGGCACGCGCACGCGCACGCGCCCGCTGCGCGGCCTTCTCCCGCTGCTCGCGCTCCGCCCGCTTGTCCGCCCGCTCGCGCTCCGCGCGCTCGTGCTCCTTCGCGGCGCGTTCCCGCTCCCGCGCGGCCCGCTTGCGCTCCCGCAGCTGCGCTTCGCGCTCCGCCGTGTACATCCGCGTCGGCCCCGGCGGCGGGACCGCGCTCGTGCGCTGGTCCTTGCCCGTGCGCTGGTCCATGGTCAGGGCGTCCGGGTCGATCAGGCCCGCGCGGCCGAGTTCCCGGCCCTGGGCCGCGTACTCCCCGATCAGCGCCGCCCAGGTCGGCGGCAGCCAGCGGCTCCCGCTCTGTGTGGTGGGCATTCCGGCCTGGTCTCGGCGGAAGCGGGCGAGGAGTTCGGCGGGTGCGGGGCGTCGGGCCGGGTCTGTGGCGAGGCAGGGGCGGATGGTCGGGACGAGTTCCTTGGGCAGTCCGTCGAGGTCGAGTTCGCCGCGTTGGACGCGGGCGAGGAGTCGGAGGGTGTCGCCGTCGGCGGCGTAGGGCGGGCGTCCGGTGGCGAGCATGAAGAGGGTCGCGCCGAGGGAGTACACGTCCGAGGCCGCTGTGGATGCCTCGCCGCGTGCCTGTTCGGGGGAGGTGAAGGCTATGGTGCCCAGGGTCAGGCTGGTACGGGTGAGGTCGGCGGCGTGCGAGATGCCGAAGTCGATGACTCGGGGGCCCTCCAGCGGCAGCAGCACGTTCTGCGGCTTCACGTCACGGTGGACGATGCCCACCCCGTGCAGGGTGACCAGCGCCTCCGCGGTCCCCGCGGCGATCCACCGCACCGCCGACGCGGGCAGCACCCCGCAGCTGCGGACGAGTTCGGAGAGCGGTGGTGCGGCGATGTAGTCGATGGCCATCCATGGCCGCTCGGCGTCCGGGTCCGCATCCCGTACCCGCGCCGTGTGCACGCTGTCGATCCGCTGCGCGAGCTTCACCTCGCGGGCGAACCGCCGCCGGTCGACCTCGCTGACGCTCCCCTCGGCCAGCAGCGTCTTCACCGCGACGAGCTCTCCGGCGCCCTGCCCGCCGCCGCCCCGGGCGTCCCCCACGGCCAGATAGATCCGCCCCATGCCGCCGGACGCCAGCCGTTTGATCAGCCGGTACCGCCCGAGAACTGTCGGATCGTCCCCGCTCAGCGCCTGCACCCGCGCCCCGGCCATGTCATTCCCCCTGTCGCACAACCGCACCCCCATCAAGGTGGCACGCGACCTCGTCCGGGGCTACGGACCGGCCTGTCCCGGACAGCCCGCGGCCGGTCCGGGACAGACAACGGGGAGGCGCACGTGGTGCACGGGGGTGTTGTGCCGCTGCGGTCAGGCAGCCGAGGTCAGGCCGCCGAGGCGCAGACGATGCTCCGGCCGTTGTTCACCTGCCAGTACCAGAACCGCTCCCCGCCCCCGGCCGGGCAGGTCCACTTGGTGCCGGCCGAGGGCGCCCGGTAGTACCCGGTTATCCGCAGGATCGACTGGCCGGCCTGAGGGACGGTCGACGAGTTGCAGGACAGCACCACCGTCAGATCGGCGCTGACGGAACTCTGCACGTTTGCGGGGAAGCACTGGCCCACCTGGTACACCCGGTCGAGGCAGAGCGTGCGCTCGATCCCGTCCTCACCGGATTTGTGCCACCAGGTGAAGCCCTGCCCCGTGTCGCAGGAGCTGGACTCCCCCGACCGGGAGGTGACGCGGTTGACGTGCATATAGGCGTTCCAGGAGCGGCAGTTGACCCGGACCGGGGTCGTGGTGCTCATCTTGCCGTGCCCGTCGCTGTACACATTGAGGCAGTCACCGGCGTTCACGGCGCGGAACGCCAGATCGGTGGCGTCGGGTGTGGGGGTCGGCGTAGGGGTCGGTGTGGGTGTCGGGGTCGGTGACGGCTCGTCGTCGGTGCTGCCGGAATCGTCGGAGGTACCCCCGGAGTCGTCGCTGCTGTCGTTGTCGTCGGTGCCGGTGGTCTCGTCGTCGGAGTGGGTGTCGAGACTGCTGCCGGATGTGACGGCGCCGGAAGCGGTGGTGCCGGCGGAGGATCCGCCGCTGCCGCTCGCCTTCCCCGAGGTTTCCCAGGGCTGCCAGATCACCAGGGCGACGACGACGGCGACGGCGATCAGCCAGCCCCAGTTCGAGGAGCTGCCCGAGGTGGCGCCCGGCGGCCGTTTCGTGCCCCCGGCGGGCGAGGCGTTGGCGGATGCGGCCGCCCGCGCACGCGCGGCACGGATCGCCTGTTGGGCACGGGCGGCCTCCTCCGCGCGCTCCCTTTCGGCCCGTTCCCGCCTGGCGCGGTCCTGTGCCGCCGCCTCCCGCCTGGCCCGCTCCTGCGCGGCCCGCCGCTGCTCGGCACGGGCGGCTTCCTGCCGGGCGGCTCCCGCGCGTTCGCGCTCCGCCCGCTCCTGCTCGGCGCGCTCGGCCTGTTCGCGCTCCGCCTGCTCCCGCTCGGCCTGCTCCGCCCGCTGCCGCTCCGCCAGTTCCGCGAGGGCCGCCAGCTCCTGCCGGGTACGGTCGCGGCGGGCCCGGTCGCGGGCGGCGCGGGCCCTGCGCTCCTCCGTGTAGACCATCGTCGGGCGGGGCGGCGGCACCACGTTCGTACGTCCGTCGGCGGTCGGCGCCGCCGGGGCCGCGCCGCGGCCGTTCGCGAGTTCCAGGCCCTGGGTCGCGTACGCGCCGATCAGTTCCGTCCACCGCGGCGGCAGCCAGCGCGTACCGCTGTGCGTGGTGGGCATTCCGGCCTGGTCCCGGCGGAAGCGGGCGAGCAGTTCGGCGGGTGCGGGGCGTCGGGCCGGGTCTGTGGCGAGGCAGGGGCGGATGGTCGGGACGAGTTCCTTGGGCAGTCCGTCGAGGTCGAGTTCGCCGCGTTGGACGCGGGCGAGGAGTCGGAGGGTGTCGCCGTCGGCGGCGTAGGGCGGGCGTCCGGTGGCGAGCATGAAGAGGGTCGCGCCGAGGGAGTACACGTCCGAGGCCGCTGTGGATGCCTCGCCGCGTGCCTGTTCGGGGGAGGTGAAGGCGATGGTGCCCAGGGTCAGGCTGGTACGGGTGAGGTCGGCGGCGTGCGAGATGCCGAAGTCGATGACTCGGGGGCCCTCCAGCGGCAGCAGCACGTTCTGCGGCTTCACGTCACGGTGGACGATGCCCACCCCGTGCAGGGTGACCAGCGCCTCCGCGGTGCCCGCGGCGATCCACCGCACCGCCGACGCGGGCAGCACCCCGCAGCTGCGGACGAGTTCGGAGAGCGGTGGTGCGGCGATGTAGTCGATGGCCATCCATGGCCGCTCGGCGTCCGGGTCCGCATCCCGTACCCGCGCCGTGTACGCGCTGTCGACTCGCTGCGCGAGCGAAACCTCGCGGGCGAACCGCCGCCGGTCGACCTCGCTGACGCTCCCCTCGGCCAGCAGCGTCTTCACCGCGACGAGCCCCCGGCCGCCGCGCTCACCGCTGCGGGCCAGATAGATCCGCCCCATGCCGCCGGACGCCAGCCGTCCGATCAGCCGGTACGGTCCGAGCGCCGCCGGATCGTCCGCGCCCAGTGCCTGCACCCGCGCCCCGGCCATGTCCCGCCCCCTGTCGCATCACCGTCGAGCCCGTCGAGCCCAACAACGGTGCCATGTACGCGTCCGAACAGCCATCGAATGCGGGAAGTCCCGACACTCTGTTGCCGGTCCGGGACAGGCCCGGGACGGCCCCGGGAACGGCCCCGGCCCCGGAACGTGCAGCAGCGCCACCGGGGGAGCGGCGGCGCTGCTGGTCAGGAGGTGCGGCTACCAGTCGACGGCGATCAGTCCGACAACCGAGTACCGGTTACGGCAGGCCGTGCACGTGCGGGCCCACCGCGTTCGACCAGGCGTTGCCCGCCGTGGCGTCCCAGTTGGTCGACCAGGTCATCGCCCCGCGCAGCCCCGGGTAGGTCTTCGACGGCTTGAAGGAACCGCAGCCGGTGCCCTTGGCCAGGCAGTCCAGCGCCGCGTTCACGACCGAGGGTGCCACGTACCCGCTGCCCGCGCCCCTCGTGGAGGCCGGCACACCGAGGCCGACCTGGGACGGGTCGAGGCCGCCCTCCAGCTGGATGCAGGCGAGCGCGGTGAGGAAGTCCACCGAACCCTGCGAGTAGACCTTGCCGTCGCAGCCCAGCATCGAACCGCTGTTGTAGTACTGCGTGTTGACGACCGTCAGGATGTCCTTGATGCCGAGCGCCGTCTTGAAGTACTCACCGGACGTGGACTGCATGTCGATGGTCTGCGGCGCCATCGTGATGACGAGGCCCGATCCCGCCTTCTGCGACAGCGAGCGCAGCGCCTTCGTCATGTACGTGGAGTTGAGGCCGTTCTCCAGGTCGATGTCGACGCCGTTGAAGCCGTACTCCTGGATGAGTGTGTAGACCGAGTTCGCGAAGTTGGTCGCGGAGGCGTCGCTGTTGACCGAGAGGGAGCCCTTCTCGCCGCCGACCGAGATGATGATGTTCTTCCCGGCCGCCTGCTTCGCCTTGATGTCGGCCTTGAACTGGTCGACGGTGTAGCCGTTCAGGCCCGCCGTGTCCAGGTTGAAGGTGACTGCGCCCGGCGTGCTCGTGGCGTCGGCGAAGGAGACCGCGATGATGTCGTAGTTCGCGGGCACGTCGCTGAGCTTCTGGACGGTCGCGCCGTTGTTGAAGTTCTGCCAGTAGCCGGTCACCGCGTGCTTGGGCACGGAGCTGCCGGGGTCGGGGTTGCCGCCCTCCTTGGCCGTACGGCCGCTGACCGTCGCGGACTTGACGGACTCACCGGCCGCGTTGGTGGCGGTCACCGCGAACTGGTACGCGGTGTCGACGGCCAGCCCCGTGACCGTCGCCGAGTTACCGGTGGTCGTGGTGGCCTTCGCGCCGTCCCGGTAGACGGTGTAGCCGGTCGCGCCGGAGACCGCGTTCCAGGACAGGGCCACGGAGGAGGAGGTCGCCGTGCCGACCGCCAGGCCGGCCGGGGCGGACGGGATGGTCGGCTCCGGGTCGGTGCCGCCCCCGCCGTCGGGGCCGTTGACCGACACGTCGTCCACCAGATAGGCGGCCTGCCCGTACCAGCCGTGCGTGTAGACCTGGACCGAGGTGGTGCCGGGACCGGTCTTGAAGCTGGTGGTGAGCTGCGTCCAGTCGCCGGAGCCGGGGGACCAGGTCGACACATCGGTGGTCCCGGTGCCGCTCGCGCCGAGGTACGCGTACCCGCCCTGCACCCAGGAGCTGAGCGTGTACGTCGAGTCGGGCTTCACGGCCACGGTCTGGGTGCACCGCGCGGCGTCCTGGCCGGCCGGGGTGGCCCTGAGGGCCGCGGTGCCACCGTGCACGGGGGAGGAGACGGTGGTGCCACTGCCGCCGGAACAGGTCCAGTTGGCGAGACCGGATTCGAAGCCCGCGTTCTTGGCGACGTTGATATCGGCGGCCTGGGCGTTTCCGGCGAGGCCCGTGGCGGTCAGCGCGCCGGCCGCGAGGACGGCCGCGGCGGCGCCGACGAAGGGACGGCTGTAGCGTCTGCGGATTCTGTGGCCGTTGGCGGGGGAAGGTTCCACTTGCAGCCTCCGTGGGGGATTCGGGGATGCCTGCCGGGGTGCTCGGCGAGGCGCCGGCGGGGTGGACCGGCGGTACTCGGACCGTCCGGCGGGTGACGGGCAGAAGAAGGGATGCGGAGTTGAGGAACGGTGGCCACCGCTGGCCGACAAAGCTGGTCCAGACCAATCGAGTTGTCAAGACCTCTGGCGACGGGACCTGCGGCTACCCGGTCCGCCCAGCCGCTGCCGAACCGGTCCGCCAAGGGCTCGCAAGTGCCTCCGCTTGGGCCCCGAACCAGCCTCGGCCACCCTGTGAATTGACGTTTTGTTGACCTCGCCGGACCGTTTCGCACCCCGTGCGGGTGAAGTGCCGCAAGTGCTCGGACAGTGACCGTCCGGCCTTCGCGGGGGCGGGTGCGGCAGGTTCCGCATCTGTGCTGACGTGCGGCGATGAATTCGGGGCCGGGGTAACCGGAAGTTGCATCGGTAACCCTCCGCAGTTGTACAGAAGTTGACGATTTTCGATTTGGTCCGATTTAGCACCGGGGCGTTACGAGGGCGCCTCGCACACGTTGTCGGACTGGCCTCCGAAAAGTGTTCTCTGCCAGGTAAGACGTGGATAAAGTGCTGAGGCAGAACCGCGGAACAGGAGCGATTGCGGCCGACGTCATGACCGGCGTCCGGCCGGAGCCGAAACGGGGAACAGCGTGCCGACCGCAATAGCAGTGACCAGTGCTGACTTGGTACTACCTCCGACCGATCAGCAGACACCGACAGCCGCCCTGTTGCAGGCTCCGGATGCCCAGGCTCTGGAGATGGCCATCGGTGACATGCACGTGCTGCTCGAACAGCACGGGTACGTCGTCGCCGTCTATCCGACCGGCATCTCGCCCGCCCACGAGCGTCGGCTCTACTCCGTCCGCTCGGTCCTGGAGAGCGATCGCATCGCTCTGGTGAAGACGGACCTGCCGCCGCTCGGTGTGGCCGTACTCGTAAGGCAGCTGCGCCAGTTGTCCATCTGTGACTTCAGCCCCGGAGTGGTAGCCTCCGCCGCCCGGCTGCTGGCGCACTACATCCACGCGGGTGCTCTGCTCCACTCCGTCACCAGGTTCGACCGGGTCCCGGTCGACCTCAGGACCCATGCCAAGTCCTGGGTGCCCGGCTCGCAGTTCGCCGTGGTCGCGGGACCCGAACCGCAGCTCGTCAAGGTCGGTCCGAAGGCGGAACTCCCGACCGGCCCCGAATTCGCCACTCATCTGATGACCGCCAAGGGGCAGTCCCAGTCCGAGTGGGTGAAGGAGACCCTCGCGCCCGCGTGGAAGGTCCAGTCCATTCACGAGGCCGCACTCCCGTCCGGTTCCGCCGCATGGTGGGGAACCGGGAAACTGGTGGAATTCGCCGCCTATCTGCCAGATATCTCAGTCCTGTACCAGCTGGTGGCCTCGGTGCGCCGGGAGAGCTGCCACTGGTGCGGAATGGAACTCATCGGTGACCGCTGCGGGTTCTGCTCCTCCCCGCTACCCGCAGCGGAGAACCGTAAGCACCCAGCCGGTGTCCTCAGCCATGGAGCGCTCGCACCACCGCAGTCCTAGAACGACCGCAGTCCTGGCACCACCGCAGTCCCAGCGCTTCCGCTTTCCTCCGTAGACGCCCTTCCGTCCGCTGCCCCACGCATCCGAATCGAACGAGGTTGTCCGGCCCATGAACTCCCGTCAGCGCCGCGGCGTGATACTCCTGCTTTTGTCGGTTCTGTGCGCCTTCGGCGCCTTCGCCGGCGTGCTCTCGGTGATCAGTGACGTCAATTCCAAGGTCGGGCCGGAGGTCTCGGCCTACCAGCTGAAGTCCGATGTAGCCCCCTATACCGCCCTGTCCTCCGGACAGTTCGAGAAGATCTCGATGCCCAAGCGCTGGCTCTCCTCCAACGCGGTGACGGACCTCTCCGAGGTCAACGGCAAGATCGCCGTCACCCAGCTGCGCAAGGGCTCGCTGCTCCAGTCCGACATGATGCAGCGCCGTCCCGAGCTGCAGCCCGGGGAGCAGGAGATCGCCATCATGATCGACGCGGCGACTGGCGTCGCGGGCAAGATCACTCCCGGTGCCACAGTCAATATCTACGCCACCTTCGCCGGTGAGAACGATGGCCAGGCATCCCAGTCCAAGGTCATCGTCTCCAACGCCAAGGTCCTGGACGTCGGCAAGCTGACCGCCCTGGAGCCCAGCAACGACGGCAAGTCCAACATGGGCACCGAGGCCGTCCCGATCACCTTCGCGCTCAACACGCTCGACACCCAGCGCATCGCCTACGCCGAGTCCTTCGCGGAGCACGTACGCCTCGCGCTCCTCGCCTCCGGCAGCGACAGCACCATCCGTCCGGGCGACCGCACCTACACGCTCGACAAGGACAAGTGAGGATCGAATGACCACGAGGATCCTCCCGGCCGTCGGTGACGTCGACGCGGCCAGATCCGTCACCACCCTGCTCAGCCAGCTCCCCGAGGCGGAGCCGGCCGCTCCGGTCAGCGATTCGACCCAGCTCATCGACACCCTCGCCCGCCTCGCGGGCGAGTCGCTCGACGATCTGCCCGAGGTCGTGCTGGTCCACGAGCGGATCGGTCCGGTGCCGGCACTGGAACTGATCCGGGAGGTCTCCCTGCGCTTCCCCGCCATCGGGGTCGTGCTGATCACCGCCGATGTCACCCCCGGTCTGTTCTCGTCCGCGATGGAGTCGGGTGCGCGTGGTGTCGTCACCCTCCCCCTCAGCTACGAAGAATTGGCCAACAGGGTTCAATCCGCGGCCCAATGGTCCGTCGGAGTCCGCCGCCACCTGACCACCGGGACCGATGTCTTCACCGGTCCCGGCGGTACGGTCATCACCGTCAGCGGCGCCAAGGGCGGCGTGGGCGCCACTGTCACCGCCGTGCAGATCGCCCTGGCGGCGCAGGCGTCCGGGCGCAACGTGGCCCTGGTCGACCTGGACCTCCAGACCGGCGACATCGGCTCGTACCTCGATGTGCAGTTCCGGCGTTCCATCGTCGACCTGTCGACGATCACCGACATATCGCCACGCGTCCTGTCCGACGCCGTGTTCAGCCACGGCACCGGCCTGGCGCTGCTGCTGGCACCCAACGAGGGGGAGAGCGCCGAGGAGGTCAGTGACCGCTCGGCCCGGCAGATCGTCAGTGCCCTGCGCTCGCGCCACGAGGTCGTGGTGATCGACTGCGGCAGTCAGCTCCAGGGGGCCAGCGCGGCGGCCATCGAGATGGCCGACACGGCGCTGCTGGTCACCACGCCCGACGTGATCGCGGTGCGCGGTGCGAAGCGGGTCGTACGGATGTGGGAACGGCTCCAGATTCGCAAGGCCGAGGAGACGGTCACCGTCGTCAACCGGTTCATCCGCAACACCGAGATCCAGCCGCAGCTGATCGAGAAGATCACCGGAACCACGACGGCCAACACCGCCGTTCCCGCGAACTTCAAGGAGCTCCAGGCCGTCGTCGACTCGGGCAGACTGCACGAACTCGACTCCAAGAGCACGGTCAAACAGGCCCTCTGGGCCCTTGCGGGCGAGCTCGGCATCGTCAAGGTTCCTGAGAAGGCGGAAAAGAGCGGCGCGAAGAGCATCGCGAAGTTCAAGAACGACCGAGGCTCGATCGGTCGCCGGCGCGACCGTGACGGCGACTCCCGGAACCGGAAGACGACCTAGGGGGCAAGTTGACCAATGGCACTTACCGAGACGAGAGACACGGAGATACGGGGAAGGCGTTGCGGTGATGGCGGCCCGGCGCGGGGTGGGATGCGCGTCCACCTCGTCGGCCGGGGGCGTGACCGGGGCCAGACCGCGATCGAGTTCCTGGGCGTCACGCCGCTGATCATCCTGTTGTGCGTCGCGCTCTGGCAGTGCGCGCTGATCGGCTACACGTTCTCCCTGGCGGGTAACTCGGCGGACGAGGCCGCGCACACGGGGGCCATCTCGGAGGGCTCGCGAGGCCGTGCCTGCCGGGACGCGGCCGAGAAGAACCTGCCGAAGGTGTGGCGGGAGGCAATGAAGCGGACGCAGTGTGATGACTCGTCCGGGTTGTACAAGGCCACGGTGAAGCTGCGGGTGCCGGTCCTGGTGCCCGGAGTCTTCAACCTGCCGATGACCATCGAGGGCAACGCCGCGTCGCCGCTGGAGGCCGAGCGATGAGCATGCGCGTACACACACCGGGCCGGAGGGCTGCTGAAACCCGCCGGGACCGAGGCCAGGTCGCCATCGAGTACATGGGCTTCATCCCGCTGATGCTGCTGGTGGGTCTCTTCGCGATCCAGCTGGGGGTCGCTGCGTACGCCGCCAACCAGGCGGGCACCGGCGCCCGCACGGCGGCGCGCGCCGCCTCCCAGGACGTGCCGCGCGGGGATTCCGAGCGGGCGGGCCGAGAAGCAATGAGCGACTGGCTCGGCAGCCACAAGAACTCGAAGTTCAGGCGCCACGGCGGGTCTGGCAACGTGACGTACACCACCCGCGTGAGGATCCCCTCCGTCGTTCCAGGTATCGACGACTGGGGTTGGGCCAAGCGCAGTTCCACCATGCCTCGCGGGTGATCGGGGCCGCATCGCACAACCGGAGTACCACAAGCAAGTCTGAGCGAGGAGTTACGCAATGAGTCTGCGGGCACGCATGACTGCCCCCGAGAAGAACGGCGGGGCGCGGGAGGACAGCCACATGGTGGCCACCTACCGGGCCAAGCTGCTCGAAGAGATCGACCTGGCGGAAATGTCCTCGCTCGCCGCCGCAGACCGGCGAGCGAGGCTGGAGCGCGTACTCAGCCACATCATCAGCCGTGAGGGCCCAGTGCTCTCCACGGTCGAGCGCACCCAGCTGATCCGCCGGGTCGTCGACGAGGCCCTCGGGCTCGGCATCCTGGAGCCGCTCCTCGAAGACGCGTCGATCACCGAAATCATGGTGAACGGACCGGACCAGATCTTCGTCGAGCGCAGTGGCAAGGTCGAGAAGCTGCCGATGCGCTTCAGCTCGCACGAACAGCTGATGCAGACCATCGAGCGCATCGTGTCGACGGTCAACCGTCGTGTGGACGAGCAGAACCCCATGGTCGACGCGCGTCTACCCAGTGGTGAGCGTGTCAACGTGATCATCCCGCCGCTGTCGCTGACCGGTGCCACGCTCACCATCCGACGGTTCCCGAGGGCCTTCACGCTCCAGGAAATGATCAATGTCGGCTCGCTCGACGACCAGATGCTGATTCTGCTGTCCGGCCTTGTCCAGGCCAAGCTCAACGTGATCGTCTCCGGCGCCACCGGTACCGGGAAGACGACGCTCCTCAACGCGCTCTCCGGTCTGATCCCCGACAGGGAGCGCATCGTCACCATCGAGGACTCCGCCGAGCTCCAGCTCCAGCAGAGCCACGTCATCCGGCTGGAGTCCCGGCCGGCGAACGTCGAGGGGAAGGGCCAGATCACCATCCGTGACCTGGTCCGCAACTCCCTGCGTATGCGACCCGACCGCATCGTCGTCGGTGAGGTCCGTGGCGGCGAATCGCTCGACATGCTCCAGGCGATGTCGACCGGTCACGACGGCTCGCTCGCCACCGTTCACGCCAACAACGCCGAGGACGCGCTCATGCGTCTGCAGACCCTGGCCTCGATGTCCGAGATCAAGATCCCGTTCGAGGCGCTGCACGACCAGATCAACAGCGCCGTCGATGTCATCGTCCAGCTCACCAGGCACGCCGACGGTTCCCGAAAGATCACCGAGATCGCCGTCCTGGACTCGCACGGGCGCGACCCCTACCGCATCGTGACCGTAGCGAAGTTCGACGCCCAGCCGATGGACGCCGAGGGGCGGATCAACGGCGAGTTCAACTACCTCCCGATCCCACGCAAGATCGCCGATCGCCTCTTCATGGCCAGCCAGCCCGTCCCGCAGGCCTTCGGGGTCGCCGAATCCGCCGAACAGCTCGCCACCCGAGAGGCCAACTAGGTACGTGTCATGACGAATCTTCCTCTTCTCACCATTGGCGTGACGCTGCTCGCCGGCGTCACGGGCGTCATGGGCCTGCACGCCTACTCCGGCGGCAAGGCCGACCGGGAAGCCATGGTGGACCGTCTGTCGTACACCGGTCAGATTCCTGAGACCGGGCGGCACCGACGGTTCCGCGGCCTCGATGTCAGGTTGCGCAAGACCGGCCTCGGCCGGAAGCTCGAACTCAAGCTGGCCGCCACCGGCCTCGACATCACCCCGGGTGAGTTCTTCGTCTGCGCGCTCGCCGCGATGGCCGGGCTCTGGATGATCGCCTCGTCGATGCTCGCGAGCTTCTTCGGCCCGGTCGCCGCCCTGATCGGCCTCTGGGGAACCAACGCCTTCCTGAACTGGGAGCGGACCAAACGCACCGAACGCTTCATCAACCAGCTTCCCGAGCTCGCCCGCATCCTCGCCAACGCCACCCAGGCCGGCCTCGCGCTGCGTACCTCCATCAGCATGGCGGCGGACGAGATGGAGGACCCGGCGGGCGAGGAACTGTCCAGGGTCTCCCGACGCCTCGCTGTCGGTGAACCGCTCGACGACGCGCTGAGCGAGCTGACCGACCGGCTTCCCTCCCGCGAACTCGTCGTCCTCGTCACCACCCTCGTCCTGTCCAACCGGGCCGGCGGCACGGTCGTCAGCTCCCTGCGCAACCTCACCGAGACGCTGGAGGAGCGCAAGGAGACCCGACGTGAGGTCAAGACCCAACTCTCACAGGTCACCGTCACCGCCTACGCCGTTCCCATCTTCGGCCTGGGCGCCATGCTCCTGATGAACGCCGTCATGCCAGGCGCCCTCGACCGCATGACCGGTGCCTTCATCGGCCAGGTCGCGGTGGTCATCGCCATCACCCTCTACGCGATCGGATTCATCGTGATCCGCCGTCTGTCCCGGATCGACGTCTGATGGGCGGGGCGCACATGGACCTGTTGCTCGCGGGCGGCATGGCTCTGGCCGTGTACGGCATCATCGCCGGCATCCGCATGTACCGGGCCGACGCGAAGCTCCCCGGTGACCTGGCCATCGCACTGGAGGTCGGCTCGACCCGCACCAGCGCGGTCGGCTCCGGCATCGACCGGCTGGGCATGAGGTGGGCGCCCGCGGTCCTGCGGATGATGGGCCCGAAGGCCGTCAACAAGAAGCGCCGCCAGATCGACATGGCTGGTAACCCGGGCGGTCTGACCCTCGACCGCTACGCTGCCCGCCGCGCCGTCTACGGCGCCCTCGGCGGCCTCGGTGCGTTCACGATGATCATACGCGGGCAGCTCTTTCTCTCCCTGGTGCTGATCGCCTTCGGCATTTTCTGGGTGGAGGTCGGCCTCTGGTCGGCTGTCCGCGTCCGCCGTGACCACATCGACCGGACACTCCCGGACTTCCTCGACGTGCTCGCCGTCGTCGTGTCGGCGGGCCTCGGCTTCCGCCAGGCGCTGGGGCGCGTCGCCGAGAAGTACGAGGGCCCCTGGGCCGACGAACTCCGCATCACACTGCGCCAGATGGACATGGGCGTCAGCCGCCGCGAGGCATTCGAGCAGCTGCGCAAGCGCAATGACTCGGAGCAGGTGGCGATGTTCGTGACCACGCTGCAACAGGGTGAGGAGCTCGGCGCACCGATCGTCGAGACGCTGATCCAGATCGCCAACGACATGCGGCGCACGGATGCTCAGAACGCTCGTAGGAAGGCGGCCAGGGCGGTCCCCAAGGCGACCTTTGCCGTCACCACATTCCTTCTCCCCGGAACCCTGGTGCTGCTGACCGTCGGCTTCGTCTACGGGGCCAACGTCGACTTCAGCTTCCTCACGGGCTGATGACGTGAACGACGCGGACGGCGGGCAGGACGGGAAGAAGGAGGTGACAGGCTCATGTCTTTCCAACTCGGCGGCATCCAGACCGGACTGAACGCGGAGGTGCGCCGGGCGATCGCCGATCCCGGATCGCGCCCGGCGTTCGCGATCCAGCTCAACGCCCTTCAGGCAATGTGCCGACAGGTCTTCGGCTTCCGGCTCGCAATGATCGCCATAGCCACACCGTTCGCGATCAGTCATACCGCTGCGGGCCCGGCCTCTTGGCTGATCGGCTCGGCCATCCTCGTCACCTTCATGGGCTCGTACGTCCTGTTCCGCGACTGGGAACGCTTCGGCCCCGTTCTCCTGCGCCACCCCTGGCTGCTCGGCATAGACGCCTTCTTCGGCGCCCTGTTGCTGATCACCGCAAGCCCTGAGTCCACCCTGGCGTACGTCACCGCCTGCACCCCGTTGCTGGCCGGTCTCGTCTACGGCTGGCGCGGTGCGGCGGTCTTCGCCGCACTCCAGATCGTCATCGTCCTCGGGGTGTACGGAACCGACCCCAAACTGCAGCCCGCCGATGCCACGGCGCTCCTGCTCCCTGGTTTCTGCATGATCGCGGGCGCCGTCGGCGTCACCCTGCGCAATCTGCTCCTCCGCTTCGGGACGGCCAGCCAGGCCCTCACGGAGACCAGGGCCCGCCTCGCTGTCAACGAAGCCGTGGAGGGCGAACGCACGCGGCTCGCCAGGGAGATGCACGACTCGGTAGCCAAGACCCTGCACGGCCTGGCGCTCGCCGCCGACAGCCTGGCCTGTTCCACCGACCGCATGGACCCGCTCACCGTCAGGCACCAGGCAGAACTGGTCGCCCGCGCCGCCCGCCGGGCCGCCGCCGAGTCCCGCGAGCTCCTCTCCGACCTGCGCCGCGAGTCCGGACTCGACGGGGGCGTGGATGTCGTACGCGAACTGCGCGCCCGAGCTGATGACTTCACCCGGCGGCACGGACTCACCGCCACATTCCGGCTACTCGACGACGCACCGATACCGCACGTCCCCCAGGTTGTCGGGCGTCAGCTGCTCACCATCGCCTCCGAGGCGATGGAGAACGCGCACCGCCACGCACAACCCACCTACCTCGTCGTACTCGCAGGTGTGAAGGGCGATGTCCTTCGCGTCAGCGTGTACGACGACGGACGCGGCCTGCCCACCGGAATCACACTGGACGACCTCCGCCACGCCGGCCACTTCGGCCTGGTGGGCATGGTCGAGCGCGCCGCATCCATCGGCGCCCGCATCCGAATCGGAAAGGGGCAGGCGGCCAAGGGCACCGAGGTCCGTCTGGAGCTTCCGATCGCAGCACTGCTGGCCGCTCCCGGCACCGATCAGCCCGACTGAACCGCTCCGTTTCCACCCTCACCCCCCCGTAGACCCTTGAGAGGAGGTCGCAGATGCCGGACGACGTCTCCCGCGCGTCGGGCCAGAATTGGGCCGCACAGCACGCGTCCCAGCACACGTCCTCGCACGTCACCCCGCTCAACTCGGAGCCCAGCTCCAACGCATTCCCCGTCTCCCAGCAGCCCGCGGCATCCGAGCCCATGTCCCCCTTTCCCGCGGCGGTGCCCATGGCCGCTACCAACGCTCTGAGAGTCGTCGTCGCCGACGACAACCCCGTGGTCCGGGCCGGCCTCGGCGTCCTGCTCTCCGGCCGCGACGACATCGAAGTCGTCGCGGAGGCCGCGGATGGACGCCAGGCCTACGACATGGCTGCCCGGCACCGCCCGGACGTGGTCCTGCTCGATGTCCGGATGCCCGGTGTCGACGGCATCTCCGCGTTGCCGCACCTGGTACAGATCGCACCCGTGATGATGCTGACCTACAGCCGAGAGAACGAAATCGTCCACGAGGCACTGAGGCTGGGCGCGAGCGGCTACCTGGTCCATGGCGAATTCACGGCCGACCAGCTGGTGCAGGCCGTACGCGACACGAAGCACGGTCGCGCCCACTTCACGGCCACCGCGGCGAACGCACTCCTCGCTCACATGCGCCAGGGTCCGGGCCCACAGGGACGACCGCTTCCCGAGGGGCTCGGGGCGGCCCTGACCACGGGCGTTCCGTACCAGGGGCCCGGCTACGACGGCCACGCCCCGAGTTCCGTTCAGCAACACGGTGCGCCTGCACATACGCCCAAGCCCGAACTGTCTCCACCTGCGGCGCGACCGGTCCGGACACCTCAGGGTCTTTCGCATCTGCAACCAGGTATGGCACAGTCTACCAAGGACGGGGAACCACGCGCGGCGCTCAACAGGCAGCAGTACGGGCTGAGTTCACGGGAGGTGGAGGTCATGGAGCTGATCGCGTCCGGCATGAGCAACCAGCAGATCGCCGCCACCTGCTTCATCAGTGAGAAGACGGTCAAGAACCACATCAACCGCATCTTCACCAAGCTGCACAGCGCCAGCCGCAGCGAGGCCATCGCCCGCTGGCTCGGTACGGCCCCCGTGGCGGGGCCAGGAGTGCGCGGGGCCGGTGGTCACCGTGGCTGAGCGGGGGAGCAGGGCCACGGGCGTGCGTGCGGGGCGTGGGGCCCTGCACGCACCGGCACCGCAGACCCAACTGACGGATTGGGCCCGAGAATGGGCCCTGGGACCCTCCGGTGAGCAGGGCGTGTCGCCGTATGTTTCTCACGTCGCCGGCGGTACCGGCCAGGAGGAAGCCGGTACCGCGGGGGACGCCAAGGAAACTTGCGAGTCGGCCGACTATCGGTCGGCCGAACCCGGAGGGGAACACCATGACGGACATCACCCTGAAGACTGCCGTTCGCATCAACGGCTGGGCCAACACCGCGGTGAGCCGCATCCAAAAGCGTTACGAGAACATGGACCGCGGCCAGACGGCGTTCGAGTACCTGGGCATCATCCTGGTGGTCGTGGCGATCATCGGTGCGATCGTGGCCACGGGTATCGGCGGCGCGATCAGCGACAAGATCAAGGGCCTTGTGAGCAGCATCAAGACCCAGTAATGCGCCATCGCCTCCGCACCGATGCAGGGCAGGCCTTCCCCATCTACGTAGTGATGGTGGCGGGCCTGCTCTTCCTCGCGTTCGCATTCTTTGCCGTCGGCAAGGCCGCAGCCTTGCGCAACGGAGCCCAGGGGGCTGCGGATGCCGCGGCCCTGGCTGCCGCCCAGCAGACTCGTGAGCAGTTCGGGGCACCGTTCTACGCCTCGCTGCCCGGGAAGATGCTGGATCCGTTTCTGAACGCTCACCCTGTTCTCGGCTGTCCTGCGGCCTACGGACTGGCCTCGGCGAACCGGGCACACGTCACGACCTGTCAACCGCTGCCTGGCGGCCTTCGGGACCGGATCAGGGTTGAGGTCGAGGGCCGTGACGCGGTGGACTCACCGGTGGTCCCGGACACGGAGAAGACGTTCCCGGAGACCGAGGCCACAGCCGTCATCGAGTTCCGCTGTCCCGACTGGGAGTCCGTGGACTTCAACGACGACGGCGTCCAGGACATGTACTTCTTCTCATGCAGGGGTGGCGAGATGCTCGAAATCGAGCCAGCCAGTCCACCGCCCTGGTCCAAGGTGAGCAAGATTCTCTACGACGTGCACCTGGTCGACAAATGACGGCGAACGACGAGTAAAGGAATCAGAATCCATGAGCATTCGGTGCTCCACCAAGTCCCGAAGGGCAGTGGCCGCTGTCTCCCTGGCAGCGGCCCTGGCTCTGGCCGTCACGGGCTGCGGCACTGACGGTGGTGGCGAGAAGACGAATGATGCAGGTTCGTCGCCATCCTCTGCGCCCTCGAAGTCCTCCGAAGGGGACAAGGGGGCGGAGCAGGAGAACACTGCTGCCGGGGACAACGTGGACCCGAATGTGAAGCTCGCCGAGCTCAGGGGAGACGGACTGACCCTCGTGATCAATCAGGTGAAGCGTGATTCCGGAGGGTTCGTCACGGTTCAGGGTGAGCTCAAGAACGTGAGCGACCGGACGCGGAACTCCAGCGGTTGGGAGGGTGCGGAAACCAATATTGTCAACGCAAACCCGAACTCTGTCGCTGGTGCCACGCTGGTGGACAAGGCCAGTAAGAAGCGCTACTACGTTCTCCGGGACACGGAGAACCGTTGCTTGTGCACCACCGGCATCTCCCCGTTGGCGCCGTCGGCGTCGACCCCGATCTTCATGCAGTTCCCGGCACCTCCGAGCACGACGACGGAGGTCGACTTCACCCTGCCGACGTTCGCCACGACATCCCTGAAGATCTCGGGGTGACGGCCGGTATGACCTACAACCGGATCCGGCCGAAGCCGTTCGGCGCTGCTGGCCTCTCTGTTGCGGCGGCTGTGGTCGTCGCGAGCATCACCTTGTTCGGGGCGACCTCGGCGGTCGCCGATGACGGCCCGAGTGTGCCCCCGGGCACTGAGGCGACGTCGGTGCCCCCGGTCGAGCTCGACCCCAAGGACCCCGACCTGAAGATGCCAGAGGGCGGCACGCTCGCGCCGGCCAAGGTGCTCGACATCGTCCAGGTGATCGAGGACATGGGAGGCGAAGAGCGTCGCGAGGACAGCAACGCGAACATCAAGTTCGCGCTCCAGGCCGAGGTTCTCTTCGGCAAGGACAGTGCCAAGCTGAGCTCCGCGGCCAACTCCCGTATCGCGGCCATCGCCGCCGAGATCAAGAAGCAGAACGCCACCAAGGTGCGCGTCTTCGGCTTCACCGACAATCTCGGCTCGTCGGCCCACGGCGATGTGCTGTCCAAGCAGCGCGCCAACGCCGTGCAGTCGGTGCTGGTGAAGGACCTCGGATCGACCGTCACCTTCGAGATCCGTGGCTACGGCGAGCAGTACCCCATCGCCGACAACAGCACGGAAGAGGGCCGGAAGAAGAACCGACGCGTGGAGGTCTCCTTCCCGCGCGGCACGTCTTCCTGAGGAACCGCGCCACAGCAAGGGCCCGTGTGCCGCGATCGCATCGCGGTGCACGGGCCTTTCGGCTATGCAGAGCGTTCTCCTGACGATCACTCACAGCGCGTGTGACGCGCCATTAAAGTAAGGGCCATGGGGCAGCAGGGTGAGCTGATCGATGGCCGATTCCGACTGATCAGGTCCATCGGAAAGGGCGGCATGGGCCGCGTCTGGCTCGCTCACGACGAGGAACTCGACCGGGAGGTCGCCCTCAAGGAGATCCTTTACGGGTTCGCCGACGGCGAGGAGGAGCGAAGCTGTCAGGTGGAGCGCTTTCGGCGGGAGGCCAAGGCGCTGGCCCGGCTCAGCCGGCATCCCGGCATCGTCACCGTGTTCGACATCCTTTCGCGGATCGACCCGCCCGCGATCGTCATGGAGCACGTGGAGGGGCCGTCGCTCAGGGAGCTGCTCGACGACGAGGGCCGGCTGCCGGTGCGCCGGGTGGCGGAGATCGGGTTGGCCGTTCTGGATTCCCTGGCAGAGGCGCATCGGCACAACGTTGTACACCGCGACCTGAAGCCGGCCAACATCCTGCTCTCCGGCCAAAGGGTGTTCATCGCGGACTTCGGGATCGCGCTCATCTCTGACGCGACAACCATGACCAGGGACGGGGGTGCTCCCGTGACCCTGCAGTACGCCTCCCCGGAACAGCTTCAGAGCGCCCGTGGCGACGCGGCCTCCGATCTCTGGTCGCTCGGCGCGACGTTGTACGAGCTGGTCGAAGGGCGGCCGCCGTTCCGAGGGGACACGTACGCCACGTTGATTGCGGCGATCTGTGGCAGGGAGCCCGAGCAGATGCGCTGGGCAGGTGATCTCGCACCCCTTCTCCTGCGTCTGCTCGTCAAGGAACCTGATGGGCGGGCAACCGTTGAAGAGGCGGCGGAGACACTTTCCGCGATCGTCAATGGTCCGGTGACCGGCTCCCAGGAGGTTCTCGGTACGCGAACGCCGCCTTCGCCGACGCCCTTCGATCAGATGACGACGCGCACGGGCCCCGTGGCAGCGGGTCGGGCAGGGATGCCTCGCCCTGCCGCGCCCGACCCCCTTCCGACAGGCCGCCGCGTCGAGGCTGTTGTGACGGAGGCTGTGGCGGCCGAGACCACCGTGCCGCCCCCGGCCGGTCCCGGCACGATGTCCGCCGCAGAACCTGCCGCTGCTACCCCTGATCCGCCGGTGCTGATTCAGGGCCTGCCAGTGGCCAGGCTGGTTCCCGCGCTGCTCGATCTGTGGAACTCGGGACACAGGGACACGGCGCATCGGTCCCTTGTCCAAGCAGCGAAGATGCTCTCGGCGATGGACGTGATCGAGACGGCCCAAGGGCTTCGGAAAGGTGAACGTCCGCCGCTGGCGACGGACTTGCTCCGATACGCCGGACGCTACCAGTCTCCCGCAAGCCTCGCGGCACTCGTGACGGCTCTCCGCTCAGCCGGACGTGACAGTGACGCGGACGAGGTCTTGAAGGCGGCGGGCAGTGGTCGACCGGCTGCGGAGGTTCCGCTCGTCGTTGCCGCGCTCCGGTCTCGGCTCAATCCGATTGCCGGAAGACACAGGATGCGTCCTGACCACGATGCGGACCTGGTGATGGGGGCGGTGGCAGAGCGGCAGATCCCTCTCCGGGCCACGCGCGTAAGGCAACCGGACGGTGAGGGTTCCACCTACTGGTTCACTGTGCCCGAGCCCCGTCAGCTCGTGGCCGAGGACCTGTCCCCCCGGGTGGTGACCGATCTGCTGCCAGGCACGCCGTACCTCGCGGTGGGTCACCGCGGGCAGGCGCTGATCGCGCAGCTGGACGATGGTCGACGTGGGCTCTTGTGGGACACGAAGCGTGTTCAACGCGTGGGCGACGGCTCCGACCGCGCACCGAGTGTTCCGTCCTCACGTGCCAAAGAGGATCGGCGCGGCGCTTCGGCGACGAACAGTTCGTCCGGGGACAGGCAGGAGGTGAGGCAGCCGGAAAGCGGGTTCTCGGCATTCTGGTTCGCCGTGCCTGAGCCCCGTCAGCTTGTCGCGGAGGACCTGTCCCCGCGAGTGGAGGCCGAGCTGTTGCCAGGGGCTTGGTATCTCGCGGTGGGCCAGCGCGGGCGGGCCCTGATCGCGCAGACGGCGGACGGCCGGCGTGGCCTCCTCTGGGACACTACGCGTCTTCAACGCGCCGACGCTTGATCGAGGCCCGGCACGGCGAGCGCATCGCGGTGCCGGGCGCCTGTCGTCCTCCGGCTACAGCAGGTGGTCGGCCTTGCCGGCCTTGTTGTCGCGGATCATCTGTTGAAGCGCTTCGCGGCTGTCGGTGAGGAAGTGTTCCTCCACGCCGCTGACGGAGATGTAGCTCTTGCCTGCTTCGTCGGTCCCTACCCGGTGGCAGGAGTTTCCGTCCCCGCAATACGCGCCTTCCCAGTTGACGTCCGGCATCTGTGACCTCCTCGGAGACGGCGTGCGATGGCGTGGATGAAGTCCCGTGTCCTGTCCGGCGGCAGTGCGATCTCTTCTATCCAGTCCAGGTGATCACTTGGAAGAGGGCCGGCGCGGGGTCCGAGGTTCGTAGCAGGCTCGGAAGGCGCTCGGGTGTGAACACATCCCTGCGGATCCTGCCGTGCTGGTCAGCTGCTTGGCGCGGGCGGTTTGGCCGTGTCGAGAGCCATGACACCGTCGTCGTCGACGCCGACATAGACGACGGAGCCGGCCAGGACCGGGTAGGACACCGCCGTGTCCGGGGCCAGACGCCAGCGGGCGGTGCCGGACGCGGCCTCGATCAGACGGATCTGGTCGCCGTCGCCCAGTGCCACCAAGCCACCCTCCATCGCTGACAGGTCGGGGGAGTTCCGCATGTCGATCCGCCAGGGCTTCTCCCCCGTGGCCACGTCGACGCCGACCACGTCATCGTTGTCGGTGACGCACAGCGTGCGCCCTGACGCGACGACGTCGAAAGGCCAGTTGCTGCCGAACTCGTAGCTGCGTCGAAGCTTGCCCGTCCGCCGGTCCAGGACGCTCACGGCGCCGAATCCGGCAACGTAGAGCGCCCCGCCCGATACGGCGATGTCCCTCGGCATCTGGACAGCGGTCCGCCAGCGACGTCTCCCGGATGCGGCGTCCAGGCAGTCGACGCCCTGTTTGCCGGTGACGTACAGCGCGTCGCCGTACGGTGTGACCGAGAGACTGTCCTGATAGTCGGGGTCGTGTCGGTGGACCCAGCGCACCTTTCCACTCGATGAGTCGAGGGCACGCAGCGGATCCGGGTGGGAGAGGTACACGAGATCCCGGTGGGCGGTCACGGCCTCATATCCCGGATGAGGGCCGGAGACCGTCCAGCGCGCCCGCCCGGTGCGCGCGTCGACGGCATGCAGGGGTGCGTCCTCGTTGCCGGGTTCGGCGAAATCGGAGAAGTACAGCGTCCCCTCGGCATGGGTCAGCCAGGCGGCGCCGGCGCGCAGGGGCACGTGCCAGCGCTGTCGCCCGGTGCGTGCGTCGAGTGCGGTGATCCCGCCTTTCGAACTGCCCGCGTAGACCACGCCGTCGGCGACGACGGGTGTGGCGACTTCGCCCTTCATCGGGTGGTGCCACAGCGTTCTCGGGCGTGGGCCCGGATCCTCGTCGCCCAATCCCTTTATGCGTCCGATCACCCACGCTCCGGTCGCGAGGGCGGCAAGGCCCAGAGCACCGCGGCGGGTGAACGCCGCGCTGCCGCGCGGCAGACGGAGCTTCCGGCTCGGCGCGGGCCGCGGGGTGGCCGTGGCCGTGCTCGGTTTCCGTGGCTTGCGCGCGGGCGTCGTGACCGTGGGCGGCTGTGGCGCGGGGAGGGCTGTGGGCGGGTGTGGTGAGGGGGGCCGGGCCGGCCGCATCATGGTGAGCGCGGCGGCTTCCTCGGCGCGGCGGCCGATGCCGTCGAGCATAGTGGCCGGTATCCAGAAGCCGGTGGCTGCGGGGTGTGCCTCGATGATCCCGGCAATCTCCGCCAGCCCGGGCCGGTGCGCGGGATCCTGCGCCAGGCAGCGCTGTACGACACCCTTCAGCTCCGGCTCCGTGATGCCGGACAGGTCAGGGTCCGTGGCGAGCGGCCGTGCCATGACGACGGCGGCCGGGCCGGTGCCGTACGGGTGGCGGGCCTGGGCGGCGAACGCGAGGACGGCTCCGAGTGCGAACACGTCCGCGCGGGCGTCGGCGGTCCCGCCGAGCAGCACCTCCGGGGCTATGTAGCCCGGTGTGCCCGGGGTCTGGCCCGTATGTGTGATGGCGCTCTCGTCGGCCGAGCGGGCGATTCCGAAGTCGATGAGGTGGGCGCCGTCCGCCGCCAGGATCACGTTGTTGGGCTTGAGGTCCCGGTGTACCAGGCCTGCCGCGTGGACGGTTTCCAGAGCCTCGACCAATTGCCCGGCGAGCCGGCGGCAGGCTGGTGCGGGAAGCGCACCGTGCGCGTCCACCGCCTCGGACAGGGCGAGGCCGGGCACGTATTCGGTGATCAGCCACGGCGGTTCGGCGTCCGGATCGGCGGCGACGACGCGTGCCAGGCCCGGTCCCGCGACGCGGGCGGCGAGCCGGGCCTCCCGGCGGAAGCGCCGCCGGAACTCCTGGTCCGTTGCGTACTCGGGGTGAATCACCTTGACCGCGACCCGTTCGCCCTGCCCGTCGACCGCCAGATACACCCGGCCCATGCCGCCCTCGCCGAGCCGCGCGAGCAGGCGGAAGCCGCCAAGTACTTGTGGGTCCTGGTCAGTGAGCTCTTTCATATCCCCCTGGATTCCCCGTAGTTGGCCCGACCGGATCCCTCGGCACAGTACCCCGCGGGCGACGGGAGCGGGACGGCCTTGCCCTGGGCCGGCCCGGATCGCCGTCGACGCGGAGCGGGGGCACCCCCGGGCCGGGAGGAGGTCGGGGCCGGTACCGAGCCGGGGGAGTGTCACGCCGGGCGTTCGCGCTTACAGCAGGTGGTCGGCCTTGCCGGCCTTGATGTCGCGGATCATCTGTTGAAGCGCTTCTCGACTGTCGACGAGGTAACGATCCTCCTCGCCCCGGATGGCGATGAATCCGTTGCCTTCCACGTCCGTGCCGAGCCTGAAGCAGTTGTTCCCCTCGCCGCAGTACGGCTCTTCCCAGTCGATCTCGGGCATGCTGAACTCCTCAGAGTTGGCGGGAGATGGCGCGAATGAAGTCCCGGGACTCGGCGGAAGGCAGCGAGGCTTCCTCCATCCAGTCCAGGTGTGCGCGGTATTTGGTCAGCTGCGCATCCGCGTGCATGAACTCGGGACCGTGAGCTGAATCTAGTTGCACGGTGTCGAGTTGAGGCACGACGCCGTGGGCATAGAGGAGTGCGTGCCCGGCACCGGGGAACGCGCCCTGGTCCACCGGGATCACTCGCACATCGATGTGATCGCGTTCTGACATCTCGCACAGGTGCAGCAGCTGCTCGCGCGTGATGTCCCGGCCGCCGAACTGCATGCGGAGGGCAGCTTCGTGGATGTAGCCCGCATAATCGATGGGGGCTTCGCGGTCGAGTACCTGCTGACGTTCCATGCGGTGTGCAACCCGCAGTTCGATCTCCAGGCGTGACAGCTCAGGCAGAACGGCACCGAACACCGCGCGGGCGTATCCGTCGGTGTGGAGCAGGCCGGGGAGATGGACGGTCTGCGCCGTACGGATGCGCGTTGCGTGCCATTCGAGTTCGGCGATGTCCAGAAGGCCGGACGGGAGCGTGCCCCTGTACTGCTCCCACCATCCACGTTCGCGCTGCTCGGCCATCTCCGCCAGCGCGTCGACGTAAAGGGCCTCGGCGCAGGCGTAGTTGCAGGCCAAGGTCCGCACCCGGGCGGGCGAGATCGGGCGGACCCCGCCCTCCATGTTGGAGATCTTCGTCCGGTCGATGCCCAGTAGTCCGGCCGCGTACGAGGTAGTTGCTTCGCTCGCGATACGCATCTTGCGCAGCTCGGCGCCGAGTCGCCGCTGGCGCTCTGTCGGAGTGGAACTGCTCGGCATAGGCCCTCTCTTCCACGGACTGTGGGAACAGTCTGCCGCTGCAGGGGGTGCCCAGTCCAACACGTAGGAGGCAATTGCCTCCAGCTCGGCGACATGTGTGCCAATGCTGCGCTACGTTAGGTGACGCACCGCCCACACAGCGTCGACGAGCCGGAAGTGCATCACGCGGTCCTGCCCGCAACCTCCTGCCCCGGGAGGGGTGGTCCCGCGTCAGGGAGACAGGCCACTGCTCGTCCACAACACAACAACGTGAGCCACTCGTGCGCGCCCACGCGAAAGAGAGTCACCGCCAACTCGCCACCCGCATCAGGGGAGTCCGTCATGCACGTATCCACCTTCGCCGCACTCTGTCCGGCCGTCACTGCCGAGACGAGTCCGCAGACCACCCCGTATCCCCGCCTCGCCCTCCGCTCCGACCCCTCGCAGGCGCATCCCGGCCCCATCTGCGTTCCAAGGGCCATTCCGGACGTGGGCTCTCGTTGAGTTTCACGCTCCCCGGTGACACCCGTAGCGCGTTCATCGGCCGGACCGTGGTGGCCGCCGCCCTGGAGGTGCACGGGCTTGCCCCGTATGTCTGGCCGGCCACGCACATCGTGGACGAACTGGTTGCCGTCACCGTACGGATGAGTCCGGGCAAGGACCTCTACGTGTCCCTGCGCCACCGCGAGGATGCCGTACGTCTCCTTGTCTGGGACCAGCACCCGCATCACGCCGCCCCGGACACGGCCACCCTCTGCGAGACCCGCCGCCGACGGGCGCTCTGGATGCTGGCGGCCGTTGTGGACGACTGGGGCGGCGAGTGGGGTGCCACCGAGGCCAGCCCGCCCCGTGGCGGCATCAAATCCTGGGTGCAGCTGCCCCGTTGAGTTCTTCGACGCGGCGTACGCGGTGGGCGCCGGGCGGCGGTGTCAGCGGATGACGTCGAAGACGTTCTTCTGCAGGCCGTTGGAGTACGCCTCGTGCTCGACGAGCTTCAGCTTCTGGGTGTCCTTGTCCGTGTCGCTGAACAGGCGCTTGCCCGCGCCGAGCAGCAGGGGGAAGACGAGGAGGTGGTAGCGGTCGATGAGGCCGGCGTCCGAGAGGTTCTGGTTGAGGGTGGCGCTGCCGTGGATGATGATCGGGCCGCCCTCGGTCTCCTTCAGCGCGGCGACGTCGTCGAGCGAGCGCAGGATCGTGGTCTCGCCCCAGCCGGAGACCAGGTCGTCCTCGGTGAGGGTGGTGGAGACGACGTACTTCGGCATCGCCTTGTAGTCGGCGAAGTCCGCCATGTCCGGCCAGACCGGGCTGAAAGCCTCGTAGCTGACCCGGCCCGTCATCATCGCGGCGGCCTCCTGCTGCTCCCGGCCCTTGATCTCGAACGCCTCCGGGACGAACTCCATGTCCTTGAACGTCCACCCCGAGTTCCGGTAGCCGGGCTCGCCGCCCGGGGCCTCCACGACGCCGTCGAGCGAGATGAAGGCGGTGCTGATCAGGGTGCGCATCTGAGGACTCCTCGTTTCACGTGGGTGGTGCGGCAGCGGGCTGCGCCGTACCGAACTATTGCTCACTTGCCTACGGACTGCAGACTGCGGATCTACGGGAAACTCATCGGCCCCCGTCGATCGTGTGGGCGGGTTGCTCATCCGCGTTCGCGCAGGTGCGCGTCCAGCTCGGCTGCCCCCGCCAGCATCGCGCGTCCTCGGGCGGACAGCCGGTCGCGCCAGTCGCGCAGGGTGGCCTCCAACGGTTCCGGGCCGCCCGCCGCGCGGACCTGGGCGACCAGCGGGGCGATCTGCTCCAGCAGGTGGCCGCCCCGCCTGAGTTGGTGGGCCATTCGGGCATCCCGTACGTCGGCCTCGCCGTAGACGCGGTAACCGGTCCGTGGGTCGCGGCGCGGGTGCACCAGTCCGGCGCGCTCCCACTTGCGCAGCGTCGCGGGCCGGACGCCGAGCTTCCCGGCCAGCGGTCCGATGAAGGTCCCGCCGGAACCGGAACCGGAACCGGGCGCCGCATCCGGGGCGGGCGCCGCCGCGGGGTCCAGGTCGCGGAGGGCGCGTTCCACGGCCCGCAGTGTCTGCCGGTCCTCCAGGAGCTGGGCGTGACTCTCGTCGACGAGGTGCAACGCCTCGTCGATCGAGCCCTCGTTCACCGCCCGCATGATCGCCGACGCCGTGGGGTGGCCGTGGCCGGGGAGCAGGGCGAGGAACGCGCGCAGGGCCCCCGCGTGCAGCGAGGTGTAGGTGCGGTAGCCGTGGGGTGTGCGACCGGCGGCGGGAAGGACGCCGGCCTCCTCGTAGTTCCTGACCGCCTGCGTGGACAGTCCGTGCACGCGCGCCAGGTCGACCGGCCGGAGCCGATCACCGGTTTGAAGGTTTCGACCCATTGTCCTGCCGATATCGCGGGAAAGTTTCAACCGAAGGTTCAACGATAGCGTCGAAGGCATGGCTACCGACATCAAGGACACCGCGCATGCCGTCGATGCTGCCGCCGTCATGAGGCTGCTCCCGGCCCGGCCCCGGGTGCTCGCCCTGGGCGAGCCCACCCACGGCGAGGACAGCCTGCTCGACCTGCGCAACGAGCTCTTCCGGCAGCTCGTCGAGCAGGAGGGCTATCGGGCCATCACCATCGAGAGCGACTGCCTGATGGGCCAGGTCGTGGACGACTACGTCACCTCCGGCACGGGCACTTTCGACGAGGTCATGGAGCACGGCTTCAGCCACGGCTGGGGCGCCTCCGAGGCCAACCGCGAGCTCGTGCGCTGGATGCGCGCCCACAACGTCCGCGCCCACAACGAAGGCCGGCCCGAGTCCGAGCGGGTCCGCTTCGCCGGGTTCGACGGCCCGTTGGAGATCGCCCACGCCGCGAGTCCCCGGCAGGCCCTCACCGCACTCCACGGCTACCTCGCGGACCGGGTGGACGCGGACCTGCTCCCCTGCACCGCGCAGACGCTCGACCGCCTGCTCGGCGTCGACGACCGGTGGACCGAGCCCGCCGCGATGAGGGACCCGTCCCGGTCCGTGGGGCAGTCGGCCGAGGCCGGCCGACTGCGGCTGCTCGCCGACGATCTGGTGGCACTGCTCGACGGGCAGGCGCCGCACCTGACCACGGCGGGGCCGCCGGAAGACTGGGACCGGGCGCGGCTGTACGGGCGCACCGCGATCGGCCTGCTGCGCTACCACCACTGGATGGCCGACTCCTCAACGGCCCGCCTGGCCCGGCTGGTGGGCCTGCGGGACCAGATGATGGCCCACAACCTCCTCGCCCTCGCCGAGCGGGGCCCCGTGCTCGTCCACGCCCACAACTCCCACCTCCAGCGGGAGAAGAGCACGGTACGGATGGGCGGGACGCGGCTGGAGTGGTGGAGCGCCGGTGCGCTGGTGAGCGCCGGGCTCGGCGAGGAGTACGCCTTCGTGGCCACGGCCCTCGGCACGATCCGGCACCAGGGCGTGGACACCCCGCCACCGGACACCCTCGAAGGACTCCTGTACGCGCTCCCGGAGGACCGCTGCGTCATCGACGCCGGCCGGCTCGCCACCGCCCTCGGGGACACCCGGCCCGGCCCCCGCGTATCCCCCTGGTTCGGCTACGCCCCCTTCGACCCGGCCCACCTGGCGGGCAGCGACGGCATCGTGTTCGTCAAGGACGTCCCACAGGTTCAGTGAGGGGTCGGGTCGGCCATTCCGTCCAGGGGGCCGCGAAGTTCCGTGCGTTTATGGCTAGTTGAGGGCGGCCGGAATGTTGACGGCGTTCGGGGTGCCGGCGTCACCCGGGGCCGGGGCCGAGGACGGGGCTTTGTCGCAGAACTCCGCCTCGATCACATCGACGTAGGTGTCTCCGTCCCACAACCAGTCACCGTTGATGTTGAACGTCAGCTGGTGCTTCCCGTCCAGTGTGCCGACCATCGCGGACAGGGAGCCGTTCGTACGGCCGTTCTTGCCCACCACCTTCACGCCGCAGGACAGCTCCGCGAACTCGACGCCGAGTCCGTAGCCGGTCCCGTTGCCCAGCGGCACCTCGTCGAGCCGTTCCCACGGTCGTGGCCATCGCCAGGGCGAGCGAGGAGATACGTGTGGTTCGTTGCCTCATGCGTCTTGCCTCCAGGTCACCGAGGGGGCGGGGTGCCGCCTCCTCGGTGCCACTGACGCGCAACGCAGGGCTCAGGGAGGATCCGTTGGGGCTGTTCGCCCGGGTCATTCCTTGGGAGCCCTGGCCGTGACCAGCAGACCGGCGAGCACGCTCGCCAGCAGGGTGAGGCCGGCCGTCCACCAGAGGGCTACGGAGTACCCGTCCAGTACCGCGGCGTTGATCCGGTCCAGGGTTGCGGAGAACGACGGCGGAAGATTGTTCCGGCTGATCGGGAAGCCGTTCTTCGCCGCTTCGACCAGAGAGGCGGGAATGTCCGGGGTGTTGGTCAGCCGAGCGGAGATCGCCGAGGCGAGGACGCCGGTGACCAGGGGCCAGGCGGCCCAGCCGCCCACGTTCTGGGCCGCGAGGACGATCGCCGAGGTCCCGCCGGAACCCTGCGCGGCGAGCCCGCCGGTCACGGTGGTGAACAGCGGCGTGAGAGCCAGTCCGGCACCGAAGCCGATGAGCAGCGTGCCCGGCAGCACCTGGGCGGTGTACACACTGTCGGCATCGATCCCGGTCAGGAGCGCCAGGCCGATCGCCGCCAGCAGCAGGCCCGGCGTGATCAGGTTGCGGGGCGCCAGCCGGTGGCACAGCCGGGCGGCGACCTGGGTGGCGGCGAGGACGGCCGCGCCGGCCATGGGCAGCAGGGCCATGGCGCTGTTGGCCGGGGAATATCCGAGGACGCCCTGGAAGTACCTGTTCAGGATCAGGAACATGGCGAACAGGCTCAGGCCGAGGAGGAACAGGGTCAGGAGAGAGCCCGCACGGTTGCGGTCCCTGAGCACGTGCGCCGGGACGAGTGCGTTGGGTGAACTGGTCTGCTGCCATGCGAAGGCCGGCAGCAGGAGAACACCACTCGTGAGGAGGATCAGGGGCAGGGGGGTGACCCAGCCCGTCGCCTGGGCCCTGTCGAAGCCGAAGGCGAGGGCGATGAGTGCGACGGAGCCGATCGTCAGGCCCGGTGCATCGAGGCGGGCAGGGGTGCGGACCGGGTGGGGGTCGTGCACCAGCGCGGCCGCGCACACCGTGATGACCAGAGCGAGCACGGCAATGGCGTACATGCACAGGCGCCAGCTCAGGTTCTCCACCAGCGTGGCGCTCGCGAACATGCCGAACGCCGTGCCGGCGCCGGCGACCGCGGCGTAGACGCCGAAGGCCTTGCCGCGTTCCTTCGGGGCACTGAATCCGGCGGAGACCAGGGCCAGCGCCGACGACGAGAGCAGCGCGGCGGACATGCCCTGGAGCGCGCTGGCGAGGACGAGCAGATTGAAGGAGGGAGCCAGGCCGGCGACCGCGAAGGAAACGGCGAAACCGGCCGAACCGATGACGAACACCCGTTTGCGGCCCAGGAGGTCGGAGAGGTGCCCGCCGAGCAGCAGCAGCAGGCCGAAGGCCAGCATGTAGGCGGTGGTGAACAGGCTCGGGTTGAAGGAGGCGCCCAGTTCGGCGTAGATGGACGGCAGTGCGGTGCTGGTGATCGTCGTGCCGGTCAGCACCAGCAGCTGGGCCGGCGCGGCCACCCCCAGCCCCAGCCACCGCCTGGGGTGCGGAGCCTGCGCACCTGCCGGGACGGGGGCCGTCGGCAGGCCGGCAGGCGCCTTGCTCAGGGACGGCCCGAACCCCGGTGACGGGTGGTGGTCCTCCGGCACTGTCGGGGCGTACGCGGGGTGCGGGGGGAGTGGCTGGGGCCGGTCGGCGTGCTGCGGCTGGGACGGGACGCGCGGGTCCGGCTGAGCGCTCCTCGGCTCCGGGGTGAAGTCCAGCAACTGGGCGGCGTGCCGCCCGAGTTGGGCGAGCACAGAGCCCGGCAGCCATTCGCCGCCCTGGTCGCCGGACGTGCGGGCGACCACGTCGGCGGGTGTGGGCCGCTGTGCCGGGTCCTTGTGCAGACAGGCGCGTACGAGGTCGACGAGTGAGTCCGGTACACCGGTCAGGTCCGCTTCCTCCTCCGCGATCCGGAACAGGTGCGCGTTCAGGCCGGTCTCCGTGGCGCCGAAGAGGAGGCGGCCGGTGGCGGCGTAGACCAGTACCGCGCCCAGGCAGAACACATCGCTGGCCGCGGTGAGTTCGAGGCCGCGCACCTGCTCGGGCGACATGAAGCCGGGGGAGCCGATCAGCATTCCGGTGCGGGTGTGCAGGCTGTCCCCGGCGAGGCTGTCCATGGCCCGCGCGATCCCGAAGTCGATCACGCGCGGCCCGTCCACCGTCACCAGCACGTTGGACGGCTTCAGGTCGCGGTGGATCAGCCCCGCGCCGTGCACCGACTCCAGGGCTGTGGCCAGGCGGTTGGCGAGGGTGCGGACCGAGTGCTCGGGCAGCGGTCCGAAGTCCTTGGCGACCACGGTGGTCAGATCGGGCCCGGGGATGTACTGGGTCGCCACCCAGGGCACCCGGGCCTCGGTGTCGGCGTCGAGCACGGTCGCCGTCCAGGTCCCGCCCACCCGTCGGGCGGCGGCCACCTCGCGCGTGAACCGCTTGCGGAATTCGGGGTGCTGGGCGTGTTCGGCCTGCACCACCTTCACGGCCACGGTCCGTCCGGCTTCGGAACGTCCGAGGTACACCAGGCCCATGCCGCCCGCGCCCAGCCGGGCTATCAGACGGTAGGGGCCGATGCGCTGGGGATCTTCGGCGGTCAACTGTTCCACGGCAGCAAGATAGTTGAGGTATCCAAGCCGTTGTGCCGGATTGCCGTGAACGATCGGTGTACGTGTCCGTGCACGTGTCCGCGTACCTGCACGTGTCCGCGTACGACTACGTGCGCGCGGCGCGGGTGCGCAGCACGCGGTACGGGGCTCAGTCGGGAGACGGCATGAGCGGCGGGCCGTCGGACTCCGCCGCCGAGGCGATCTTGCGCAGCAGGACCACGAGCTGCTCCCGCTCCGCCTCGCTCAGCGGGGCCAGGAGCGCGCGCTCCGTCTCCATCTGCTCGCCGATCGTGGACGACCAGGCGTCGGCCCCCTTCTCGGTCAGCACGACGAGCAGGCTCCGGCGGTCCTCCGGCGAGGGCTGACGGGTCACGTAGCCGGACTTCGCCATGCGGTCCAGCCGGTTGGTCAGCGTCGCCGGATGGGTGCCCAGGCCCTCGGCCAGCTGCGTCGGCGTCATCCGGTACGGCTCGCCGGCGGACCGCAGCCGCCAGAGGATCTCGTACTCCCACATCTTCAACTTGCGCTGCGAGAGCCCGGCTTCCTTGCGGCCCTGGAGGTACTGCACCAGTGTCTGCATCCGGGTGACGGCACCCTCGACGAGCGGGTCCAGGTCGGGGACCTCGCGCCGCCATCGGGTGATGTGCCGGTCGATCGAGTCGGCGCCGTGGGCCGGATCGCGCGTGGTCTCCATGGCTCCAGCATAGAAGGGATGATCCCGATTCAGATATTTTGAAATCGTAGCAAACTGGTTCCCTCCGACATGCCGACGGGTGCCGCCTCGCGTAGCGTGACAGACCCCGGCCGCGACGGCGCCGCAGCCCCGCGCCCGAGCCCCTCGGCCCTCGGAGGGCGGACATGAAGCTCGGTCTGCACTACTGGAACTACTCGACACCGGCCGACCCGGCGCTCATCGCGCCCACGCTCGCGGAGTCGGTGCGGGTCGCCGAGCAGGCCGGGATCGCGTCCTTCAGCGTGATGGACCACTACTTCCAGATGGAGACGGGGCGCAGCGTCGCCGACGAACCGATGCTGGAGGGGTACACCACCCTCGGCTACGTGGCGGCGGTGAGCGAGCGGATGACGCTCGGCCTGATGGTCACGGGGGTGATGTATCGGCACCCCGGCCTGCTGGCGAAGATCGTCACCAGCCTCGACGTGCTGTCGGGCGGCAGGGCGAGGCTGGGCATCGGCGCCTCCTGGTACGAGCGCGAGCAGTACGGGCTCGGCGTGCCGGTGGTCCCGGTCGCCGAACGGTTCGAACGGCTGGAGGAGACGCTCCGCATCTGCCTCCAGATGTGGAGCGACGACAACGGCCCGTTCCGGGGCCGTCATTACCGGCTCGCCGAGACGCTGTGCGTGCCCGAGCCGATCGGCGGGCACCCGCCGATCATGATCGGCGGCGGGGGCGAGAGGAAGACCCTGCTCCTGGTCGCCCGCTACGGGGACGCGTGCAACCTCTTCGCCACCGACCAGGAGGAAGTGGCCCACAAGCTCGATGTGCTGCGGGCGCACTGCGAGGCGGAGGACCGCGACTACGACGCCATCACGAAGACCGTGATGTACGGCGGGCCGGTGCTGGAGAAGCCGGCCGCGTTCCTCGCCGACGCGCAGGCGTACGCGGACCTGGGCATCAGCGAGATCCAGGTGCTGCCCGACCGGCATCCGGTCAGCTTCACCCACCAGATCGCGGAGCGCATCGCACCCGCCGTCGCCGGGATCGGATAGCCGGCGGGGGCGGGGCGATGCGCTCCCGCGTCGCAGCAGGGCCGGCCTACACGCCGGTGGTGCCGTCGACGATCTCCCGGATCACGTCGAGATGGCCGTTGTGCCGGGCGGTCTCCTCGATCAGATGCATGACGACCCAGCGCAGGTCGGGGTGCCTGCCGTCGCGCCGCGGCTGCTTGGCCCGTGTGTCCAGGTCGGTGGAGGCCACCAGTTCGCTGTAGCGGGAGGTTCGTTCCTCGTAGAGTGAAAGTACATCGGCGAGTGGCATGTCCACCGCGATGCGCATTTCTCGGTCGGGGTCCTCGTCGGTCCACGGGCCCTCGTCCGGGCCACCGAGGAAGGCCACCTCGAACCAGTAGTACTCCACCCAGCTGAGGTGGTTGATCAGCCCGGCGATCGTCATCAGGGGCGATCCGGGCAGCGGGGCTCTGCGGGCGTCCTCCGGCGAGAGGCCCTCGCACTTCGCGCGGGCGGTGGCGCGGACGTAGTCGAGGAAGGTGGCCAACTGGGTGCGCTCGTCCCATGCGGGAGGCGAATCGGTGCGTGTCATCGCCGTACACGATGTGCGACGGACCGTCCCCTGTCCACCGCATTGTCCAATGGGGCCCGCCCCTGGGCCCGTGGGCCCACGCCCCGGCGATCCTGCCTCATTACGCTCGTGCACGACCAACTGTGAGCCAACCGGCCGGCGCCCGCGACCAGCGCCTGTCCGGCGTGCCCGCAGACATCCGGAGCTGCACGCGCCATCTGTCTGCACCTGTCTCAGTCCGTCTCCGCCTATCTCCATCTGTCTCCATCTCTGTCTCCACACATTCATGGGGTGATTTGTCGATGAGTGACGGTTTCTTCTACTCGTACCACCTCGGCTGGAGCCGCCCGGACTCCGAGTCGCTCTTCAGCGATCTCGACGCGGCGGGCCTGCGGCTCAGCCACCCGGTCACCCGGCGGGTGACCCTGCTCGGCCCGGGGCCCGGCCCGCACGGCACCCCGTCATGGGTGACCAGGGAGCAGCTCGTGCTCCTCGCCGGACTCCAGCGGCTCGACAGCGTCGACTTCGTGCTGTGGGTGGACAGCGGGACCGATGTGCCCGCACGCATCCGCCGCATGAGGGACGGAGTGGTCGCGCTCGAATTCGGGTTCGGGCGGCTGACCCGGGACGAACAGGAGGTGGCCGCGAGGGCGATCAGGGAGGCGATAGGGCGGGCTTCCGTGCTCTGCATCGGCTTCGTCGTCGACCGCGAGGGTGCCTCCGTGGCGACGGACTGGAGCGGCGTCGTCATCAACGGCACCACGTTCTTCGACAGTTGGCCCGACACCCTGGCCGTGCGGCACGAGATAGCCGCGATGCAGCCGCAGCTCGCCGGGGTGGCCTCGTACGACCAGTCGCCCTGGATGCTCTTCGGGAGCGAGGTCCCCGTCCGCTAGCGGCTCCCCGCCCGGTGACGGTTCCCCGTCCGGTAGGGGCTCCCCGCCCGGTAGCGCCGAATTTGAGCCTTGCATTGGGTCCTGAGGCCCATGCCCCGATGGGTGCCGGTGTGGTCGGATGCGTGGAGTGGCTGAACTGTGGCCGTACACCGGCAAGGTGGGGGACTCGTCGTGTCTGGCATAGGCGGATTTGCGGTTTCGGGTGGCGGGGGCGGGGGCGGGGCCGTCGCCGTGGGTCGGCAGGGCAGGCAGTCCCTGCCGCGCCCGCTGCAGGCGGTGCTGATCCTCGTACGGCTCCTCTTCGCCGCCGCGGCTCTGGGCGGCATCGGTGTACTGACGGTGGCGTCGGCGGTCGACGAGGTCGACGGCCAGCTCTTCGGGCTGCTGCTGTACGCGGCGCTGCCGAGCGTGACCGCCTTCGTGCTCTCGCTGTACGCGCGCACCGGCGGCGTCTGGATCTGGCGCGGACTGCTGGCCATACACATCTGGCTCACCTTCGGCGCGCTGGCGAACCTCGGCGGGGACGGCGGTGGGCGGGCTGTCACCCAGCTGGTGATGCCGGTCGCCGTCATCGTCCTGCTGTTCCGGCCGAGTTCGCGCGAATGGTTCGACCTGCCCCTCGAACAGCGCTTGCCGCACCGGCGGTTCAGCATCGCGCGCATGATCAAGTGGCGCCGGGACGACGCCGGTCAGACCGCCATGGAATACCTGGGCATGATCCTGGTGGTCGTGGCCCTCATCGGCGGGCTCGTCGTCACCGGCATCGCCGCCCAGCTGACCGGTGGGATGCAGGACGCGATCTGCCGGCTCACCGGGAGCGCCTGCCCCGCGCCCGGCAGCGATGTGGAGGCGGGTCCCGGCAAGGACTCCGGCGGTACGGCCGCTTCCGGCGGCACGGACTCGGGCGGATCGGACGTGGCCGGGGGATCTAACACGGCCGGGGGTTCCATCACGGCCGGCGGCTCCGACACGGCCGGCGGAGCCGGCAACTCGGGCGCATCGGGTGGCTCGGGGTCCGACTCGGGTGGCTCCGGCAGTTCGGGCGAATCCGGCGCCTCCGGAAGCTCCGCGGGCTCCAACGGGGGTGATCCCGCCATCCAGGTCGACGACGGCGGCGACGACGTGGACACCACCGGGGAGCCGAACGGCGGCGACGACGACCAGGACGACTCCGGCGACGGCGACGACGGGAAGTCCGACGAGAGCTGCACCTCGGGCGTCGGCGCGTTCTTCTCCTGCGCCGCGCACCAGACCGGCGGCTTCTTCAAGGGTCTGATCGGCGACGGCCTGTGGGGTGACATCACCGGCACCATCAGCACGATCTTCCACCCCGTCGATGCGTGGAACGGCCTGATGGACTACGGCAAGAGCCTCGGCGACAAGTGGAGCCAGGACTCCAAGGACGCCGGGGGCAAGTGGGACGACGGCGACTACCTCGGCGCGATCTGGGACTGGACCAAGGCGTCCGGCGGCACCGGCGTCAAGGTCCTCGACGACATGTTCATCGGCGACGAAGTCCGTGACATGTGGAAGAACGGCGACGAGGGCCAGGCGATCGGCACCGGCCTCTGGAACATCGGCTCGCTGTTCATCCCGGGCTACGGCGAGGCCAAGCTCATCGGCAAGTTCGGAAAACTGGGCAAGCTCGGGAAGCTCGGCAAGCTCGGCGAAGTCGCCCAGAAGGCCGAGAAGGCAGCCGACAAGGCGAGGAAGGCCGCCAAGGCGGGCGACGTCGACGGCGCGGAGAGGGCCGCGCAGGAAGCGCAGCGGCACGCCGACGACGCCGCCGAGAAAGCCGGTCTCAAGGGCTGCACCGTCGGGATGGGCGGTCGCGTCCGGGTCCCGTACGGCAGTGGTGCGGGCGTCGGACTGCCCGGCTCGGGCACCGGCACCATCGCCGCGCCGCCCATCTCCGTACCCGTCGGGTTCCTCGCGAAGGACTGCGGCGACGTCGACCCGGAGGACAAGGCCGCCGCCGACGAGGCCCAGCGACTGGCCGACGAGGCGAAGAAGGCCGCCGCCGCGGCGAAGCGGAGGCAGGGGCTGGAGCGCGCCCAGAATCAGCCCAAGCCGGCCTGGTACGAGGACCTGAAGGACCCGACGACGGGCGCCAAGGACGGTGGCGACGGGAACTGGGCGGAGATCAGGCCGGGCGTCTTCAGCTACGCGTCCGAGATGGGCGCCCGCTACCAGGAACAGATCTCCAAGGTGGGCCGCGGCAAGGAGTACCAGGTACCGCTCGACAAGCTCACGGGCAAGCCCGTCGACTTCGACGGCTGGGACGCCTCGCGGGGCACCTACCTGGAGGCGAAGTACGGGTACACGGGCAAGGACTTCTACAACGCCGATACCGGAACCCTCACCCCGAAGATCGCCGACCGGTGGGCCGACCAGGCGACCCGGCAGGTCGACGCGGCACGCGGCAAACCGGTCGAGTGGCACCTCTCCGACCCGAACGTCGCCGAGGCGGCGCGCGAGATGTTCGAGGAGCGGGGCATCAACGTTAAGGTCATCAACACCCCTGATGACCTGGTCGGCTGAGCGCCTGCCGGGAGCGGAACTCAGGACCGGGAACCCGAGGAGAGCGTGTCGTGCTGTACGTAGTCGTCAATGGTCTCTGGGGTCCTCGCGGGGAATGCGTGCCGGACATCGCCGAGCGCTGGTCCGGCACGCTCGCCGCGCTGAGGAACATCGACGGCCCGACCTTCGGCGCATGGCACGAATCCGAGGACGGTATCGCCTCCGACCCCTTGCTGGAGCCCTCGGTTCCCGCACTGGCGGAGTACATCGAACGGACGAACACGGGCCCCGACCTCGACGTGGTGGGCTACACGTCGTCGTTGTGGGCCCGGAATCCCGGAGCGGCGCACGTGTCCTTCGCGATCCACGCGGGCGGTACGTCGCTCCACGCACCGCATTCCGTCTCCCTCACCTTCCGGTCGCGTGAGGTCGACGAATCCGCCGAAGTGATCCGGCGCGCCCCGGAGATCCTGCGTGTCCTCGCGGAGCACTGGGAGATCGACGCCGGGCAGGTGTACGGAAAGCCCCAGTACCGGGCGGTGGCCGAGCGGTTCGACCTGGCGAACAGCGACCCCCGCTGCGGCCGTGCGGTCTTCCTCTCCGCCGGCCGTGCCGCCCTCGCCCCCGATGGCCTGCCCGGAACGTACGTCCGTACCGCGCACGACGGACTGGTCATCGACCTCACCCGTGGCGGTACGGAGTCCCCGTCCATCGAGACGGTCATCGAGGCGAACATGCGACTGCGGGCGGCCGGGGCGCTGACGCCGCTCCCGGAGCCCTTCGACCGTGCCAGGTTCTGACCAGCAGTCCCACCGCCCCGGCCCCCGCCCGGCCGGCCGCCCTCAGAGCCATCCCCGCATCGCCGCGAACCCCAGCAGCAGCCCCACCGCGAACGCCCCGGGCACGAGCGTGAACGCCGCTGGCATCAGCACCGGACCCCACGCCCCCGGCCCGGCCACCGTGGCGCTCCTCGCCGGGTCGGCCGGGTCGTAGCTGACCCGGACCGGTGCCCCGACCTCGAAGCCGAACGGGCCCGGGGCATGGTCGGTGAACTCGATGTCGCGGCCCTCGCGGGTACGGAACGCGAAGACGTACTCGGTGGCGTAAGCACGCTCGGAGCCCGGCCCCCGGTCGACCGTCCGGCGGTCCGAGCACCGGCCCTCGGCGCGTTCGCCGTGCCGCACCAGCCGCAGCACCCGGTTCAGCCGCAGCGCGGAACGGAGTGCGAACGCGCCCAGGAGCAGGCCCAACAGCAGCAGGAACGTGGCCGTGCCACCGGGCAGGATCTGCATGAACGAGCGCTCCCGGTCCGCTACTTGACCGTGATCGAGTCGACGAAGGCGTCGAGGTCCTTCGAGCTCAGCGAACCCTTCACCGCGTTGATCCGGACCGCGAACGGCACGTCCTTCGAATCGACGCCCGCCACCACGACCCCCGTCATCCGGGTGCCCTGTGCCGGCGTCCGGTCCTCGCCGCTCGACGTGAACTCGTAGTCGATCCGGCGCGCCTCACGGGCGCTCTCCGCACCCGCGAGCCGCACCTCCTCGGTCCCCTTGCGGGTCGCCCCGAGGCCGATGCCGGCGCCCGCCGCGGACGCCGCCTCGGCGGCGCTGTCCACGCCCGTGGCGAAGTCGAGCTGCACCGAGACCATGCCGGTGCGCAGCCCGCCCTCCTCCTTGAGCGCGACGGCCGCGTTGGTCTTCGCCCGGTCGGCCGCGGGCTGCTCCTTGTAGCCCTTGTCCCCGGGGTAGCCGACGGAGAGGCTCTTGGTGTCGAGCTTGTCCCAGCCCTGCGGGAGCGCGGCGCTCTCCCCGCCGCAGCCGGTGAGCAGGGCGAGGCCGATGGCGGCGGCCGCGGTCGCGCCGATGGTCCGGTACGTCTTCTTGGTCGTCGTCATCGCCTATCGCCTCTTCGTCGTGCCCGGTTGCTGCTTCCCGTACAGCTACTTCGCGCAGTAGCTGTACGGAAGGTACGAGCGCTTGTCGCCCTGCGGAGCGCCGAGGAACTCCGCGTCCGTCAGTGTCTCCTTCTTGTGCTCGTCGGAGATGGAGAATCCCAGACTCATGCCGAGCGAGACCTCGAAGCCGAACTCCTGCGCGTCCGTCTGACCGTTGTACTTCATCTTGCTGGACAGGCCGTCCTCGTACATCAGCTGGTCGAAGGGGTCGGTTCCGGTGGGCTTCTGCTCCAGCGAATGATCGCCGAACATGTACTCGAACGGAGCGGTGTTGTTGCCGGAGCCGTCCAGCCACTGCTCGGCGACGGCGCGCTTGTCCTCGGTGGCCTTGTCGGTGTCCTTGCCGAAGACGATCGAGTTCGTCCGGACCTCGATGCCGGTGTCGCCGGAGGAGTCCGAGCCGCTGACCTTGCCGCCGCGCTTGTCCTTGCCCTTCTCGCCGTTGTCGCCGCTGATGTCGCCCTTGTCGGACGTCGAGCCGTTCTCGATGGTCTGGGTCATGTCGATCCGGACGATCTTGCCGGTCTTCTGGTCACGGGTGACGGTGACCGCCCCGGTCCGGCTGTCCTTCGCGGAGGCCGCGCCGCCCAGCGGGCCGGCCGAACCGCTGACCTTGCCCTCCAGTTCGAGCTTGGCGGTGTACGTGTACGACTCGTTTCCGTTGACGTCGTCCTTGGTGATGGTCACCTCGGGAGAGAACTTCGCCTTGCCGCCGAGCTTCGCGCCGAGCTTGGACTCGTCACCCGCGCTGATGGAGAGGCCGCCGTCCGCGTACGCGTTGAGGCCGATGGTCGAGTACGAGATCTTCTTGTCGCCGATCTTGCTCTCGACGTCCTTCTTCTTGTCGGCCCACTTCATCCCGGAGTACCAGCCGCCGCCGTAGCCGCCGCTGTACTTGGTGGAGGTCTCCCACATCTTCATCTCTTCGATGTCGTCCCTCATCTTCTGGGCCTCCTCCTCGCTCTTGAAGACCCAGGTGTCACCGTTGGTGATCTTGATGCCGCCGCCGACGTCCACATCGGCCTTGCCCAGCTTGCCGAGCTTGACGCCGGGGGTGCTGGCGGTGGCTCCGGCCGAGGCGGCGTCCGTGAACGTCATGTAGACGAGCTTGTCGTTCTCGTCGACCTTGCCGTCCTCGTTCACATCGGTCTTGGCCTGGCTGACCTTCTGCTGGAAGCCGTACTCGTTGCCCCACTCGAACCAGCCGATCTTGACCTTGTCGCCGACGGTGTCGGAGATGCTGGAGACCTGGCACATCTTGGGCTCGTAGTCGGCGTCCGTCTTCGGCTTCGCGGTGGTGTCCCCGCCGCCGGTGGAACAGCCGCCACCGCCGCCGCCCATGGAGCTGATCGCGCAGCGGATGCGCTCACCGATCTGCCCGCCGACACCGGCCATGGCCATCGCGCCGATCAGCGTCACGACGAGGACGACCACCCCGAGGTACTCCATGGCGGTGGCACCGCCGTCCCGCCAGGAGTACGGCTGGTACGGGGCCGGCTCCGGCCGGTCCGCGCGGTCGTCCAGGAGCCGGTCGACGGCCAGTCCCGCCGCCGCGCCGGTCGCCAGCGAGACGAGCGGCATCAACGTGCCCTCGACGTCCACGAGATGCCAGGACACGGCCAGCCCGTAGACGAGCGCGGCCAGCGGGACGGTGAGGGAGGCGAGGAGCGTCAGCAGGCGGGACTCGCGGTACTCGTCGGGCAGGACGCGCGCGGAGGCCAGAACCGTGAGGACGGTCGTGATGACGGCGGGTACGTGGATCAGGGCCAGGCGCCAGCCGAATCCGGCCAGCCGCTCGTCGCTGGCCAGCAGCTCGACGAGCCCGCGCGAGACCAGATACCCGGCGGCGATGTAGACCAGCGCGCCGGCGGCCCAGCTACGGGTCAGCGCGAAGAACACGCCCCCGCTCGCACCGGATCCGCCACCCCCGCTCCCCGGCGGTATGTGGCCCGCGCCTCCGCTTCCCCAGCCCCCGCCACCAGTCACGGTTCTTCCTCTCCGACGCCCACTCGCCATGCCTGTGCCCGCAGTTCGCATTCGGGTCGACGTGAGCGTACGGGTGTACGAGCCGGGTGACCTGGGCCCTTGGCCCCAAAATCGGGCCCAAGCGCGAGGGGCGGTGCCGGGCGGGGGTGACGTCCCGGGCGTTCGAGCGCGGTGGCCCCGCGTCCCGATGACTTCCGGACGCGGGGCCACCGTGTCGACTCACCAGGTCGGCAAAGCCTCAGACATCACGGCGCCGTGTCACCAGATATCCGGCGCTCACGGCGAGAACGGTCCAGGCCAACAGCACGGCCATGCCGGTCCAGGCGTTGAGGACGGTGCCTTCCTGCTGCTCCCTGTAGAGGATGAGCCCGCCGGCCACGTCGGGCAGGAACTGCGCGGCCTTCTGCACACCGGGAAGATTGTTGAGGATGGTCGAGAGCATGAAGAACAGCGGCACCAGGATGCCCATCGTGAGGGCGGAGCTGCGCAGCACGCTGGCGAGTCCCATGGAGAAGACGCAGAGCAGCGTCGTGTAGAGCACCGCTCCGGCCAGTGCGGTCGGCACCCCGTCATCGGTGAGCGCGACACTCCGCGGACTGCCCATGGCGGCCTGCGTGGTGAGGAAACCGACGACCACCACGACGACGGACACCACGAAGGCCGCGGCGCCACCGGTGAGCATCTTGGCCCCGTAGAAGACACCGCGTCGCGGTACCGCGAGCAGTGAGCTGCGTATGGTGCCCGTCGCGTACTCGCTGCTCACGATCAGTACGCCGAAGACGACCAGCGCGATCAATCCGAGCCGGAGCCCGCTGAAGCCGGAGGCTACCGGATCGAACTTCGCCATTGCCTCCGCGCTCATGCGCTGCTGACTGCTCCGCAGGAAGCCGCCTGTGAGGAGAGCCAAGGTCACACTTGCCAGGAAGTAGAGGGCCAGGCTCCACAGGGTGGACCGAAGGGTTCTGATCTTGGTCCACTCGAAGGCCACGGCCGCGCCGATGTCTGCCATCGTCACCGCACCTCCGGCTTCGCGCGGTAGTCCACGGCGGCGTCGGTGAACTGCATGAATGCCTCTTCCAGGGATGCGACGTGGCGGCTGATCTCATAGACGGGCACCTGGTTCCCGGCCGCCAGGGTGCCCACGGTCTCCGGGAGTGTCCCGACAGCCTGGATCGCCCCGTCGGGCCCGGTGTCCGCGTGGATGCCCTGGGCCGCGAGCAGATCACGCATCCGTTCCGGCTCAGGTGTGCGGACCAGAACGTACGAACGTGAGTGGCGTGCGACGAAGTCGTCGACGGATGCGTCGGCGAGGAGCCGTCCCTGCCCGATCACGATCAGATGGTCCGCGGTCAGAGCCATCTCACTCATCAGATGGCTGGAGACGAGGACAGCACGGCCCTCGCCGGCCAGCTTCTTCATCAGGCGGCGGATCCATTGGATCCCTTCGGGATCGAGGCCGTTGACCGGCTCGTCGAGCAAAAGCAGCGACGGGTCGCCGAGCAGTGCGGTGGCGATCCCGAGCCGCTGGGCCATACCCAGTGAGAGCCCCTTGGCCCGCTTGTGTGACGCCGCGCTCAGCCCGACGGTCTCCAGTACCTCCCGCACCCGCTGTTCGGGGATGCGGTGGCTGCGGGCCAGCCCCAGGAGATGGCCGTGGACGGTGCGTCCCCCGTGCAGTGATCTGGCATCGAGCAGCGCACCGACTCTGGTGAGAGGGAGATGTAACTCCTCATATCGTTTGCCCTCGATGAGGACCTGGCCCGAGGTCGGCCGGTCCAGGCCGACTGCGGCGCGCATGAGCGTGGACTTCCCGGCCCCGTTGGGCCCGAGGAATCCGGTTACACGGCCCGGCTCGACACGGAAGGAGAGCCCGTCGAGCGCGAGTGTCGTTCCGTAGCGTTTGGTCAGTTCCTGTACTTCGAGCATGCCCCTCAACCTTGTGTGCGCGATCGTCCGGATGTGTGCGGGTCAGTTCTCTTCGTCGTCCTGGGCGGACCGCTCCGTCGGCCCGTGCGCGGCGGCGACGATCCGCTCCAGCGTGGCGGCATGCCGTTGGAACGCCTGCCGTCCGTGCGGGGTGAGCCGTACGTGGGTGCGTCTGGTCCCGTTCTCCCGCCCCTTGCGCACGGTGACGTACCCGGCGTTCGCGAGGGCGGAGATCTGTTTCGACAGGGCTGAGTCGCTGGTCCCGATGGTGTCCCGCAGGAAGCCGAACTCCACCCAACTGGCCGGAGCCAGCAACGCGACGATGGACAACCGGGCCGGAACGTGCAGGAATTCGTCGAAGTCCGGATCCATCAGCGAGGCCTGCTTTCCCACCGCACAAGTGCTCCGAACGCGCGTCGCGCCAGGCCCGCGACCGGCAGGCTCGCCAGGGCGAGCACCGCGGCGGCAACCGCGTGAGGCGCCGGCGCACCCATCGCCCGGGCGGCAGCCAGAAGGCCCGCGAAGGCGGCCAGGAAGACAGCCGACAGACCCAGGGCGAAGAGCACTTCGGGGCCGGTGGGCCTCCTGCGCACGGAAGCCCGACGCCTGTACGTGATCAACTGCCCGACCACCAGCGCGAACACCGGCAGGAGCATGGCGCCGCTCCAGGGGTTCGGCAGGTCGAACGACGCCAGAGCGATGAAGATCATCAATGCGGCGGTGATCAGATAGGGGCGGGAGAAGCCGTGGCGGACGTACTCGTCACTGGTCCGTTCCTGAAGGCGGCGGATCTCCGTGAGCCTGGCCTGGGCGTCGTTGGAGGTCATGGGCGCTCCTTGGTCGTCTTTGCTTTCCTATGAGGAAAGTAGCACCTGCTTTCCTCAGAGGAAAGCAGGATCGCGTAGGTCGCCTGCGGTCATCGGGGCCCCGCTCCGGCCGGAACCCCACGGCTGCCCGTCCCTCTCGACGGCCCTCGGCCGCCTCGCCGGTGGCAGGGTCGGGAACCGGCCGTCGCGCGGCGGCGTCGAAGCCGTATGTCGAGAGCGTCTTGCCGGCCCTTCGGGCGGGGGGTCTCGATCGGTCCCGTCTCGCAGGTCGCGGGTCGCGAGGGGCTCCACCGCTCCTGGCGGCGTCACCGACGGGCATCAATCGGTGGATCCGATTCGTTGAGTCGATCGCGTGTGCAATTTCAACTTACGGGTTATGATCCGGAACGAGGGAGAGCTTTCGGTCCGACGTGACCGATTGTTGATCGATTGCATAGTGTGTGGCTGCTGAGTAATTTTGCGAGTCTGTGCGCCGGCCTGATTTCTGCAATTTCGCAACGGGGGTCATTATGAATCGTGTATCCGCATCCGCATCCGTATCCATGTCTGTTTGCACCTGCATTGGCACCGATCGTTCGCGTATGTCCGTTGTCGGCCCGGACTTCGCGGTGTGGTCTGTGGGGGAGGGTAGATGTCCGATATTCACGCTATGTGACAGGAGATTCCGGCAGGAACATTCGGAAAAAATGCCGCGATCCGATGGAAATCAGCATCATCCGTCCCTGGTTCTGCGTGTTCGCGCGTGTTTGCCGAGCGGCGCGGTCAATAAATCGCTCCAGCCGCGAGAAGATCTTCTCCATGAATTCAAAATGTGTCACGGGAGTCGCCTCGATTCTGCGTTTTGATGAGAGGCGGGGGAATGCTTTTCAGTATCCTCGGGCCGCTTCGTGTTCAGGGAAAGATCGAGATTTGCTCGCCTGTACGGCGCGCGATTCTCACCTCCCTCCTGCTGCGGGCCGGGCAGCCGGTAGTGATAACCGAGATGGCGGAACTGTTGTGGGACGCGCCCCCCACCTCCGCCGCGGCGAACATCCGTAGCCATCTGACGGGCTTACGACGTGACCTCGAAAAGGCCGGTGCGGGGCTCAGCCGCAGGATCACGACCTACCGCGGCGGCCAGAGTGGGTACGGACTTCAAGCCGCTCCTGACGAGATCGACCTGTCGAGGTTCACACAGGCTTCGCGCCATGCGCGCAGTCTCCTCTCACGCGGTGACGCCGAGTCGGCGATCACCACGCTCGAGCAGGCCATGGTCCTGTGGCGCGGCCCGTTCGGCCAGGACCTTCCGGCGACTCGGTGGTTTCACGCGCACGCCGCCGGCCTCAACAGAGCGCGGTTCGACGCATACCAGACTCTGTTCACCGCCTGCGTCCTCGCCAACCGCACCGAGATGCTCGCCTACCGGATCGAGAGTGTCATCGCGGACGCGCCGTACAGGCAGCGTCTGTGGGAACTGCTGGCTGCGGTGCACTGCATCGACGGCGATGCCGCCGGCGCCCTGATCGTGATCAAGCGGTGCCAGGCACTGTTCGCCGACGACCTGGGTCTCGACCTGCCTCCGGATGTCGAGGCGATGCGGCACGCCGCCCTCAGCTGGGACAGTGACCAGGCCCGGCGCCTGGTCGCGACGCGGGCCGCGGCCCTCGATTGATACGTGCGGATGTGCCGCCCGGAACGCCGGGCGGCACACGGTGGGGACTACTGGCGCGGGCCGAGTGTCCACCGCGGTCCGGTGGGGCTGTCCTCGATGACGAGTCCGGACTGGTTGAGCTGGTCGCGGATGGCGTCGGCGGCGGGCCAGTCCTTGCGCTCGCGGGCCGACTGGCGCTGGTCCAGGACGAGCCGTACGAGCGTGTCGACGGCCCCGTGCAGATCGTCGCCGCGGTCGTTCTCGCCCGCCCAGTGCTCGTCGAGCGGGTCGAGGCCGAGGACGCCGAGCATCGCGCGGACCTCCGCGAGCCGGGCGACGGCGGCTTCCTTGTCGTCGGCGGCCAGCGCGGAGTTGCCCTGGCGGACCGTGGTGTGGACGATCGCGAGCGCCTGCGGGACGCCCAGGTCGTCGTCCATCGCCTCGGCGAAGGCCGGCGGCACCTCGGTGGCGGGCTCGACGCTCTCGCCCGCCTTCTCGGTGACGCGCTGGACGAAGCCCTCGATCCGCGCGAACGCGGACTCGGCCTCGCGCAGGGCCTCCTCGCTGTACT